>NZ_CP012981.1:1579889-1895867 GCF_001411495.1 Burkholderia cepacia ATCC 25416 | reverse complement strand
GCTGCCGCCGCCACCGTCGCGGCTGCTCGACGGCAACGGCCGGCTCGAAATGATGGAAGGCTGGCTCTTCAACGACGACGGCCACTTCCAGCTGCAAAGCACCGCGTCGGCGCAGGCGCAATCGATCGACTGACCGGCCGCCGCACCGCGATTGCCGGTGCGCGGCAGCGCTGGCTATAATTTTCCGCAATCGCGCGGCCATCACGCCGCGCGCGCGTTCGTGCGCCCCACCCGGCATGCGAGCCGACCACGCCGGCACCGGGCGGCGGCGACGTACCCGTCTCCATCGTCGACCGGCGGGTGACGTCCGCGCCATGGCGCGCGTCCACGCCGCTACCGCATCATCCGCTCGGCTGCTCCCCGGCAGGCGTCCGCCTGTCCGACCGCACGCCCAGCCGACCGCCCTAACGACAAAACGGAGACATCCATGTCCGCATCCCCCCCGACCGTTGCACACGCAACCGGTTCGGCCGGCGCCGTCAGCCACCGGCGCATCGTGTTCGCGAGCTTCATCGGCACCGCGATCGAGTTCTACGATTTCTATGTGTACGCAACGGCTGCCGCGCTCGTCATCGGCCCCGTATTCTTTCCACACGGCTCCGCGACCGCACAGGCGCTGTCCGCGTTCGTCACGTTCGGCATCGCATTCATCGCGCGCCCGATCGGCTCGTTCCTGTTCGGGCACTTCGGCGACCGCATCGGGCGCAAATCGACGCTCGTCGCGTCGCTGCTCGTGATGGGCGTATCCACCACCGCAATCGGCTTCGTGCCCGGCTACGACGCGATCGGCACGCTCGCGCCGGTGCTGCTGTGCGTGCTGCGCTTCGGCCAGGGGATCGGCCTCGGCGGCGAATGGGGCGGCGCCGCGCTGCTCGCGACCGAGCATGCGCCACAGGGCAAGCGCGGCTGGTTCGGCATGTTCCCGCAGCTCGGGCCCTCGGTCGGCTTCCTGATGTCGAACGGCCTGTTCTTCGCGCTCGCGTTGTCGCTGTCGGACGAGCAGTTCCGCAGTTGGGGCTGGCGCATCCCGTTCCTGGTCAGCGCGGTGCTCGTCGCGCTCGGCCTGTACGTGCGACTCAAGATCACCGAAACGCCCGCGTTCCAGGCCGCACTCGATCGCAACGAGCGCGTACGCGTGCCGGTCGCAACCCTCGTCACGCAACACTGGCAGCCGACGCTGCTCGGCGCGCTCGCGATGGTCGTCTGCTACACGCTGTTCTATATCTCGACGGTGTTCTCGCTGTCATACGGCGTGTCGGCACTGCATATTCCGCGCCAGAGCTTCCTCGGCCTGCTGTGTTTCGCGGTCGTGTTCATGGGACTCGCGACGCCGCTGTCCGCGTGGGCATCCGATCGCTTCGGCCGCAAACCGGTACTCGTCGTGGGCGCGATCGCCGCGCTGCTGTCGGGTTTCGCGATGGAACCGCTGCTCGGCAGCGGCTCGATGCCGCTCGTCGCGCTGTTCCTGACGATCGAGCTGTTCCTGATGGGCGTGACGTTCGCGCCGATGGGCGCGCTGCTGCCAGAACTGTTCCCGACCAACGTCCGCTATACGGGTGCGGGAGTCGCGTACAACCTCGGCGGGATCCTCGGCGCGTCGATCGCGCCGTACATCGCGCAACTGCTGGCGGCGCGCGGCGGGCTGTCGTGGGTCGGCGGGTATGTATCGGTTGCGGCGGCCATCAGCCTGATCGGCGTGCTGCTGATGCGCGAAACGCGCGACGCGTCGCTCGTCTGAGTCTCCGGGGCGACCCGGGTTGCGCGGTGGCCGGCGCTGCCTATACTCGATCCCGGGTGCGCCGCCGCGCGCCCCCGGATCCCGCCCCGAAGGAGCCGCCGCCATGAACATCCGCCTCGGCAATGCCGATCTCGTCCTGATCCTCGCGCTTGCGCTCGGTGGCGCGCTCCTGCTCGCGCTGCGCTTCCGGCCGAAGACGTGGCGCGGCCTCGTGTTCGAGGCGCTGCTTGCGAACCTGGCGGCGATCACCGCCGTCGTCACGGTCGAGGCGCTGCTCGCCTGAACCGGCCCGCCCCGCTTCGTCAGGCGGTCAGTCGCGCGCGCAGCGCGCCGTAGGCCGGGCAGACCGTATCGATCGCGTCCAGCGCCTCCTCGACCGACGGCATCGCGCCCGGCTCGCCGATGGACAGGGCATTCGGCGCGCCGCCGATCCCGCAATGGTGCCGCGACGTCGCGACGAAAATCATCACGGTCGGCCGCTGCAACGCGTGCGCCATGTGCACGAACCCCGTATCGACTCCCACCACGAGCGCAGCCCGGCCAAGCGCCGCACCGAGTTCGCGCACCGTCATCGCGGGCAGCACGACCGCCCCCGGCGCGCGCGCGGCGATGTCCTGCGCGTCGTCATGCTCGGCAGCCGATCCCCACGGCAACAGCACGCGCACGCCGCGCGCCATCATCTGCGTGGCGAGCGCGGCCCAGTGATCGGCCGGCCATTTCTTGTCGGGGTTGGACGTTGCATGGAACAACAGCATGAACGGTGCGCCGTCGGTCACGGCCGTCGGCAGGTTCGCGTCCTGCGGCGGGACGATGCCGTACGTGGCGACACCCTCGGGCGCGTAACCGAGCGCCTCGCCCGCGCTCACGCGCATCCCGTGCCACGCATCGCAATCCGGCCGCGGGCCGAAGCGATGCGAATACGCGAAGCGTGCGCCCGTTTCGCCGAGATCCTGCGTCTGGTAGCCGACGCGGCGCGCGGCGCGCGCCAGCAGCGAAATGATCGCGCTCTTGTAGACGCCGTGCAGGTCGATCACCGCATCGTAGCGGTGCGCCCGCAGCGCGCTGATCGACGCCGAGATCGCCTTCAGGTCGCCGCGATTGCGCATCTTCTTGAAACGGCGCAGCGGCGCGCAAAGGACATGGCTGACGCCCGGATGCCAGCGCACGACCTCCGCGCACGATTCGTCCACCGCCCAGTCGACCGTTACGCCGGGAAAGGCGCGATGCAGATCCGCGACGACAGGCAGCGTCTGGACGACATCGCCGAGCGACGTCACTTTCACGATGAGGATGCGTTTCACGTTTGCGGGGAAGAGCGAGCCATTTGGGGATGCTAACGACGGATACCCGCCGCGAACATTACTCTTGAATTACATTTGCAACGAAATGCTACAAGCTTGCGAAACCCTGTCGCCCACTTTGCGGCCCCGGTTCCTTTTTATAATGTCTCCTTTGCCCGATGGCCCCGCCGATGCCACGCCCCGCTCTTGCCGCCCTTCCCGCCCTGTTTCCCGCCCTCACCCGACGCTCGCTGAGAATCTGGCGCCAGTACGGCGTTTTCTGGCTCGGCGCGATCGTCGTCGGCCTCGCGGCCGTGCTCTACGCGCGACTGATCGACTGGGGCTACGAAAGCTTCCGCACGATGCGCGATCACGCCGCGTGGCTGCCGCTGCTGCTGACGCCGGCAATCGCCGCTGTGTCGGTATGGATCACGCGCCGCTTCTTCCGCGGCGCCGAGGGCAGCGGCATCCCGCAGGTGATCGCGACGCTGCATGCGCGCCCGAGCGCGTTCGGCTCCCGGCTGCTGACGCTGCGCATCCTGTTCGGCAAGGTGTTGGTGTCGTTCCTCGGCATCCTGGGCGGCTTCACGATCGGCCGCGAAGGGCCAACCGTGCAGGTCGGCGCGGCGCTGATGTTCAACCTGCGGCGCTTCTACCCCCGCTCGAACGCGCAGATCGAACGCCAGCTGGTGCTCGCCGGCGCGGCGGCCGGGCTGTCGGCCGCGTTCAATACGCCGCTCGCCGGGATCGTGTTCGCGATCGAGGAGCTGACGCGCAGCTTCTCCGCGCGCGCCAGCGGCGTGCTGATCACCGCGATCATACTCGCCGGCGTCGTCGCGCTCGGCCTGAACGGCAACTACACGTATTTCGGTACGATCGATGCCGGCCCCCATTTCCCGAAACTGCTGGCGCTCGCGGTGCTGGTCACCGCGATCGTGACGGGAATCGCGGGCGGGCTGTTCTGCTGGCTGCTGCTCAACACGGGACGCTGGCTGCCCGCGCGGCTGCTGGGCCTGTATCGCGAGCGGCCGATCGCGTTCGCCGCGCTGTGCGGCTTCGCGATCGCCGTCGTCGGCCTCGTATCGGGCGGCACGACCTTCGGCAGCGGCTATGCCGAAGCACGCGGCCTGCTCGACGGCAGCCAGCATCTGTCGGTGTTCTACCCGTTCCTGAAAATGGTGTCGATGGTCGCCTCGTACCTGCCGGGCATCCCCGGCGGGATCTTCGCCCCGTCGCTGTCGATCGGCGCAGGGTTCGGCAACCTGCTGCACGTCGTGTTCAGCAACATGAGCCTGCCGATGCTGATCGCGCTCGCGATGGTGGGCTATATGGCGGCCGTCACGCAGTCGCCGATCACGTCGTTCGTGATCGTGATGGAGATGATCAACGGTCACGCACTCGTGATTTCGCTGATGGCCACCGCGTTGGTGTCGAGCCGCGTATCGCGCTTCTTCGCGCCGCCGCTCTACGAAACGCTCGCGCTGCGCTATCTCGCGCCGCCCGTCGCGGCCGCGGAACCGGCCGCGGCAGCCGCGGCGAGCACGACGGTGGCAACCGGCATCACCGAGCCGCAGGATGCGGCCGCCGCGCCCGCCGACCCGCTCGACACGCTGCGCGACGAAGGTGGTGAAGTACCGCCCGCCGCCGCACCGACCGAAGGCGCCGCCGATGCGCCGGCGCCGCACGACAACGAGCCGGCCGCGGCCGGGACCAACGGCGCGGCGCAGCCCGGCCCGCGCGACGCTCAGTAGATCACGACGGGTGCCGGCCGGTAGTACACGGGCCGCGCCGGCACGACGATGCACCCGGCCAGCGTGATCGCGACGAGCGCGATGGCGATTGCGGTTCTTTTCATCGCCCGCCCCCCATCACGCCCAGTGGCCACGGGTCCAGAACCAGTTCGGACCGCGCTGGTCCCAATGGCCCGGCACCCATTGCATGCCGACGCGCTCGGCCTCCCAGTGGCCGCCGATCCACACGTAGCGGCCATGCTCCCAGTGCCAGTGCCCGCGATCCCACACATAGCCCACGCGCGCGGCCGGCACGACCTCGTAGCGCACCGGCGGCGGCGCATTCGGCGCGACGATGACGACTTCCTCGGTGCGCACGGCGACCGGCTCGGCGACGACCACGCGGCCCTGCGGCGCGATCACGGGTGTGCCGACGAGAATCTCGTCCGCATGCGCGGCAAGCGGCGCGACGACGGCTGACAGGCTCGCGGCAAGCACGGCGAGCGAAACGATACGACGTTGAACAGTAGAGACAGCCATCACAACCTCCAGGTTGAACAAGTTACGCGAGCGTATTCGTTCAATGCGGGAGGACCGATAACGGCCGACAGACGCCGTGTTACGGCGTGCCCGAAAGTGCAACAGGGCGTAAGACGCGCACGGCGGCGAGTGCCGCCGTGCGGAGGGACGCGGATAGAACTCAGGCCTGCGGGATCTCGATCTTCACTTCGAGGACTTCGAGATCGTCCTGGCGCTCGAGGCTCACGCGGATGTCATCGTTCGAAATATGGACGTACTTCGAGATGACCGCGACCAGTTCCTTCTGCAGCGCCGGCAGGTAATCCGCCGGCGGGCGGCCGCCGACGCGCTCGTGCGCGATGATGAGCTGCAGGCGCTCCTTCGCGACCGATGCGGACTTCTTCTTCTCACCGAGGAGAAACGAAAGGATGGACATTGGCGGCCTCCGTTACTTGCTGCCGAAGAGGCGCTGCAGCAGGCCCGGCTTCTGGTAATCGGTGAAGCGCAGCGGCTTGTCTTCACCGAGGAAGCGCGCGACGACGTCCTTGTACGCTTCCGCCACGTCGGTGCCGTCGATATGCACGGCCGGCAAGCCCTGGTTCGACGCATGCAGGACGGCTTCCGACTCGGGCACCACGCCGATCAGCTTGATGCGCAGGATCTCGCTGATGTCCTCGAGCGACAGCATCTCGCCTTCGCTGACGCGCTTCGGGCTGTAGCGCGTGATCAGCAGGTGTTCCTTGATCGGATCCTTGCCTTCGGTCGCACGCTTCGTCTTCGACGACAGGATGCCGAGAATGCGGTCGGAGTCGCGCACCGACGACACTTCCGGGTTCGTGACGATCAGCGCTTCATCCGCGAAGTACATCGCGTGCAGCGCGCCCGCCTCGATGCCGGCCGGCGAATCGCAGACGATGTATTCGAAGTCCATCGCGGTGAGGTCGTTCAGCACCTTCTCGACGCCTTCGCGCGTGAGCGCATCCTTGTCGCGCGTCTGCGACGCCGGCAGGATGAACAGGTTCTCGCACTTCTTGTCCTTGATCAGCGCCTGGTTCAGGTTCGCTTCGCCCTGGATCACGTTCACGAGGTCGTACACCACGCGGCGCTCGCAGCCCATGATGAGATCGAGGTTGCGCAGGCCGACGTCGAAGTCGATCACGGCCGTCTTGTGGCCGCGCAGCGCGAGACCGGACGCAAAGCTCGCGCTCGTCGTCGTCTTGCCCACGCCGCCCTTGCCCGAGGTCACCACGATGATTTTTGCCATTTACCCAATACCCTGTGTTCGTCAATGAGAGCCGATCGATCCGGAGCGCACCGCGTGTATTACGTCAGGCGCAGCGGTTCAATCATCAGTTTTTCCTCTTCGAGCCGGATCTGCACCGCTTTCCCCAGTACATCGGCGGGCAACGGGTTCTCGGTTGTTCGATAGATACCCGCGATCGAAATCAGTTCCGGCTCGAGACACGTGCAGAAAATGCGCGCGTCGTGATTGCCGTGCACGCCCGCGAGTGCGCGGCCGCGCAACGGCGCGTAGATGTGGATATTGCCTTCCGCGATGATCTCCGCGCCGTGACTGACCGGCGCGAGCACCACGAGGTCTCCTTTCGCGTAAATCTGCTGCCCCGAACGCAACGGCCGGTCGATCACGAGCGTCTGGCCGCCCGGCTGGTTCGACACCGGCACCGACCCGGACGCCTGCTCGGGCGCCGCCGCGGCTGCTGCTGCGACGACGGCCTCGGCGACCGGCGACGCCTCCGCACCCTCGGCCGGTTTCGCGGCCGGCGCGCGGCGATCGCGCGCCTCGAGCAACGGCAGACCGGCTTCCCCCGCCCAGCCCTGCGTGGCCAGCGCGACGACACCCACCGGGCGCATCCGCACGTCGTTCAGCATCTGGCGGATGTCCGCCAGCGCGACGCGTTCGCCGTCCGCCAGGCGGCGGACGTCGATCGCGACGACATCGTCGGCGAAAAACTCGGGAGTCGCTTCGAAGCGCTTGACCAGTTCGGTACGCAACGCATCGAGATCGGTCGTCTTCACGGTGAACAGCAACGTGTCGACCGATCCGCTGCGCAGCTCGAAGAATGGCGATTTTTTAAGCGACATGGACACTCTGCAAAAATTTTTTGCGTATTTTACAGGCGTCCACGCGCGCGGCCATTATTTTTGGGGAACCGGGTTGCAGCGGCCCGGGCGGGCGCGCAACCGGAAAGCGGGCTGGCAAGCGGGCGACCGGACCTTCATCGCGCCGCGCGGCCCGCGTTCTGACGTCGCGTCAGTGCTTCACCTGCGACACGTACAGCGATTTCATCGCGCCGGGCATCCGCGCGATCGGCGCGTGTTCGCCGGTGTTGCCGAAACCCGCGCGCTCGTAGAAGCGGATCGCGTTGCGGTTCGCATCGGCAATCCACGCGTAGACGTCCTGGGCGCCGCGCTCGGCGAGCCAGGCGGTGGCCGTCTCCAGCAGCAGCACGCCGCCGCGCAGATGGCGCACCGCGTGCGCGACCCACAGCTCGCTGACGAACGCACGCCGATCGGGCGTATTGTCGAAATACGCGCCAATCATGCCGGCCGGATGGCCTTCGGTATACAGCAGGAAAGTCGTCGACTCGTCGGACACGGCGCGCTGCGCGGCAATCGCCGACGCTGCGTCCGTTTCGACGTTCAGCAATTCGGCCTCCGGCGCTTCGCCGGGCGCGTAGGGCTCGCGCAGCGATGCAGCGCGGAGTTCGCGATACACGCCGCCCTGGTCGGCAACGATACGACGAACGGTCAAGGTCGAACTCATGCAGGCACAGCCCCCTTCGGACAGCAAGCTACTAGCTTCAACCGAAAGCGGGGCATGAGTCAAATCGTAATTTTCAAATGGCAGCGCGAATCGAAAGGCGGCAGGCACTGCGGGCGGCCATGCGGCCAGCCCGTGTGCAGGTGCAGCATCGGCGCATCGACGCGGCAAACGGATGACCACCGTGACGGCTTCATTCGACGCCTGGCAGCAGTCGCCTTGCGGCAAGAGGCAGTCGCAGGTCGGGCCCCGTGAATTTCATCATGAAGGGCGTAATGATTCGTAATATTGGTAACGCCGAAGCAAGCGACATGGGTCGCCATCCCGCTCCGCATATTGCGATGCAACATTTGTTGCGAACCTGCAGCGTCGGCGCCAATCCTCGTCACGGCACGCCATCCGTCTGACAAACCTGCCGCCCGCGCGGGCCGATCCGGTCATTCCCGCATGTTTCAATCGGCGTGTGCGGGCCCTTCCCTGCCTGCGCCGCACGCGCGCCGCCGTTTGGAGCCGCACGCCTAGTGCCGGAGTTTGGCAAGCGTGCGCATGGGTCGTATAACAGGCAGAGCCGGACGACGATCCGGTTCAACCGCGCGTGCGTCGCGGGCCAACGAGAATTCGAACAACCGTACAGGCGGCCGCCTTCGGGCCGGCCGGCAGGAGGGAGACAATGGCAATGACCGACGGATCGGCTTCGGGCTGGTCGGATGGCAAGCGTTACCTGTGGCTGCTCGGCGCGCTGACGATCACGCTGCCGATTCTCGCCGCCCAGCTCGCGCTGTCGACGGGCCTGCACGTGTTCTGGTGGTTCGGCCCCCTGTTCGCGTTCGGCGTGATCCCGATCCTCGACACGCTGATCGGCGACGATCGCGACAATCCGCCCGAGGCCGTGGTGCCGCACCTCGAACGGGAGCGCTACTACCGGCTGATCGTCTATCTCGCGACCCTCGTCGAATACGTCGCGTTCTTCGCATGCGTATGGATCGTCGGCACGCACGCGCTCGCCTGGTACGACTACGTCGGCTTCGCGCTGTCGCTCGGCGCCGCGACGGGCATCTCGATCAACACCGCGCATGAACTCGGGCACAAGACCGACCGCTTCGAGCGCTGGCTCGCGAAGATCACGCTCGCGCCGGTCGCATACGGCCATTTCTACGTCGAGCACAATCGCGGTCACCATGTACGTGTCGCGACGGCCGAGGATCCGGCGAGCGCGCGCTACGGCGAATCGTTCTGGGCCTTCCTTCCGCGCACCGTGACCGGCAGCATCCGCTCCGCGTGGCGGCTCGAGAAGGCCCGCCTCGAACGGCTCGGGCATTCGCCGTGGACCTGGCGCAACGAGGTGCTGCACGCATGGGCGATGACCGTCGTCGTGTGGGGCATCGCGATCGCGATGGCCGGCAAGGTCGTGATCCCGTTCCTCGTGATCCAGGCCGTCTACGGCGCGTCGCTGCTCGAAGTCGTGAACTACGTCGAGCACTACGGGCTCGGCCGCCGCAAGCTGCCGAACGGCCGCTACGAACGCTGCACGCCGCAGCATTCGTGGAACAGCAATCACGTCGTCACCAACCTGTTCCTGTACCAGTTGCAGCGGCACGCCGACCATCACGCGAATCCGACGCGCTCGTATCAGGCGCTGCGCCACTTCGACGATTCGCCGCAACTGCCGGCCGGCTACGCGACGATGATCCTGTTCGCGTACGTGCCGCCGCTCTGGTATCGCGTGATGAACCCGCGGGTGGTCGCGCACTACGGCGGCAACATGGCGCAATCGAACATCAAGCCGTCGATCCGCGCCCGGGTGCTCGCGCAATATCCGGCCACAGTTTGACTCTGCTCCTGCGACGCGGACGAGATCTCGCCGACGATCGTCGTGACGCGCTGCACCGCATCGACGATCTCGTGAATCGACTCGCCCGCTCGGCCGATCAGCACGGCGCCTTCGTCAACCCGCTGCGTCGACTGCTCGATGAGCCCCTTGATCTCCTTCGCGGCGGCGACACGCGTCCCCCCGCGATCCGGACAGACTGAACTGCCGACGCTGCCCACTGCGCAGCAAGACGTATGGAACACGGTCGCTATCGCATTCGGCACATTCCGATGCATCGATGGTCGATGCTGTTGCCACCGCAACGCCTTGCGACACACGATTTAGCAAGCCCAAAACGAAAAACCCCTTGATCCTTCCGGATCAAGGGGTTCGTATTTTGGCGGAGAGGGTGGGATTCGAACCCACGGTACGGGGAAACCGTACGCCTGATTTCGAGTCAGGTACATTCGACCACTCTGCCACCTCTCCTTCCTTGCTGCTTTACTGCATTTCGCGTTTGGTCGTTTCCGCGAAAGAAAAGATTATAGAACGATCTCTTCGAATCTCACAAGCCCTTTTTGCAAATTTTTTTGCGAGGGCTTGAAGCGATCGCCGGCGCGCGACCTTACGACGCCTGTGCCGGCGCGTCGATACGCTCGATGCCGCCCATGTACGGACGCAGCACTTCCGGCACCGTGACCGAGCCGTCCGCGTTCTGGTAGTTCTCCAGCACCGCGACGAGCGTGCGGCCGACCGCAAGGCCCGAACCGTTGAGCGTATGCACGAGTTCCGGCTTGCCCTGTGCGTTGCGGAAACGCGCCTGCATCCGGCGCGCCTGGAACGCCTCGGTGTTCGAGCAACTCGAGATCTCGCGATAGGTGTTCTGCGCAGGCAGCCACACTTCGAGGTCGAACGTCTTCGCGGCCGAGAAGCCCATGTCGCCCGTGCACAGCGTGATCACGCGGTACGGCAGGCCGAGCTTCTGCAGGATCGCTTCCGCATGGCCGACCATCTCGTCGAGCGCCGCGTACGACGCATCCGGCGCGACGACCTGCACCATCTCGACCTTGTCGAACTGGTGCTGGCGGATCATCCCGCGCGTGTCGCGGCCATACGAACCGGCTTCCGAGCGGAAGCACGGCGAATGCGCGGTCAGCTTGATCGGCAGCGCGGAGCCTTCGACGATCGACTCGCGCACGGTGTTCGTCAGCGAGATTTCCGACGTGGAGATCAGGTATTGCGTGACCTTGTTCTCCTCGCCGCCCTTCTCGACGCGGAACATGTCGTCCGCGAACTTCGGCAGCTGGCCCGTACCGTACAGGATCTCGGGGTTCACGATGTACGGCGTATAGGCTTCGGTGTAGCCGTGCTGCTGCGTATGCGTGTCGATCATGAACTGCGCGAGCGCGCGGTGCAGGCGCGCGATCGAGCCGCGCAGCATCGTGAAGCGCGCGCCGGCGAGCTTTGCACCGGTCTCGAAATCGAGGCCGAGCGGCGTGCCGACGTCGACGTGATCCTTCACCTCGAAGTCGAACTGGCGCGGCGTGCCCCAGCGGCGCACCTCGACGTTGTCGGCTTCGTCCTTGCCGACCGGCACGCTTTCATGCGCGACGTTCGGCATACCGAGCATCAGGTCGGACAGGCGCGCCTGGATGTCGCCGAGCTTGGCTTCCCCCGCCTTCATTTCGTCGCCGATCCCGCCGACCTCGGCCATCACGGCCGACGTGTCCTCGCCCTTGCCCTTCATCGCACCGATCTGCTTCGACAGGCTGTTGCGGCGCGCCTGGAGCTCTTCGGTGCGGGTCTGGATCGCGCGGCGTTCCGCTTCGAGGGCGGAGAACGCGGCGATGTCGAGGGTGTAGCCGCGATCGGCGAGGCGCTTCGCGACGCCGTCGAGGTCTTTGCGCAGCAACTGGATGTCGAGCATGGGAGGACTTGGAGAATCGTTGTGTAAGACGGGAATTCTAACGCACCGCAGGGCCGCCAAGGCACTGGACGGACGGACTATGCTGCAAACGGGCGATGACCGTGGCGCGATGGCCATGGCAGTATCGCGTTGCCGGCCCGCCCGTCGGCACCCGCGAAATCGCGCGGCATCGAAGCGCCGCGGATCGCGAAACGCCCGCGCGGGCCCGCGGCGGCGCATCGAGCAAGGCGCCCGCCCCACGTCACAGCACCCCAAGGAAGCCGATGGCCATCGAACTGGACAAGGAAATACGCGACCGCGCGATCGCGTCACTGCAACGCTATTTCACAGAAAACATGGATGAGCCGATCGGCAATATCCAGGCCGGCGCGCTGCTGCACTTCTTCGTCGAGGAGATCGGCCCGGTGATCTACAACCTCGCGATCGCCGACGCGCAGTCGAGCCTGCACACGCGCATCGCCGAACTCGACATCGAATGCCATCAGGAGCCGTTCGACTACTGGAAGAAGCAGCCGGCACGCAAGCGCTGACGCGAGCCACGAGCATGCCGGCCGCCCCGGGCCGCGCCGTCAGTCCTTCTTGCCGGCTTCGCGATCGAGTTCGCGCAGCCACGCAAGCTTGTCGGCGATCTTCGATTCGAGCCCGCGCGGCACCGGCTTGTACCAGCGCGGTTCGCGCATCCCGTCCGGCAGGTACGTCTCGCCGGCCGCGTACGCATTCGGCTCGTCGTGCGCGTAGCGATAGGCGTGACCGTAGCCGAGTTCCTTCATCAGCTTGGTCGGCGCGTTGCGCAGGTGCACGGGCACCTCGCGCGACTTGTCCTGCTTCACGAACGCCATCGCCTGGTTGAACGCGTTGTAGCCCGCGTTGCTCTTCGCCGCGCACGCGAGATAGATCACCGCCTGCCCGAGTGCGAGCTCGCCTTCCGGCGAGCCGAGCCGCTCGTAGGTTTCGGCCGCGTCGTTCGCCACCTGCAGCGCGCGCGGATCGGCCAGGCCGATGTCTTCCCACGCCATCCGCACGATCCGCCGCGCGAGGTACTTCGGATCCGCGCCGCCGTCGATCATCCGGCAGAACCAGTACAGCGCGCCGTCCGGGCTCGAACCGCGCACCGACTTGTGCAGCGCCGAGATCTGGTCGTAGAAGTTGTCGCCGCCCTTGTCGAAGCGCCGCGCGTTCAGCGTCATCGCGCTGCTGACGAAATCGGCGTCGATCGTCGCGACGCCGGCCGACGTGGCCGCCGTCTGCGCCTGCTCGAGCAGGTTCAGGAAACGCCGCGCGTCGCCGTCCGCATAGCCGACCAGCGTATCGATCGCCTTGTCGTCGAACGCGAGGCCGTCGAGCGCGATTTCCTGTGCGCGCTTCAGCAACTGGCGCATCTCGTCGTCGTCCAGCGACTTCAGCACGTACACCTGCGCACGCGACAGCAACGCCGAATTGACCTCGAAGCTCGGGTTCTCGGTCGTGGCACCAATGAAGGTCACGAGCCCCGACTCGACGAACGGCAGCAACGCGTCCTGCTGCCCCTTGTTGAAGCGGTGGATCTCGTCGACGAACAGGATCGTGTGGCGGCCGGTGCGGTTCAGCGTGTCCTTCGCCTGCTCCATCGACTCGCGGATGTCCTTCACGCCGCCGAGCACCGCGGACAGCGCGATGAATTCGCAGTCGAACGCGAGCGCGGTGAGCCGCGCGAGCGTCGTCTTGCCGACGCCGGGCGGCCCCCACAGGATCATCGAATGCGGCTTGCCCGATTCGAACGCGAGCCGCAGCGGCTTGCCTTCGCCCAGCAAATGCGTCTGGCCGATCACCTCGGCGAGCGTCTTCGGCCGCAGCGCCTCGGCGAGCGGCCGGCGCGGCTCGACTTGAAACAGATCGGACATGAACCCTCGCTCCACATCAAACAGTCGCGGCCGAACCGGCCGCCGGACCCGACATTATGACAGCCGCGCGACGGCACCGCCGTGCCTGCCGCCCGCGCCCGGTGCCCGCGCCTAGTGCCCGCGCCCGGTGCCCGCGCCCGAAAACAACACGGGCCTGCCGTCGCCGGCAGGCCCGTTGCGAACAAACGGCGTGCGGCGCCGTCAGCCGGTAATCACGTCGGCGCCCTTCGGCACGACGAACTTGAACGTATCGCCCTTCAGCGGCGGATTCGTCTGGATGTTCGTAAACGTCAGCAGCGTGACGTTGCCGAACACGTCGTGCAGCTCCATCGCGGCGAGCGTGCCGTTGCGAAAGCCGATGCCGATCCGCTGGAACTGCGTGTCCTGCGCCTTCGGCAGCATCTCGAGCCACTCGATGCCGCCCTTCTCGCCGGCATCGCGCAGCGTGTAGTTCTTGTCGAGATCGTTGCTGCCGAACAGGATCGCGGCCGGGCTCGCGCCCAGCGCGCCGTTCAGCTTGCGCTCGGTCACCTGGTTCAGGTCGCGGTCATACACGTAGAGCTTCTCGCCGTCGGCCTGCAGCACCTGCTGGTAAGGCTTCTGGTACGTCCAGATGAACTTGCCTGGGCGCGCGAACACGAATGTGCCGCTCGAATTGTCGGTGGGCTTCGGCACGGCCTGCGCGGCGCTCGCGCCCTTCGCCGGCGCCTTGACGATCTGCTGCGTGAAGTCGCCCTTCGCCGAACGCACCTGCGACACGAACGCCTTCAGTTGCTCGGTGCCGCCCGCGAACGCGTGCGTCGCCGCGAGCATCAGCGATGCGCCGGCGAGCGCCGCGCCGAGCCAGCGCCGCGTCGAACGGAGGGACATTGCGAACGAATGTTGCTGCATATTGCGGTTTTCTCCCTGGGTGGCCGGCGCCGCGAACGCCGCGGACTCATTCCGCGTCGCGCGCCGGCACAAGAATTTCGCGGTTGCCGCTCGACGACATCGCCGACACGAGCCCCGACTGCTCCATCTGCTCGAGCAGCCGCGCCGCGCGGTTATAGCCGATCCGCAGGTGCCGCTGCACGAGCGAGATCGACGCGCGGCGGTTCTTGATGACGATCTCGACCGCCTGGTCGTACAGCGGATCAGACTCGCCGCCGCCTTCGCCGGTTCCCGCGCCGGCCGAGCCCTCGTCGCCGTCGGCGGTGCCGCCTTCGAGCAGGCCCTCGACGTAGTTCGGCTCGCCCTGCTCCTTGAGCTTCTCGACGACGCGGTGCACTTCGTCGTCGGCGACGAACGCGCCGTGCACGCGCACCGGCAGCCCGCTGCCCGGCGGCAGGTACAGCATGTCGCCCATCCCGAGCAGCGATTCGGCGCCCATCTGGTCGAGAATCGTGCGCGAGTCGATCTTCGACGACACCTGGAATGCGATCCGGGTCGGCACGTTCGCCTTGATGAGGCCCGTGATCACGTCGACCGACGGACGCTGCGTCGCGAGGATCAGGTGGATGCCGGCCGCGCGCGCCTTCTGCGCGATCCGTGCAATCAGTTCCTCGACCTTCTTGCCGACGACCATCATCAGGTCGGCCAGCTCGTCGATCACCACGACGATGTTCGGCAGGCGGCCGAGCGGCTCGGGATCTTCCGGCGTCAGGCTGAACGGATTCGGCAGCTTCTCCTCGCGCTTCGCGGCCTCGTCGATCTTGTTGTTGTAGCCCGCGAGGTTGCGCACGCCGAGCTTGCTCATCAGCTTGTAGCGGCGCTCCATCTCCGCGACCGTCCAGTTCAGCGCGTGGCCGGCCTGGCGCATGTCGGTGACGACCGGGCACAACAGGTGCGGAATGCCTTCGTAGACGCTCATTTCGAGCATCTTCGGATCGATCAGGATCAGGCGCACCTGCTCGGCGGTCGCTTTATACAGCAGCGACAGGATCATCGCGTTGATCCCGACCGACTTGCCCGAGCCGGTCGTACCGGCGACCAGCAGGTGCGGCATCTTCGCGAGATCCGCGCACACCGGCTTGCCGCCGATGTCCTTGCCGAGGCTGAGCGTGAGCGCCGACGATGCGGCCGCGTACACCTCGGAACCGATGATCTCGGACAGGTGCACCGTCTGGCGGCGCTGGTTCGGCAGCTCGAGCGCCATGTAGTTCTTGCCGGGAATCGTCTCGACGACGCGGATCGACACGAGCGACAGCGAGCGCGCGAGATCCTTCGCGAGGTTGACGATCTGGCTGCCCTTCACGCCGGTGGCCGGCTCGATCTCGTAGCGCGTGACGACCGGGCCCGGATACGCGGCCACGACGCTCGCCTCGACGCCGAAATCCTTCAGCTTCTTCTCGATCAGGCGCGACGTGAATTCGAGGGTATCGGCCGAAATCGCCTCCTGCGCCTTCGGCGCGGGGTCGAGCAGCGACACCGGCGGCAGCGTCGAATCGCCCGGCAGGTCGGTGAAGAGCGGCACCTGGCGCTCGCGCTCGACGCGCTCGGACTTCGCCGGCGTGACGACCGGCGGCACGATCGTCACGGGCTCGTGATCCTCGATGCGCACGCGTTCCTCTTCGACCTTGCCTTCGCGGCGCACGGCCGCGGCCTCGCCGAGCTTGCGGTCGCGCTCGGCCTCGCGGCGCAGCTTCGCGACATTGACGGCGGACAGGATCGCGCCGCCGACGCGCTCGGCGACCGACAGCCACGAGAAGCGGAAATACAGCGACAGGCCGATCGCGAGCAGGATCAGCAACAGCAGCGTGCCGCCGGTGAAGCCGAACGCGTGCGACATCGCGCCCGCCACGGCCTCGCCGATCACGCCGCCCGGCGCGCGCGGCAACTGCACCTTCAGCGACCACATGCGCAGCGCCTCGATGCCGTCGCACGCCAGCACGACGAGCACGAACGCGAAGATTTCGGTGAGCCAGCCGATCGGCCGCTCGGGTTCGTCCACGACCGCCTCGTGACGCGTGATGCGGCGGTAGTTGACGGCGATGCGCCGCGCGAGCGGCACGATCAGCCAGTAGGCCGACAGGCCGAACAGCAGCAGGATGATGTCGGCCGTCCAGGCGCCGACGCGGCCGGCCCAGTTCGAGATGTGGTCCACCTGGGCGGCGTGCGTCCAGCTCGGATCGCGCCGGCTGTAGCTCAGCAGGGCCATCACCAGAAATGCGCAGAGCGCGACCTGGAGAATCCAGCGGATCTCCGTGAGGAGCTTCGACATCCGGTGCGGCAACGCCTGTGCCTGGGCGGAATAAGGAGCTTTTGCCATGAATCCGTATAAAGAGGACGGGCTGCGCGCCCGCCTGTCGTTCGATCCCGCATATTGTAAGCGCTGCACCGGGCCGCCAAGTGTAAATGACGGTTACATAACAGGGCCGGGGTACGGCCGGCGCGGCGCATGCTCTCCGCGGCGGCCCTTTCCGCCCTTTCACTCCGGTGCACGGTCCGGCCGGCCGCCCGCAGCCGCGCCGCCCCGGGCGGGTGCCTCGCCCCGCCCGCCCCGCATGCGCGACCGTTGCGCCGCGAGACACTATCGCCGCGATTGAAACTCTCGTTCGGCAACGCAGCAACGGGGCCTTTATAATGCGCGTCTGATACCCATCTATGACGGCATCCCGGTCAACCCGGATCGTACGGCGAGCCCTACCCCGCCCGCCGCAGCCGACTTTTACGGATTCGCACATGTCCACGCCCAAACACGCCAAAGTCCTGATTCTCGGTTCCGGCCCCGCCGGCTACACGGCTGCCGTCTACGCGGCACGTGCCAACCTGTCCCCGGTGCTGATCACCGGCATCGCGCAGGGCGGCCAGCTGATGACCACGACCGACGTCGAAAACTGGCCGGCAGACGCGAAAGGCGTGCAGGGTCCGGAGCTGATGGCGCGCTTCCTCGAGCACGCCGAGCGCTTCAACACCGAAATCGTGTTCGACCACATCCACACCGCGAAGCTGCACGAGCAGCCGATCCGCCTGATCGGCGACTCGGGCGAATACACGTGCGACTCGCTGATCATCGCGACCGGCGCGTCCGCGCAGTATCTCGGCCTGCCGTCCGAAGAACACTTCATGGGCAAGGGCGTGTCGGCCTGCGCGACCTGCGACGGCTTCTTCTATCGCGGCCAGGAAGTCGCGGTGATCGGCGGCGGCAACACGGCCGTCGAGGAAGCGCTCTACCTGACGGGCATCGCGAAGAAGGTCACGGTGATCCACCGCCGCGACAAGTTCCGCGCGGAGCCGATCCTGATCGACCGCCTGCTGGAAAAGGAAAAGGAAGGCGCCGTCGTGATCAAGTGGGATCACGTGCTCGACGAAGTGACGGGCGAGGATTCGGGCGTCACGGGCCTGCGCATCAAGAACGTGAAGACCGGTGCGACGGAAGACCTCAGCGTGCAGGGCGTGTTCGTCGCGATCGGCCACAAGCCGAACACCGACCTGTTCCAGGGCCAGCTCGAGATGAAGGACGGCTACATCCTGACGAAGAGCGGCCTGCACGGCAACGCGACGTCGACGAGCGTGCCGGGCGTGTTCGCCGCCGGCGACGTGCAGGACAACGTGTACCGCCAGGCAATCACCAGCGCGGGCACGGGCTGCATGGCCGCGCTCGACGCGCAGCGCTACCTCGAAAGCCTGCACGACAAGAAGTAAGCCGCGAGACCGCTCGCGCCGGGCGCTACAATGGCGTCCGCTGCCGCGAAGCGGGCTCGACCGGAAAGCCGCTGCCGCCGTGCAGCGGCTTTTTTTTGCCCGCGCGCCCGAACGCGCCTGCCCTGTGTACCGAATCATGGCGAAGAACCAGCCCCATCCGAGCGATCCCGCGAAGCGGCAGATCGCCGCCCGTCCCGCGAACCCCGCGCCCGTCGCGCCGGCGCCCGCGCCCGATCCCGCCGCATTGCGCGGCCAGGGGCTCGCGGGCCTCGGCGCATTGCGCAAGTCGCTGCAAGGCGAAGCCGATCGCCGCGAACGCCAACGCGTCGAAACGGCCAAGGCCGAGCGCAAGGCGGAAGCCGACGCGAACCTGTTCCGCAACGAGATCGGCGCGATCCAGCCGCTCAATGCCCCGCCGCGCGCGGCAGCCGGCCGCACGCCGCCCGACCCGGTGCCGAAGCAGACGCAGCGCGACGAGGAAGCCGTGCTGAACGCGACGCTGTCCGACGAATTCGATCCCGAGACGCTGCTCGACAGCGACGACTCGCTGTATTACCACCGCCCCGGCATCAGCCGCGACGTCGTGCGCAAGCTGAGGAGCGGCGCGTGGATCGTGCAGGCGCAGATCGACCTGCACGGGATGCGGCGCGACGAGGCGCGCGACGCGCTCGCCGAGTTCATCCGCGAAGCCGGCAAGAAAGGGCTGCGCTGCCTGCGCGTGATCCACGGCAAGGGGCTCGGCTCGATCGGCAAGGAACCCGTGCTGAAGGGCAAGGTGCGCGCGTGGCTCGTGCAGAAGGAAGAAGTGATCGCGTTCTGCGAGGCGCGCGGCCACGACGGCGGCGCGGGCGCGGTGCTGGTCCTGCTGCAGCCGTTCGCGGCACCCGCCGACCGGGGGCCGCGTGCCGCATCCTAGGCTGACGCTCGCGATCGCGGTACTGGAGGCGATCGCCACGCTGGCCTTTGCGATCTCGGGCTTCATCGAGGCGCGCAAGAACCGTCTCGACTCGGTCGGCACGTTCGTCGTGGCGCTCGCCACCGCGTTCGGCGGCGGCACGCTGCGCGACATCCTGCTCGAGCGCCGCCCGTTCTACTGGGTCGTGCACGACGACTACGTGATCGCGATCTTCGTGCTCGCGCTGTTCGCGCCGTTCGTGCTGCGCATGCTGTCGCGGCTGTCGGCCGAGCGGCTGCTGCTCGTCGCCGATGCGATCGGGCTCGGGATCTTCAGCATCTCGGGCACGGCGATCGCGCTCGATGCCGAGATGCCGCGCTTCATCGCGGTGATGATGGGCGTGATCACCGGCGTGGTCGGCGGGATCATCCGCGACGTGCTGTGCAACGACATCCCGCTGATCCTGCGCGATTCGCGGCCGTACGCGACCTGTGCGTTCGTCGGCTGCTGGTTCTACCTGCTGCTCGTGTGGCTGCAGTTCGATTCCGTGTACAGCGTGCTGCTCGCGACCGGCTTCATCCTCGTCGCGCGGCTCGCGACCTTCAAGTTCGACGTGCGGCTGCCGCACTGAGCGCCGCCGCAACGCCGGACGCATCGCCAGAAACAAAAGGGGCCGCTCACGTCGAGACGGCCCCTTCTTCGTTCAGCGCGAACGCTGCCTCACGCGATCCGCTCTTCCGACGCCGGATCGAACAGCACGGCCTTCGACACGTCGAACAGCAGCGACTGCGTCTGCCCCGGCTGCGGGTTCGCGGCCGGATGCACGCGGCTCACGATCCGCTTGCCGTTCACCTGTGCGAACACGTGCGTGTCCGGCCCGGTCGGCTCGGTCACGTCGACGCGCACGTCGATCGGCTGCAGCTTCGACGCCTCGCCGTGGTGTGCGTTGCGCGCATCGGTGATGCGCTCCGGACGCAGCCCGAGGATCACCTCGCGGCCGACGTGGCCGTTCATCCGCTTCGCGTCGAACGGCAGGTTCAGCGCGCTGCGCGCGAGGCCCGTGTCGATCTCGAGCGCGATCCCGCTGCCCTGCTCGACCAGCTTGCCGTTGATGAAGTTCATCGGCGGCGCGCCGATGAAGCCCGCGACGAACAGGTTCGACGGCGAATCGTAGATCTCCTGCGGCGCGCCGAACTGCTGGACCACGCCGTCCTTCATCACCGCGATCCGGTCGCCGAGCGTCATCGCCTCGATCTGGTCGTGCGTCACGTAGACGATCGTCGTGCCGAGGCGCTGGTGCAGCAGCTTGATTTCCGCGCGCATCTCGATGCGCAGCTTCGCGTCGAGGTTCGACAGCGGCTCGTCGAACAGGAACAGCGACGGATCGCGGGCGAGCGCGCGGCCCATCGCGACACGCTGGCGCTGACCGCCGGACAGCTGGCCCGGCTTGCGGTCGAGCAGGTGCTGGATCTGCAGCATCTGCGACACGCGGTCGACGATCTGCTGCTGTTCGCTCTTCGGCACCTTGCGGATGTTCAGGCCGAACGAGATGTTCTCGCGCACCGTCATCGACGGGTACAGCGCGTAAGACTGGAACACCATCGCGATGTCGCGATCCTTCGGCGACAGGTCGTTGACGACCTTGCCGTCGATGCAGATCTCGCCGCTCGTGACCGTCTCGAGCCCGGCGATCATGTTGAGCAGCGTCGATTTCCCGCAGCCCGAGCCGCCGACCAGGATCAGGAACTGTCCGTCCTCGATCTCGATGTCGACACCCTTCAGGACCGGCACCCCGTTCGGGTAGGTCTTGTACACGTCACGGATGGAAAGGCTTGCCATGCTGTGAATCCTCTGTCTCGTCTCGCGCGGCGCACTCCGGCGCCGCGTCGGGTTCGTTTCGATGCGCCGCGCGCGAGGCGCGGCCGGTTCGTCGTATCGGATGAAGCCGCGCTTACCCCTTCACCGCGCCCGCCGTCAGCCCGCGCACGAAATAGCGGCCGGCGACGATGTAGACGAGCAGCGTCGGCAGCGCGGCGATGATCGCGCCGGCCATGTCGACGTTGTACTCCTTCACGCCCGTCGACGTGTTGACGAGGTTGTTCAGCGCAACCGTGATCGGCATCGAATCGACGCCGGAGAACACGATCCCGAACAGGAAGTCGTTCCAGATCTGCGTGAACTGCCAGATCAGGCACACCATGAAGATCGGCAGCGACACCGGCAGCAGGATCTTCGTGAAGATCGTGAAGAAGCCCGCGCCGTCGATGCGCGCGGCCTTCACGAGTTCGGCCGGCACGCTCACGTAGAAATTGCGGAAGAACATCGTCGTGAACGCGATCCCGTACACGACGTGCACGAACACGAGGCCCGGAATCGTGTTGGCGAGGCCGAGCATCCCCTGCAGGCGCGCCATCGGCAGCAGGATCACCTGGAACGGGATGAAGCAGCCGACCAGCATCATCGTGAACAGCGCGTCGGCGCCGCGAAAGCGCCAGTGCGTGAGCACGTAGCCGTTGAACGCGCCGATCAGCGACGAGATCAGCACAGCCGGAATCACCATCTGCAGCGAGTTCAGGAAGAACGGCTTCATCCCGTCGCAGCGCACGCCGGTACAGGCGCCGCTCCATGCCTTCACCCACGGGTCGACGGTCCAGCTGGTGGGCGGCGTCAGCAGGTTGCCGGTACGCAGCTGGTCGAGATCCTTGAACGACGTCGACAGCATCACGTAGATCGGGAACAGGAAATACAGCGCGAACAGGATCAGTGCCGCGTAGATCACTGCCCGGCTGATCGTCATCTTAGGCTGCATTGCGGGTGCTCCTCGATTCCATATACATCAGCGGCACCAGCACCGCGACCACGGTCGCGAGCATCATCACCGAGGATGCCGCGCCGAGCCCGAGCTGGCCGCGGTTGAACGAAAACGTGTACATGAACATGGCCGGCAGCGACGACGACGTGCCCGGCCCGCCCGCCGTCAGCGCGACGACGAGGTCGAAGGTCTTGATCGTGATGTGGCAGAGGATCAGCAGCACCGAGAAGAACACCGGGCGCATGCTCGGGATCACGATCTTGCGGTAGATGGTCGGCAGCGTCGCGCCGTCCACCTGCGCGGCCTTGAAGATCTCGCTGTCGACGCCGCGCAGCCCCGCGAGGAACAGCGCCATCACGAAGCCGGTCGACTGCCACACGGCCGCGATGACCACGCAGAAGATCGCCTTGTCCGGATCGTCGAGCCAGCCGAACGAGAAGCTCGTCCAGCCCCAGTCGTGCATCACCTTCTCGAGGCCGAGGCCCGGGTTCAGGATCCACTGCCACGCGGTACCCGTGACGATGAACGACAGCGCCATCGGGTACAGGAAGATCGCGCGCAGCGCGCCTTCGTTGCGGATCCGCTGGTCGAGCAGGATCGCGAGGAACAGCCCGAGCGCGACGCAGATCGCGATGAACGGAATCCCGAACCACGCGAGGTTCGCGGCGGACGTCCACCACACGTCGTTCTGGAACAGGTCCGTGTAACGGCCGAAGCCGTCGAATTCGTAGTTCGGCAACAGCCGCGAATTGGTCAGCGACAGATAGCCGGTAATCAGGATGAAGCCGTAGATGAACACCACGGCGATCGCGACGCTCGGCGCAAGCACGAGCTTCGGGATCCAGCGATCGGCGAAGGCCGACATCGGCGACGTACGCCGTGCGGCGGCAGCGCCGGATCCGTTTCCGCTAAGAGGGGCAGCCACTTGATTCGACTCCTGGAACGAGGGCGGCGCAGGCCGGGCCGGCGCCGGTACGGCACGGGCCCGCGGGCGAGCCCGTTTGCTGCACATGCAAAAACGCCCGGCCGAGATAGCGTGTCCGGCCGGGCGCCTGTCGCGCGTTACTTGACCTTCGCGGCCTTCGCGAGCGCGGCGACCGCGCTCTTCGAATCCTGCTGCGAGTTCATGAACTTCGTCACGACGTCCGTGATCGCGCCGGCGGTCGCATCGCTCTGCGCCATCCCGTGTGCGAGCGACGGCACGAAGCCGCCCGACTTGATCGCGGTCTGCTCGTCGGCGTACGACTTCTTCGCGCAGTCGTCGAACTTGTCCATCTTCACGCCGAGGCGCACGGGCACCGAACCCTTCAGCAGGCTGAACTGCTCCTGGAAGTCCGGCGTCATGATCGTCTTCGCGAGCGCGAGCTGGCCCGGCGTCGCGGCCTTCTCGCCCTTCTGCTGGAAGAACACGAACGAGTCGACGTTGAACGTATACGCATTCGCCGTGCCCGGCACCGCCGCGCAGATGTAGTCCTTGCCCGCCTTCTTGCCGGCGTTCTCGAACTCGCCCTTCGCCCAATCGCCCATGAACTGCATGCCGGCCTTGCCGTTGATGACCATCGCGGTCGCGAGGTTCCAGTCGCGGCCGTTACGGCCGGTATCGAAGTAACCCTGGATCTTGCGCACCGTGTCGAACACGGACAGCATCTGCGGCGACGTCAGCGTCGCCTGGTCGAGGTCGACCAGCGCCTTCTTGTAGAACGCCGGGCCCTGCGACAGCACGACGTCTTCCCACAGCGTCAGGTCCTGCCACGGCTGGCCGCCCATCGCGACCGGCTGGATACCCGCGGCCTTCAGCTTGTCGGCCACCGCGAAGAATTCAGGCCAGGTGGTCGGCACCTTCGCGCCGACCTTGTCGAGCGCGGCCTTGTTGATGTACAGCCAGTTCACGCGGTGCACCGAGAACGGCGCCGCGACGGTGTGGCCCTTGTACTTGATGATCTTGTCGATTTCCGGCGGCAGGTTCTGCTTCCAGTCGCCGGCAGCGGAATCGATGTTGACGAGCACGCCCTGGTCGGCCCAGTCCTGGATCAGCGGACCCTTGATCTGCGCGGCCGACGGTGCGTCGCCGCTGATCACCTTGGTCTTCAGCGCGGTCATCGCCGCTGCGCCCGCGCCGCCCGCGACCGCGAAGTCCTTCCACACGTAGCCCTGCTTCTGCAGGTCGTCCTTCAGCACGCCGACGGCCTTCGACTCGCCGCCCGAGGTCCACCAGTGCAGCACCGTTACGTTCTCGGCTGCCTGCGCCGCCACGGCGCCAGCCATCAGACCTGCCGCGCAGAGCGCGCCCATGATCGAGCGAACTTTCATTACTTATCTCCTCCAGACTGAATCAACTCGTGAGGTTCCCTGACCGGGAACCGGCTTCTTGATAAACGACGGGGAAATCGAGCCGCGGGACGCATGCAGCGTACGGGGCCGATGACCGGCCGGGCTCTTACAGAAAGCGTGAATCGAGATTCAACGGCGTGTCTCCTCTTTGTGTTTCTGGCCCGCCGCGATGCTGCGGCGCGAGCCCGGGGCCGACGGCGCGCCGACGATGCGCGCCGTCAATGTCCGATAACATTCGGCACAAGGCGTTCCCGAAGGCGAAGCTCGCGCAGTTCATCGACCGCACTTCTTTTTTTCTTCACCCAGGTGCTACCCCTTGCGGCGGATTGTAGTTAAACTACAATTCAGTGTCAAAAATATTTTTATCGCACTACGGATCGCTTCCCAGCACCCCCAACACGGCGGAGACACATGCATACCGATTCCAGCTTTACCTTCGTACTTTTCGGCGGCACCGGCGATCTGTCGATGCGCAAGATCCTGCCCGCGCTGTTCGAAGCGCACCGTGCGAACATGCTGGCGGAGAGCGGCCGGATCGTCGCCGTGGCGCGTCACGAATCGGATCGCGCGGGTTATCTCGAGTGGGTCGACACGCACGTGAAGCCGCACGCGGAGAAAGCCGCCGGCAAGGCGCTCGACGAAACCGCGTGGAAGTCCTTCCTCGATCGCATCGAGTACGTGAAGCTCGACCTCGGCCGCGCGGAAGACTACGTCGTGCTGCGCGACGCGATCGCATCGCTGCCCGGCATCCGCGTGTTCTATCTCGCGACGGGCCCGTCGCTGTTCGTGCCGATCTGCAAGGCGCTCGCGTCGGTCGGCCTGAACGAAGGCTCGCGCATCGTGCTCGAAAAGCCGCTCGGCTACGACCTGAAGTCGTCGAATGCGATCAACGACGCGGTCGGCGAGATCTTCGCGGAAGGCCAGATCTACCGGATCGACCACTACCTCGGCAAGGAACCCGTGCAGAACCTGCTCGCGCTGCGCTTCGGCAATGCGCTGTTCGAGCCGCTGTGGCGCCGCGAATGGGTGGAGAGCATCCAGATCACGATCGCCGAGGAGCTCGGCGTCGAGGCACGCGGCGATTTCTACGACAATACGGGCGCGCTGCGCGACATGGTGCAGAACCACCTGCTGCAGTTGCTGTCGATCGTCGCGATGGAGCCGCCGCATTCGATGGATTCGGATTCGGTGCGCGACGAGAAGCTGCGCGTGCTGCGCGCGCTGAAGCCGGTCGATCCGCGCGACATCGGCAAGGTGGCCGTGCGCGGCCAGTATCATGCGGGCGTGATCAAGGGCGCGCAGGTGCCCGCCTACGCGACCGAGCCGGGCGTGAAGCCCGACAGCCAGACCGAAACCTTCGTCGCGCTGAAGGTCGAGATCGAGAACTGGCGCTGGGCCGGCGTGCCGTTCTTCCTGCGCACCGGCAAGCGTCTGGCCGACCGCGTCGCGGAGATCGTCGTCAATTTCCGCCCGGTGCCGCACTCGGCGCTTGGGCCCACCGCGTTGCGTCCCGGTTCGAACCGCCTCGTGATCCGGCTGCAGCCGAACGAGACGATCCGCCTGTACTGCCTCGCCAAGCAGCCGGGCGAAGGGATGAACCTCGCGAGCGTGCACCTCGACCTCGCGTTCGACCAGTTCTTCAAGGAAGGGCAAATGGAGGCGTACCAGCGCCTGCTGCTCGACGTGATCAACGGCCGTCTCGCCCTCTTCGTGCGCCGCGACGAACAGGAAGCCGCATGGCGCTGGGTCGAACCGATCCTGAACGAATGGGCCCGCACGCTGAAGCCGCCGAAGCCGTACGCGGCGGGCACGTGGGGACCGGCCGCGGCGAGCGCGATGCTCGCGCAGCACGACACCTGCTGGCTCGAAGAAGAGAACTGATGTAAACGTCACCGCGCACGCCTTCGTACGCGGCGACGTGCCCCACGATTCGTACGATTTGAACAGACAAAGCAGTCCGGAGGAGATGTGATCGAGATCCACGCTTTCGACACCCAGGAAGCGCAAAGCGAAGCGCTCGCGCGCGCCGTCGGCGATGCGCTGCGCGCCGCGCTCGCCGGCCCCGCGCGCCCGACGCTCGCGGTGTCCGGCGGCACGAGCCCGCGCCCGTTCCTGCACACGCTGTCGCACGCGGCGCTCGACTGGGCCGGCGTCGACGTGACGCTGGTCGACGACCGCTGGGTGCCGGAGGACGACGCGGCCAGCAACGCGCGCCTGGTGCGCGACACGCTGCTGCAGCACGCGGCGGCCCCTGCCCGCTTCCTGCCGCTCGTCGACACGCGCAGCGCGCTCGACGCGCATGTCGCCGCGCTGAACGCGAACGCCGACTACCGCGTGCCGACCGTCGCGGTGCTCGGCATGGGCGAGGACGGCCATACCGCGTCGATCTTCGCCGATGCGCCCGAATGGGATCACGCGATCGCGACGCCCGAGCGGTTCGTCGCCGTGCATCCCGGCGCCGCGCCGCATGCGCGCGTGAGCTTCTCGCTCGATGCGCTCAAGCGCGTCGACCGGCTGTTCCTGCTGATCGCGGGCGAACGCAAGCGCGCGGTGCTCGACGCCGCGGCCGCATCGCTGCAGAAGAACGCGATTTCCCAACTGGCCAACGACAAGGGGACCCAGCTCGATGTCTACTGGTGCGCAAAGTAAGGCCGTTGTCGCGGGCCAGCATGCCGACGGCCCGCGCCTGCTCGCGGACGTCGGCGGCACCAACGCGCGTTTCGCGCTGGAAACCGGGCCGGGCGACATCACGCAGATCCGCGTGTATCCCGGCGCCGACTATCCGACGCTCACCGACGCGATCCGCAAATACCTGAAGGACGTGAAGATCAGCCGCGTGAACCACGCGGCGATCGCGATCGCCAATCCGGTCGACGGCGACCAGGTCACGATGACCAACCACGACTGGAGCTTCTCGATCGAGGCGACGCGCCGCGCGCTCGGCTTCGACACGCTGCTCGTCGTCAACGATTTCACCGCGCTGGCCATGGCGCTGCCGGGCCTGACCGACGCGCAGCGCGTGCAGGTCGGCGGCGGCACGCGCCGCCAGAACAGCGTGATCGGGCTGCTCGGGCCCGGCACCGGGCTCGGCGTGTCGGGGCTGATTCCGGCCGACGACCGCTGGATCGCGCTCGGCAGCGAGGGCGGCCACGCGTCGTTCGCGCCGCAGGACGAGCGCGAGGATCTGGTGCTGCAGTACGCGCGCAAGAAGTTTCCGCACGTGTCGTTCGAACGCGTATGTGCGGGCCCCGGCATGGAGATCATCTATCGCGCGCTCGCCGCGCGCGACAAGAAGCGCGTCGCCGCGACCGTCGACACGGTCGAGATCGTCGAGCGCGCGCATGCGGGCGACGCGCTCGCGCTCGAGACAGTCGAATGCTTCTGCGGGATTCTCGGCGCGTTCGCGGGCAGCGTCGCGCTGACGCTCGGCGCGCTCGGCGGCGTGTACATCGGCGGCGGCGTCGCGCTGAAGCTCGGCGAGCTGTTCACGCGCTCGTCGTTCCGCGCGCGCTTCGAGGCGAAGGGCCGCTTCACGCACTATCTCGAGAACATCCCGACCTACCTGATCACCGCCGAATACCCTGCGTTCCTCGGCGTATCCGCGATCCTCGCGGAGCAGTTGTCGAACCGCTCGGGCGGTGCGTCGTCGGCCGTGTTCGAACGGATCCGCCAGATGCGCGACGCGCTGACGCCGGCCGAGCGCCGCGTCGCCGATCTCGCGCTGAACCATCCGCGCTCGATCATCAACGACCCGATCGTCGACATCGCGCGCAAGGCCGACGTGAGCCAGCCGACGGTGATCCGCTTCTGCCGCTCGCTCGGCTGCCAGGGCTTGTCCGACTTCAAGCTGAAGCTCGCCACCGGCCTCACCGGCACGATCCCGATGAGCCACAGCCAGGTGCATCTCGGCGACACGGCCACCGACTTCGGCGCAAAGGTGCTCGACAACACGGTGTCGGCGATCCTGCAGCTGCGCGAGCACCTGAACTTCGAGCACGTCGAGAACGCGATCGAGATCCTGAACGGCGCGCGGCGCATCGAGTTCTACGGGCTCGGCAACTCGAACATCGTCGCGCAGGACGCGCACTACAAGTTCTTCCGCTTCGGGATCCCGACGATCGCGTACGGCGACCTGTACATGCAGGCCGCATCGGCCGCGCTGCTCGGCAAGGGCGACGTGATCGTCGCGGTGTCGAAGTCGGGACGCGCGCCCGAGCTGCTGCGCGTGCTCGACGTCGCGATGCAGGCCGGCGCGAAGGTGATCGCGATCACGTCGAGCAACACGCCGCTCGCGAAGCGCGCGACCGTCGCGCTCGAGACCGACCACATCGAGATGCGCGAATCGCAGCTGTCGATGATCTCGCGGATCCTGCATCTGCTGATGATCGACATCCTCGCGGTCGGCGTCGCGATCCGCCGGGCGTCGACGAACGGCGAACTGCCCGAGGCCGTCGCCCAGGCAAAGGCACGCGCGAGCGACGACGAAACGGCCGACGTGCTCGACTGGCTGAGCCATGGCGCGTCGCCGGCGGCGAAGGACGTCGCGCGGGATTGACGCACGGCGCGGCGCAAGCCGCTTCCTGCCCCCCAACGAAAAACGCCACCGGCGCATCGCGCGCGGTGGCGTTTTTCATGGCGCCGCCCGGCTGGAGGATCACGCCCCCGCTTTCACCGGCCGCCCGTGCCAGCGCAGCACGAGACAGCGCCCGGCGAAACACAGCACGCCCGTAACACCGATCGTCACCCCCATCGCGAACGGCGTGCCGTCCGCGAGCGCGCCGATCGCCACGCTCGCGATCGCGCCGAGCGCCAGCTGCATCGCGCCGAACACGGCCGCCGACGCGCCCGCATTGTGCGGATAACGATGCATGAGGTCGGTCGTGCAGTTCGCGGACAGGATCCCGACCACGCCGACGACGAAGAACAGGCACACGACGATCGACCATAGCCCGCCCCACCCGGTCAGCGCGACGAGCGCGACCGCGAGCGACGCGATGCAGCTCACCAGCGACGCGGCCGCGATGATGCGCAGCGAACCGACGCGGCCGACCAGCCGCGTGTTCGTGAAGTTGCCGATCATGATGCCGACCACGTTCAGGCCGAACAGCAGCCCGTAGTGCTGCGGCGACACGTGGAAATACTCGATGTACACGAACGGCGTCGCGGTGATGTACGAGAACATCGACGCGAACGCCATCCCGCCGCAAAGCATGTGCCCCCATGCGACGGGATCGGACAGGATGCGCCCGTACGACGCGAACGACGCGAGCACGGCCGCGCTCTTGCGCCGCTCCTTCGGCCAGGTTTCGGGCACGCGCAGGTACGCGGTCGCCGCGCACACCGCGCCGAACACGGCCAGCACGACGAACACGCCGCGCCAGCCCGAGAAACGCAGGATCTGCCCGCCGATCAGCGGCGCGAGCAGCGGCCCGACCGCGGTGACGATCGCGACCATCGACAGCACCTTCGCCGCGTCGGTCGGCTCGTGCGCGTCGCGCGCGATCGCACGTGACAGCACCGACGCCGCGCCGGCGCCGAGCGCCTGCAGGAAGCGCACGAGGATCAGCATGTCGATCGAGTTCGACACGAAGCAGCCGATGCTCGCGAGCGTAAATAGCGCGATGCCGCCGAGCAGCACGGGACGGCGGCCCCACGTATCGGACAGCGGGCCGTACAGCAGCATGCCGATCGAGAAGCCGGCCATGAAGCTCGTCAGCGTGCGCTGCGCGGCGCCGGGGCTGACGGAGAAGCCGTCGGCGATCGACGGCAGGCTCGGCAGGTACATGTCGGTAGCGATCGGCCCGCAGGCGGCGAGCGCGCCGAGCAACAGGATCAGCCGGGCATCGGGCCGGCGCCGGACGACGTGAGACATGGGTATCCGGAATGAAGCGCCGCGCGCATCGGGGCGCGCGTGGTGGTGAAGACGGGAGACCGCGCCGCGAACGGCGCGCTCGGGCCCATGATTGTACGCGCAACTTTTTTTAGTGCCGCCGGCCCGGAGCGCGACCGGCGGAAAAAACACCGGCACGGCGCCCGCCGCGCGGGATCGCGAGCAAGGATTCGATTAAGCTTGCAGCGCCTCGCTGCCAATTGTCTGATCCATTCAATTCGACACACGACCGAACCGATGACCGCTTTCCTGTTGATCTGGAGCCCCAAGAAATGGCCGTGGCCCGAACTGCCCGACGTCGCCGCGCGCGTGAAGGCCGGCGAGGCCGTGCATGACGTGTGGGGCTGCGGCTTCGCGCGCGGCGTCCTGCCGGGCGACCGCGTGTTCCTGCACCGTGTCGCGAAGGAACCCAAGGGCGTGTTCGGCTCCGGCTACGTGACGCGCGCGCCGTACGAGGTACCCGATCCGGCGACGAAGCGTGGCTACCGGCTGTGCATCGACTTCGTATACGACTGGCTGGTCGATGCGCACCAGGACGTCGTGATCCCACGCGATGCGCTGCGCGTGCATCCGTATTCCGTGCAGACCTGGGATGCGCAAAGCTCCGGCACCGTGATCAAGCCGATGGTCGAAGGCCCGCTCGAGAAACGCTGGGCCGAGCTGACCGGCAAGCGCAAACCGCCGCGATAACCGAAGCGGCCGCCGCGCCGCATCTGCCCCTCCTTTCCGGCCCAGGCCCGCGCAACCCCGCACGCGCCGAAAGGCCGCGGACCGCGCCGCGGGCCCGCCGCGCGCGTCTCCGGTACAATCGGACGATCGTTCCGCCCAGGCGCCGCGGCCCGTGCACAGGCCCCCGCGCCCTTCTCTCGCAGGTTTCGCTCATGTCCAACAATCAGATCCTCTTCGAACGCGCCCAGAAGACCATTCCCGGCGGCGTCAACTCGCCGGTGCGCGCATTCCGTTCGGTCGGCGGCACGCCGCGCTTCGTCGCGCGCGCGCAAGGCCCGTATTTCTGGGATGCCGACGGCAAGCAGTACATCGACTACATCGGCTCGTGGGGCCCGATGATCGTCGGCCACGTCCATCCTGAAGTGCTGTCGGCCGTGCAGAACGTGCTCGCCGACGGCTTCTCGTTCGGCGCGCCGACCGAAGCCGAGATCGAGATCGCCGAGGAAATCTGCAAGCTCGTGCCGTCGATCGAGCAGGTGCGGATGGTGTCGAGCGGCACCGAGGCCACGATGAGCGCGCTGCGCCTCGCGCGCGGCTTCACGGGCCGCAGCCGGATCGTCAAGTTCGAGGGCTGCTACCACGGCCACGCGGACAGCCTGCTCGTGAAGGCCGGCTCGGGCCTGCTGACGTTCGGCAACCCGACGTCGGCCGGCGTGCCCGCCGACATCGCGAAGCACACGACCGTCCTCGAATACAACAACGTCGCCGCGCTCGAGGAAGCGTTCGGCGCGTTCGGCGACGAGATCGCCGCCGTGATCGTCGAGCCGGTCGCGGGCAACATGAACCTCGTGCGCGGCACGCCGGAATTCCTCAACGCGCTGCGCGCACTGTGCACGAAGCACGGCGCCGTGCTGATCTTCGACGAGGTGATGTGCGGGTTCCGCGTCGCGCTCGGCGGCGCGCAGGCGTACTACGGGATCACGGCCGACCTCACCTGCCTCGGCAAGGTGATCGGCGGCGGGATGCCGGCTGCCGCGTTCGGCGGCCGCCGCGACATCATGGCCCACCTCGCGCCGCTCGGCGGCGTCTACCAGGCCGGCACGCTGTCGGGCAACCCGATCGCGGTCGCCGCGGGGCTGAAGACGCTGCAGCTGATCCAGGCGCCGGGCTTCTACGACGCGCTCACCGCGCAGACGAAGCGTCTCGCCGACGGCCTCGCGGCCGAAGCGCGTGCGGCCGGCGTGCCGTTCGCGGCCGACTCGATCGGCGCGATGTTCGGCCTCTACTTCGCCGAACGCGTGCCGACCAGCTTCGCCGAAGTCACGAAGAGCGACACCGAGCGCTTCAACCGCTTCTTCCACCTGATGCTCGACGAAGGCGTGTATTTCGCGCCGTCCGCGTACGAGGCCGGCTTCGTGTCGAGCACGCACGACGACGCGGTGATCGACGCGACGCTCGCGGCCGCGCGCCGCGCCTTCGCGGCACTCGCTGCCTGACCCGGGGCCGCGCGCATGTTCTCGGATATCGATTTCGCCCACATGCAGCGTGCGCTCGCGCTCGCCGCGCGCGGCATGTATACGACGGCGCCGAACCCGCGTGTCGGCTGCGTGATCGTCAAGGACGGCGACGTGATCGGCGAAGGCTTCACGCAGCCGGCCGGCCAGGATCACGCTGAGGTCCAGGCGCTGAAGGACGCGCGCGCGCGCGGCTACGACGTCGCGGGCTCGACCGTCTACGTCACGCTCGAACCGTGCAGCCATTTCGGCCGCACGCCGCCGTGCGCGAACGCGCTGATCGACGCGCGCGTCGCGAAGGTCGTCGCCGCGATGGAAGACCCGAACCCGCAGGTATCGGGGCGCGGCCTCGGGATGCTGCGCGACGCCGGCATCGACGTACGCTGCGGGCTGCTCGCGCATGAAGCCGGCGAACTGAACATCGGCTTCGTGTCGCGGATGACACGCGGCCGCCCGTGGGTGCGGATGAAGACCGCCGCGTCGCTCGACGGCCGCACCGCGCTGCCGTCCGGCGAAAGCCAGTGGATCACCGGCGAGGCCGCGCGCCTCGACGGGCATGCGTGGCGCGCGCGCGCCTGCGCGATCCTGACCGGCATCGGCACCGTGCGCGAGGACAACCCGCTGCTGACCGTGCGCGGGATCGACACGCCGCGCCAGCCGCAGCGCATCCTGGTCGACAGCCGCCTCGACCTGCCGCTCGACGCGCGGCTGCTCGAAGGCGCTCCGCTGCTGATCTTCTGCGGCCGGCTCGACGCCGCGGGCGAAGTGCGGGCGAAGGTGCTGAAGGCGCGCGGCGCGGAAATCGTGCCGCTCGCGAATGCGCACGGCAAGGTCGACCTGCCCGCGATGCTGGCGGCGCTCGGCGCACGCGGCGTCAACGAGCTGCACGTCGAGGCCGGCCACAAGCTGAACGGCTCGCTGCTGCGCGAACAGTGCGTCGACGAGTTGCTCGTCTATCTCGCACCGAGCCTGCTGGGCGCCGATGCGGCCGGCATGTTCGACCTCGCCGCGCCGGCGAGCCTCGACGCACGCACGCGGCTGTCGTTCCACGGGGTCGAGCGGGTCGGCGACGATCTGCGGATCCTCGCGCGCTTCACGCCGACGGACGCCGCGCACTGAACGGGATCGTCGCGATGTTCACCGGAATTGTCGCGGCCGTATCGAATCGATCCGGCCGCTCGGCGCGTCGGCCGACGCCGGCGTGCGCCTGACCGAGCTGGCCGGCGGCCTCGACCTCGCCGATGTCGCGCTGGGCGACAGCATTGCGATCCAGGGCGCGTGCATGACGGTGATCGACAGGAGCGACACCGCGTTCGACGTCGACGTGTCGCGCGAAAGCCTGAACCGTACGGTCGGCCTCGCCCAGCCCGGCGAAGTGAACCTCGAGAAGGCGCTGCGCGCGCACCGGCCCGCCCGCCGGCTCCATCGGCCGAACGGCCAACGACGCGCACGGGTCATGCGGTCGCGCTAAGATGCGTCGACAGCGGTCTCGATACCGCAATGCACGACGCGCCGCGTAGCGGCCGCCCTCTTCCTCAAGGAGTCGCCCCCATGTCCATCTCGATGTACCAGGCTTCGCTGCCCGTGCTGATCCGCGGCCTGACCAATCTTCAGCACATTCTCGGCAAGGCGCAGGCGCATGCGGCCGAAAAGCAGATCGATCCGTCGGTGTTCGTCGGCGCCCGCCTGTACCCGGACATGCTGCCGCTCGTCCGCCAGGTCTATATTGCGACCGACACGGCCAAGGGCTGCGCCGCCCGCCTCGCCGGCGCCGAGATCCCGAGCTATCCGGACGTCGAGCAGACCTTCGACGAACTGCACGCACGCATCCAGAAGACGATCGACTACCTGAAAAGCTTCGACGCCGCGCAGATCGACGGCAGCGAGACGCGCCAGATCGTGCTGAAGATGCGCGTCGGCCCGATCGAGTTCACCGGCCAGTCGTACCTGCTGAATTTCGTGCTGCCCAATTTCTTCTTCCACGTGACGACCGCGTACGACATCCTGCGCCACAGCGGCGTCGAGCTCGGCAAGCTCGACTACCTGGGCGGGCGCGACCAGCACGCCTGACGCGCGGCCGGGCAAGGCCCGGCCTACCACCGCGCGTGCAGGCAACCTGCGGCGGGCCCGGCCAGGCCTGCCGCGCAGGCCGGCCGCGGCGCTTTCCGGAGCGCTTGCCGGCGGCGCGCGGCCCCTGCCAGCCGAAACGCCGCCCGGCTGGCGTAAAATACGCACTTTCCTCTTTCTCGCCCCCTTATGACGCTCGCCTCCACGCTCGACATCATCGCCGAGCTGAAAGCCGGCCGGATGGTGATCCTGGTCGACGAAGAAGACCGCGAAAACGAGGGCGACCTCGTGATCGCCGCCGAATTCGTCACACCGGAAGCGATCAACTTCATGGCCAAGTACGGCCGCGGCCTGGTTTGCCTGACGCTGACGCAGGAACGCTGCAAGCAGCTGCACCTGCCGCTGATGACCTACCGCAACGGCACGCAGTACGGCACCGCGTTCACGGTCAGCATCGAAGCGGCCGAAGGCGTGACGACCGGCATCTCGGCCGCCGACCGTGCGCACACGATCGCCACGGCGGTCGCGCACGACGTGCGCCCCGAGCACATCGTGCAGCCGGGCCACGTGTTCCCGATCATGGCGCAGCCGGGCGGCGTGCTCGTGCGCGCGGGCCACACCGAGGCCGGTTGCGACTTCACCGCGCTCGCCGGCCTCACGCCGGCCGCGGTGATCTGCGAGATCATCAAGGACGACGGCACGATGGCGCGCCTGCCCGACCTGATCGAATTCGCGCAGGAGCACAACCTGAAGATCGGCACGATCGCCGACCTGATCCAGTACCGCAGCCGCACCGAGTCGATCATCGAGCGGATCGCCGAGCGTACGATGCAGACCGCGCACGGCACGTTCCGCGCGGTGCTGTACCGCGACCAGCCGAGCGGCTCGCCGCACATCGCGCTGGTGCGCGGTGCGCCCGCGCCCGACGTCGATACGCCGGTGCGCGTGCACGAGCCGCTGTCGGTGCTCGACCTGCTCGAAACGGGCGTGTCGACGCACTCGTGGACGCTCGACGCCGCGATGCGCGAGATCGCGGAGCGCGACCTCGGCGTGATCGTGCTGCTCAACTGCGGTGACACGAAGGAACACCTGATCGACGTCTTCAAGGCGTTCGACGAGGAAGAAAAGGCCGCTGTGCTGAAGCGCCGGCCGGTCGATTTCAAGACGTTCGGCATCGGCGCGCAGATCCTGCGCGATGTCGGCGTCGGCAAGATGCAGGTGCTGTCGAATCCGCGCAAGCTGGGCAGCATGTCCGGCTACGGCCTGGAAGTCACGGGCTTCATTCCGATGCCCGGCGGCGAAGCCAAGTCCTGCCCGGCGTCCAACGCGTAACCCGCCACGGCGCTTTCGCCCTATAACCGTTCATCCACACCACGGACAAGATCATGGAAATCGGACAATACCAACCGAATCTCGAAGGCGACGGCCTGCGGATCGGCATCGTGCAATCGCGCTTCAACGAGCCGGTGTGCAACGGCCTCGCCGACGCGTGCGTCGAGGAACTGGAACGCCTCGGCGTCACCGGTGAAGACGTGCTGCTCGTGTCGGTGCCCGGCGCGCTGGAAATCCCGCTCGCGCTGCAGAAGCTCGCGGAAAGCGGCCAGTTCGACGCGCTGATCGCGCTCGGCGCGGTGATTCGCGGCGAGACCTACCACTTCGAACTCGTGTCGAACGAGAGCGGCGCGGGCATCACCCGCATCGGCCTCGACTTCAACCTGCCGATCGCCAACGCGGTCCTGACGACCGAAAACGACGAGCAGGCCGTCGCGCGCATGACCGAAAAGGGTCGTGACGCCGCACGCGTCGCCGTCGAGATGGCCAACCTGACGATGGCGCTCGACCAGCTCGGCGATGACGACGAGGACGAAGAAGAAGACGAAGACGACGAAGAGGAGCGCGCATGAAGAAGAGCGCCCGCCGACAATCGCGCGAGCTGGCGACGCAGGGGCTGTACCAGTGGCTGCTGTCGAACGCGTCCTCCGGCGAGATCGACGCGCAACTGCGCGGCGCGCTCGGTTACGACAAGGCTGACAAGGAGCTGCTCGACGCGATCCTGCACGGCGTGATCCGCGAGCACACCACGCTCGTCGAAGCGCTGACGCCGTCGCTCGACCGCCCGATCGACCAGTTGTCGCCGGTCGAACGCGCGGTGCTGCTCATCGCGACGTTCGAGCTCACGCACCACGTCGAAACGCCGTACCGCGTGATCATCAACGAAGCCGTCGAACTCGCGAAGACGTTCGGCGGCTCCGACGGCTACAAGTACGTGAACGGCGTGCTCGACAAGCTCGCCGCGAAGCTGCGCCCCGCCGAAACGCAGGCGCGCCGCAACGGCTGATACCGTTTGGTCCGGAACGGGCGCGCATGCGCCCGTTTTTTCTTTCGTCACGCCCCCTCCCCCTGCCCGCCCGATGAATACCGCCACCGATTCGCTCGTCAAGCTCGCCGCACGCGTCGACGCGATCCAGCCCTTCTACGTGATGGAACTGATGAAGGAGGCACAGCGTCTCGAGTCCTCCGGGCGCGATGTTATCCACATGGGCATCGGCGAGCCGGATTTCACCGCGCCGGAGCCGGTCGTCGAAGCGGCTGCGGCCGCGCTGCGCCGCGGCGTCACGCAATATACGAGCGCGCTCGGCATTGCACCGCTGCGCGAGGCGATCGCCGCGCACTACGCGCGTGCCTACGGCCTCACGATCAGCCCGGAGCGGATCGTCGTGACGGCCGGCGCGTCGGCTGCGCTGCTGCTCGCGTGCCTCGCGCTCGTCGGGCGTGACGACGAGGTGCTGATGCCCGACCCGTCGTATCCGTGCAACCGGCACTTCGTCGCGGCGGCCGAAGGCCGCGCGGTGCTCGTGCCGAGCGGCCCGGACGCGCGCTTCCAGCTCACCGAGGACGACGTCCGCACGCGCTGGGGCGACCGCACTCGCGGTGTGCTGCTCGCATCGCCGTCGAACCCGACCGGCACGTCGCTCGAACCGGACGAGCTGAAACGGATCGTCGAAGCCGTGCGCGCACGCGGCGGTTTCACGATCGTCGACGAGATCTACCAGGGGCTCAGCTACGACGCGGCGCCCGTGTCGGCGCTTTCATTCGGCGACGACGTCGTCACCGTGAACAGCTTCTCCAAGTATTTCAGCATGACGGGCTGGCGGCTCGGCTGGCTGGTCGTGCCGCCCGCGCTGGTCGGCACGTTCGAGAAGCTGGCGCAGAACCTGTTCATCTGCCCGTCCGCACTCGCGCAGCACGCGGCGCTCGCCTGCTTCGAGCCCGCCGCACTCGACATCTACGAAGCGCGCCGGCTCGAATTCAAGCGCCGCCGCGATTTCATCGCACCGGCGCTCGAACGGCTCGGCTTCACGGTGCCCGTGATGCCGGACGGCGCGTTCTATGTGTATGCGCACTGCGGCGGCGTCGCCCACCCGGCGGCCGGCGACAGCGCCGCGCTCACGACGGCAATGCTGCACGACGCGGGCGTCGTGCTGGTGCCCGGCATGGACTTCGGTGTCCATGCGCCGCGCGACTATATCCGCCTGTCCTATGCGACGGCCTACTCGCGGCTCGAGGAAGCGGTCGAACGGCTCGCGACGTTGTTCGGGCAGCACTGAGCCACGACTGGGCCTCGGCCGGCACGCCGGCGGCTTCTCGCGCCGCAAAAAGCAAAAGGCACCCTGATCGGGTGCCTTTTTCATGTCCTGCCGGCCGAAGCCGTGCAGTGCTGCGCTACCGTCGTGCGTTACGCGCCGAGCTCCGAATGGTCGCCGTGCGACTTCGCGGTATCGACGCTCGCGTCGTCCTGCGGCGCGGCTTCCTTCGATGCCGTCGACTTCGCCGACGTCGTGGTTTCGAGCGTCGCATGCACGCGCTTCGCGCCGCCCGCTGCCGCCGTCACGGCGGCGGCCGTGACGATCGGCTTCGCCGGCGCCTGCGGCGCGTTGACCGGCACGCTGCGGCCGTGCGACACGTCGCGCAGGCGACCGCGCTCGGCCATCACCTTCGCGCCGTATGCGGTGTCGTCCGGGTTCGTCGAGCCGTTGTACAGGCGCAGGCCGTTCGCGAGCGAGCCGCCACGTGCAATGCAGTCCTTCAGCACGAGCGCGCCGACCTGGAGGTTCGCGAGCGGCTGCAGTGCGGTATCGGTGCCGCCGAAATACTCGAACTTGTCGGAATGAACCTTCGACATGACCTGCATCAGGCCCTTCGCGCCGACGCCGCTTTCGGCATACGGGTTGAAGCCCGATTCGATCGCCATCACGGACAGCAGCAGCAGCGGATCGAGGCCGACGTCACGGCCGGTCTGGAACGCAGCCTTGACGAGCTGGCCGAGCGGCTCCTGCGCGACGCGGTAACGGCGCGACAGGTAGGTCGCGACCAGCGCCTGCTCGCGATTCGACGCGAGCGCACGGTCGTCACGCGCATCGGCCGCCACGCGCTGGGTCGGGATCAGCTTCGCCAGCGCGACGGGCGACGGGCCGTTGCGGGCCGGATCGGATGCATCGCCCTGCGCGTTGGCTTCCGGTGCGACGTCGAGGCCGACCGCAAGCGCGTCCGTTTCAGGGCTGTCTTCCTGCTGCGGCTGCGCGCCGGCGGGCGCGAAGTTCGGCAGCGGATGGCCGGTCAGCAGACGGGCCGGGCCGGCTTGCACGGCCGCGGATACGACCGGCATCAGCTTCGCGGCGAGCGTGCCGCGCACGGTTGGCAGCAGCCACAGTGCGAGTGCAACCGCGACCGCGAGACAGCCGACAACGCTGAATAGATGGTGACTGACACGCGTCCCGCGACGCAGCATGCTGCGCACGAATTGCGCATGCTGCTCACTAGGACGCCACGATAACCAAGCGTTCATTCAGATCATCTCCCATGAACATGACTCGTGCGGCTCGCTCAGCTCGATGGCGAGACAGGTAACGCGCCGCGGAATCACGACGCCGCACGCCTTGGTTGGGACGTGCAGACATCGGGGAAACGGTATAAGTACCGTTCGAGGCCACGGTGTAAGAGGGCCGGCACCTTCGCACACTGGGCGAGGCGGGCATACGCGGTGGCACCCACGCAAAAAACCAGCGTCTGGTGGCGCTGGCTGAGACTACGACTAAGGCCGTCGGATACGCCGTGCAGGTATCGGCGGACGGTGACGCGCTGCGTCAAAGATCGGTGATTGGCGGCTCGAAGCCTTTTACCCTGCAGCCAATGTGAGCGGATTCTAGCAGGGTTTTATAGATCGTCAACACTATAAAACCTTGAAATTATAACAAAAAGTAATTTACGGACACTCTTCAGATCGCGAGCCCCGTGCCGTAGGGGGTTTGCGCGCGGTCGACTTTTTTCTCCGCCGGGCGGGCATGCGGCGGCGCGGGTAAAATCGTCGGTCGATTCGGGGCCGCAGCCGGCCGCTGCGCCCGCCCATCGCTGCCCGCCACCCGGGTGGCCCGGACCATCTTCATGAAATACAAAGACTTACGCGATTTCATCCAGCGCCTCGAGGCGCTCGGCGAACTGCGGCGCGTCACGCAGCCCGTGTCGCCCGTGCTGGAAATGACCGAGCTGTGCGACCGCGTGCTGCGCGCCGGCGGCCCTGCGCTGCTGTTCAACGCACCGACCGGCTACGATTTCCCGGTGCTCGGCAACCTGTTCGGCACGCCGCGCCGCGTCGCGCTCGGGATGGGCGTCGACGCGGGCGACGACGCCGCGCTCGATTCGCTGCGCGATCTCGGGCGCCTGCTGTCCGCGCTGAAGGAACCCGATCCGCCGAAGAGCCTGAAGGATGCCGGCAAGCTGCTGTCGCTCGCGAAGGCCGTGTGGGACATGGCGCCGAAGTCGGTGTCGTCGCCGCCCTGCCAGGAGATCGTCTGGGAAGGCGCCGACGTCGACCTGAACAGGCTGCCGATCCAGACCTGCTGGCCCGGCGACGCGGGGCCGCTCGTCACGTGGGGCCTGACGGTCACGCGCGGGCCGAACAAGTCGCGGCAGAACCTCGGGATCTACCGGCAGCAACTGATCGGCCGCAACAAGCTGATCATGCGCTGGCTCGCGCATCGCGGCGGCGCGCTCGACTTCCGCGAATTCGCGCTGCGCAACCCCGGCAAGCCGTATCCGGTCGCGGTCGTCCTCGGCGCCGATCCGGCCACGACGCTCGGCGCGGTGACGCCCGTGCCCGATTCGCTGTCCGAGTACCAGTTCGCCGGCCTGCTGCGCGGCAGCCGCACGGAGCTCGCGAAGTGCCTGACGCCCGGCGTCGACACGCTGCAGGTGCCCGCGCGCGCGGAGATCGTGCTCGAAGGCTTCATTTATCCGCAGGAAGGCACCCCCGCCCCCGCTCCGGCCGGGGCACCGCCGCGCCCGGCCGGCAACGCGTCGGCCGCGTACGAGCACGCGCTCGAAGGGCCGTACGGCGACCACACCGGCTATTACAACGAGCAGGAGTGGTTCCCCGTGTTCACCGTCGAGCGCATCACGATGCGCCGCGACGCGATCTACCACTCGACCTACACGGGCAAGCCGCCCGACGAGCCCGCGGTGCTCGGCGTCGCGCTCAACGAGGTGTTCGTGCCGCTGCTGCAGAAGCAGTTCACGGAGATCACCGACTTCTACCTGCCGCCCGAAGGCTGCAGCTACCGGATGGCCATCGTCCAGATGAAGAAGAGCTACGCGGGCCACGCGAAGCGCGTGATGTTCGGCGTGTGGAGCTTCCTGCGGCAGTTCATGTACACGAAGTTCATCGTGGTCGTCGACGAGGACGTGAACATCCGCGACTGGAAGGAGGTGATCTGGGCGATCACGACGCGCGTCGACCCCGTGCGCGACACCGTGATGGTCGACAGCACGCCGATCGACTATCTCGACTTCGCATCGCCGGTGGCCGGCCTCGGTTCGAAGATGGGGCTCGACGCGACCAACAAGTGGCCGGGCGAGACCAGCCGCGAATGGGGCCGCCCGATCGAGATGGATGCCGCCGTGAAGACGCGCGTCGACCGGCTCTGGCAGGAGATCGGACTCTGACGCCACGCGGCCGGCGCCCGCCGGCCCGTGGATTGCCATTGCAACAAGAACAACGAAGATGACCTTTCCGCCCGCCTCCATGCTGTCCGACGGCTTCTTTCTGTCGCTGTCGCTCTGTCTCGACATCGGCCTCGTGAACGTCGCGATGCTGTCGCTGACGCTGTCACACGGCTTCCGGCCGGGCTTCTGGCTCGGCATCGGATCGTGCGTCGGCGATCTCGTCTATGCGGCGCTCGCGCTCGCCGGGATGGCCGTGCTGCTGCAGTTCGAGCCGGTGCGCTGGATCGTGTGGATCGGCGGCGGCGCGGTGCTGCTGTTCCTCACGTGGAAGATGGCGCGGGAAGCGCTGGCGCCGGCCAAGGCGGCGGGCGACGATGCCGAGGAGACGCCGCAGCCGCGCGCGAGCGCGCGGCGCAGCTTCCTGCGCGGCATGCTGCTCGCGATGTCGTCGCCGAGCGCGATCCTGTGGTTCGCGGCGGTCGGCGGCGCGCTGATCGCGAAAGCCGGCGCGACCACGCCGGCCACCGCATCGGTGTTCCTGTCGGGCTTTTTCCTCGGCGGCCTCGCATGGACGCTCTTCATGTGCACGCTCGCGAGCCAGGGCCGCAAGCGCGCGGGCGCGGGGCTGATGCGCGCGTGCCACATCGCGTCGGCGCTGCTGTTCGCGTATTTCTCGTATAGCGTGATCGTCGGCGGCTACCGCGACCTGATCGTGAACGCGGTGTAATCGCAGCCGGCCTGCACGGGCCGCTCACCGAGGCCGGGCGGCGGCCCGAAAAGAAAAACGGCGCAGCGCCCCGCTCGGGACGCTGCGCCGTTTTGCCACGCGCGGTCAGGCCGCGCGGGACGAATCAGCGACGCCAGCCGTGATGGCCCCAGCCGCCGTAACCATGGCGCCAGTACGGGCGACCGTAGTAGCCACCATAGCCGCCGACGACCACGGCGGGCGGCGGCGCGTAGTAAGCCGGCGCCGGCGCGTAATAGACGGGCGGAGGCGGCGGCGCGTAGTACACGGGCGGCGGCGGTGCATAGACGGGATACGCGGGTGCGACCGGGATACCGATGCCGACCCCGATCGACACGTGAGCCTGCGCAGCGCTTGCGGCACCCAGGCCCAGCGCGGCGGCGGCGATGAACGGAATGAGCTTTTTCACTTCGATTCTCCTGCTGGAGCGGTATTTTATGCGCCCCTGTCGGCAACGGCGGGCATGCACGTCGCATGGAAGCAATGTAGCGAAAACGCGCTCCTCACGTATCGGGCATTTGTTGCAAATTGCAATCGCACGCGGCCGGAACCGCCGTGCGGCGCGGCTCGCAGCACCTTCGGCGACCCTTGCGAGCCGCGCGGTTCCGTCCGACGAGTCGGGTCGCAACATCATGGCCGGTCAGTCTTACCGGATACGGCGCGTGCGGCGGGCGCGCGATCGTAATGAACGATTACAAATTTGAGACAAGATGCCGACGTTTCAAGCCGGACGCGGGTGCGATATGTTTCGGGGTCGGATTCCATGATCGTGAATCGACCGTGGCGCCGTGCGCCGATACACGCGTCGATAAATGCGTCGCTCGCGCCGCGTAGCGGCCGGCCACGCACGTGTCCGCACGGAAGTTGCCCTTTCGCGGCCCCGCCGTCATTCCTGCGATACTGGCGGTTGCTTCGTTTTCGCTTACGTTCGCTGCCATGTCCGTCCCCGACACACCCCGCCTCGGCTTCATCGGCGCCGGCCGTCTCGCACGCTGTGTCGCGCAGCGCTTCGCGCAGGCCGGCTTTCCGGTCGTCGCGATCGCGAGCCGCACGCCCGCGTCGGCCGCGGCCCTCGCCGCGCGCATCGACGGCTGCCAGGCGGTCGACACGCCGCAGCAGGTCGCCGATGCCGCCGACCTGATCTTCCTGACGGTACCCGACGACCATCTCGCGTCCGCCGCCGCGGCGCTGCGCTTCGACGCATCGCGCGCCGCGCGGCAGGCCGTCGTTCACTGCAGCGGCGCGTCGGCCGTCGCGCTGCTCGATCCGGCGAAGCAGCAGGGCACGGCCACCGGCGGCTTCCATCCGCTCTACCTGTTCGGCGGCACCGACGCCGACCTCGCCCGCATCGACGGCTGCTCGGTCACGATCGAAGCCGACGGCGCGCTGCATGCGACGCTGATGCGACTTGCCGCCGCACTCGGCTGCCATCCGCTGTCGATTCCGGCCGGCGGCCGGATGCTTTATCACGCGGCCGCGCACTACGCGGCGAGCTTCGCGCTGTGCGGGCTCGCGGAAGCGGTCGAGCTGTGGCGCGGCCTCGGTTTCGACGAGGAAGCCGCGTTGCGCGCGCTGCTGCCGATGCTGGCCGGTACGATCGAGACCGCACGCGACAAGGGGCTCGCGAACGCGCTCTCGGGCCCCGTGTCGCGCGGCGATACGGGCATCGTCGAACGCCAGTTGGCACTGCTTGAAACGCTCGGCGGCGATCACGCGACGCTGTACGCGTTGCTGACGCGCCGCGCGGTCGCGCTCGCGGCGCAGCGCGCGGCGCCGCCGGCGTCGCTGCCGGCACTCGCCGAAGCCGTCGAAACGTCGCTCGCGCGCACGGCCGCGCACCCCTCCCCGTCGCGAGACGAGGCGTGATAAGGTGTCGGCCGATGCGCCGCCATCCGGCGTTGGCGGCCGCACGCTACTGACCGTATAAAAAGGATGCCAACGATGTTCGGCGAGATCGCCCGTTTTCTGCTCAATACCATCTTCACGCTGTTCGGCGCCGCGCTGATCCTGCGCGTCTGGATGCAGGCCGTCCGCGTGCCGCCGTACAACCCCGTCACGCAGGCCGTGCTGCAGGCGACCAACTGGCTCGTGCTGCCGCTGCGCCGCGTGATCGCGGGCGTGCGCGGCATCGACTGGGCCAGCGTCGTCGCCGCCCTCCTCACCGCGCTCGTCTATGTCGTGCTGATGGTCGTGATGGCCGGCTTCGACCCGGCCGCGGTGATCGCGACGCTCGTCGTGGTCGCGCTGCTCACCGTCGTGAAGTGGGCGCTCAATCTCGTGATCTGGATGACGATCCTGATGGCGCTGCTGTCGTGGCTCAACCCGCGCTCGCCGGCCATGCCGATCCTCTACCAGCTCACCGCGCCGTTCCTGAACCCGCTGCGCCGCGTGATCCCGAATCTCGGCGGCATCGACCTGTCGCCGATCCTGCTGTTCGTGATCGTGCAGGTGCTGCTGATGATCGTCACGCGCGCCGCCGTGTCGCTGACGATGTTCGGCATCTGACGCCGTCGCACCCTACACCGCCGGCCCCTGCGCCGGCGGTGCGCCGAGCGTGTCGATCACGCCGAATTGCGCCGGCATCATCGCGTAGCACACGCGCACCTTTTCCTGCGACAGCCTCGCGAGCAAGCGCTGTGCCTCGTCCTCGGTGACGATGAATTCGACCTCGATCGCGAGCGACCCCTGCAGTTCGAAGAAGCGGTCCTCGTGCAGCACGCGATGCTGGCCGAAGCCGGCCATCGCGCGAAACGCGGAACCGCCGGCGACGCCCATCCGGTTCGCCTCCTCCAGCAGCCATTCCCACAGCGGCTTCCAGTGCAGCCGGTGCTGCTCGTGCACGTAGAAGCGCAAGAAGATCCTGTCCATCGCTCCCTCCGATGGCGGCACGCTCAGGCCGCCGCGAGCCATGCGCGCGCGGTCCACATGCCGAGCGCCGTCAGCGCGAACGATCCAGTCAAGTGTAGGGCAGCCACCGCAAACGCCCATCCGAATTCGCCCTGCAACGCATGCGTCATCACTTCGACCGAATAGGTCGAGAACGTCGTGAGGCCGCCGAGAAAGCCCGTGATCACGAACAGCCGCCACTCGGGCGGCAACCCGACGCGGGTCGTGAACACGACGGCGGCGATGCCGATCACGTAGCCGCCGATCAGGTTCGCGGCGAGCGTGCCCAGCGGCACGGCGGGAAAGAATTCGTTGAGCGCGAGGCTCAGGAACCAGCGCAGCAATGCGCCGAGCCCGGCGCCGACGAAGATCGCGACGATCGAATAGAACAAGGGCGCTCCCGTTCGATGAAGCGGCTGGATTCAGCCGCCGGCCCCGGTCGCCCGGGATGATGTCCGGGCCGCACGCGGGCGGCACCGGCTGAACTGTATGCGGATTCGCGTCGCGCCTGCAACGGCCGCCGCCGCCGGGATGCCCGCCCGTTCGCGTGGCGGGTACCCGCGCGTTCACACACGGTCACGCGCGTTGCCAGGCGGCGTCGAGCGCGCCCAGCGTCGCCAGCGCGCCGCCCTTCAGGCCGATCACGTCCGCCCGGCGCGCATGCGCTTCGCGCGCGTTGATGCGGATCACGTCGGCGCCGAGCCGTTCGCTCAGCAGGCGCACGGTCGGGATCGCGGTGCCCGCGCCGATCTCGACCACGGCGACACGCCCGGCCCGCGAGATCCAGTCTTCCAGCGCGCGTTCCTGCGCGTCGTAGCGCGCACCGAGCCAGCCGGTGTCGCCGAACATCAGGATGTTCGGCCGCGCGAGGCCGCCGCAGCGCGGGCAGCGCGGCATTTCGCCGACGAGGCGGCAGGTGGTTTCGTCGACGTCCGGCACGAACGGCGCCGCATCCCACGTGTCGTCCGAGCAGGGGCGCAGGCACTGCATGGCGTGGATCGAACCGTGGATCTCGACGATCCGCGCCGGATCGAAGCCGGCTTTCTGGAACTGGCCGTCGACGTTGCTCGTCAGGACGAAGCCGCCGTTCGGCATCGCGTCGATCCAGCGGCGCAGGATCGCGAAGCCCGCATGCGGCACCGTCGCACGGTAGAGCGCGAGGCGGTGCCCGTAGAAGCCCCATGCGAGCGGCGCACGCGCGCGGAACGCGTGCGGCGATGCGATCTCGTGGAATTCGAAGCGCTCGTGGCGCAGCGCCGGATACGCGCGCCAGAACCCGTCCGTGCCGCGAAAATCGGGCAGCCCGGAATCGACGCCGATACCGGCGCCGGCCGTCACGAGCAATGCGTCGGCGCGCGCGAGCGCGGCAACAGCGGAAGCGACGAGATCGGCGGGCAGTTGCGCGGCGGCAGTCGCGGCAGTGAAATCGGCGGAATCGGAGAGCGGCATGACGGGGCGTCGGTGGCGTCGGACGGTGCGCGGGTGGCGTCGCGATCATACGCCGGTTCGCGCGCGGCGCGGCATGCATGACATGCACGATGCAACGGCATGACGCGACGCTCGCCCGGCCGCGGGCGGTGCGGGCGAGCGACGCGCGGAGCCGCCTGCATCGCCATGGCCGGGCGCCTCCCCGCCTGTTCAGCGATCCGGATCGTCCTGCACGACCGGAATGTCGTCGACCGAGAAGTAGACGGCCTTGCCGAGCTGCCGCGCGAAGGCGACATCCGCGTCGGCGCCGCGCGACGCGCCGTCGATCCGCCATACCGCATCGCAGCGGCGCAGCAGCCGGTGCGCGGCCGGATACAGGAACGCCTCGCTGACTGCATCGCCGACCTGTCGCGACCCGGCCGCGACGGCGAGCGGCAGCGACACCCACTCGCCGATCATCGGCACATGCCCGCGGCGATACACGGCGAGCGCCGCCTCCTCCAGCCGGTGCAGGTTCGCGGCGATGCGCGCGGGGTCGCCGTCCGTGCCGCTGCGGTAAGGGCCGGCGACCAGCACGAGCAGCGGCGTCATGCCGTGCGCGCGCCGGCGGTTTCCCGCAGCGCGACGTACTGGAGCAGCATGATCGTCTTCGCATCGACGATCTCGCCGCGCTCGACCGCATCCAGCGCCGCCTGCAGCGGCATCTCGACGACCTCGAGATCCTCGCCCTCCTCCGCGACGCCGCCGCCGTCGCCGGTGCGCAGCGACGCATCGTATTCACCGACGAAGAAATGCAGCTTCTCCGTCACCGAGCCCGGGCTCATGAACGCCTCGAACACCTTGCGCACGCCGCGCACGCGGTAACCGGTCTCCTCCTCGGCCTCCGCGCGGATGCGCGCTTCGGGCGTCGCGTCGTCGAGCAGGCCGGCGGCGGCCTCGAGCAGCATGCCGTCGTGTCCGCCGACGAACGCCGGCATCCGGAACTGCCGCGTCAGCAGCACGTCGCCGGTATCGGCATTGCGCAGCAGGATGGTCGCGCCATTGCCGCGATCGTAGGTCTCGCGGTTCAGGCGCTGCCACGTTCCGTCGCGGCGCAGGAAATCGAACGTCACCTTCTTCAGCACATACCAGTCATCGGACAGCACCGTCGTATCGACGATGCGGACACGGTCCCGCGTTGCAGCCATCGCAGCCTCCGGTTCGACAAAAGACGGCGCCCATGGTAACGTGCAGATTCGTGCAATTTCAAGAGAATTCGTGCAAACCCGATGCTGACGACACAACGCAAGAAAGCGATCCTCGACGCACTCGCGCGCGACGGCCAGGTGCTGGCGGTCGAGCTGAGCGCGCAATTCGGCGTATCCGAAGACACCGTCCGCCGCGACCTGCGCGAGCTCGCGGCCGAGGGCCTGCTGCAGCGCGTGCATGGCGGTGCGCTGCCGGCGTCGCCGGCCGTTGCGCCGTTCGCGCAGCGCGAAACGCTCGAGACGGCGGAAAAGCGGCGCATCGCGCGCCGCGCCGCGGAGATGATCGCGCCCGGACAGGTGGTGATCGTCGATGGCGGCACCACCTCGGCGCTGCTCGTCAGCCAGTTGCCGGCCGACCTGCGCGCGACGGTCGTCACGCACAGCCCGAGTGTCGCGGTGGCGCTCGCCGCGCATCCGTCGATCGAGGTGATCCTGATCGGCGGGCGGCTCTACAAGCATTCGATCGTCGCCGTCGGCGCGGCGGCCATGGAAGGCATTGCGCGCATCCACGCGGATCTTTATTTCATGGGCGTGACGGGCGTGCATCCGGTTGCGGGGCTCAGCACCGGCGATTTCGAGGAAGCGGCGATCAAGCGCGCACTGGCCGAACGCGCGGCCGAGACCGTCGTGCTCGCGTCGCAGTCGAAGCTGCGCGCGGCGTCGCAGTTCGTGATCGGCGAGCTCACGCTGGCGCACACCGTGGTGGTCGAAAAGGAAACCGACGTCGCGTTGACGAAGCCGATCGAAGCAGCGGGCGTGACGGTCGTGCGCGCGTAGCGTCGGTTGTGGCCGTGCCGGATGGGCCGGATATGTCCTTCGTATCACCTGCGTGCTTTCATCACGCCAACCCCTCGCCGATGTCAGCGTGCTGACAGCGTCCGCTTGCTAACATGGGCGCCCGCCCAATCGCCACGCACCGCACGCCCGATGCCACCGCCCTCCGCCACCTCCTCGTCGGCGCCGCCCGCAGGCAATGCGCCGCCGCCCGGCGTCCTCGCACTGTTCATTGCGTTCTCGCAGATCGGCCTGACCAGCTTCGGCGGCGGGCTCAGCGGCCGGATGATGCGCGACTTCGTGTACGAGCGCCGCTGGCTCGACGAGGAGGCGTTCCTCAACGGTCTCGCGCTGTCGCAGGCGCTGCCGGGCGTCAACGTGAAGAACCTCGCGATCTGGATCGGCTACCGGCTCGCCGGATGGCGCGGCGCCGTGGCCGGCTTCACCGGCATCATCGCGCCGCCGGCCGTGCTGATCGTGTTGTTCGGCATCGCGTTCTCGACCCTCACGCGCTTCCCGCTCACGCACGTCGCGCTCGCCGGCGCGGCGGCCGCGGCGATCGGGCTGTCGATCTCGATGGCGATCACCGCCGTGCGTCGGTTGCCGCGCCGCGCGCTGCCGTTCGCGGTGACGGCGCTCACCTTCATGTCGGTTGCGGTGCTGCACTGGCCGCTGGTGTGGACCGTGCTGGTCGGCGGCACGCTGAGCGTCGCGCTCGAATACCGCCGCGCGGCCGCCACACCGACCGGGCGCGACACACGATGACCGCATCGCAACGCTACGCCGCGCTGTTCGGCGTGTTCGCGCCGCTGTCGATCGCGACGATCGGCGGCGGGCAGGCGATCATCGCCGACATCCAGCGGCAGGTGGTCGACGTGCATCACTGGATGACCGCCACGCAATTCGTGAACGATTTCGCGATCGCGCGAATGGCGCCGGGCCCCGGCTCGCTGCTGGCGACGCTGATCGGCTGGCAGGTGGCCGGTTTCTGGGGCGCGGTGATCGCGACGCTCGCGCTGTTCGGCCCGACGGCGTTCCTGATCTACGGCGTCGCGCATCTGTGGCGGCGGCACCAGGGCGCGCGCTGGCAGATCGCGCTCGAGGCCGGCCTGCGCCCGGTCGCGGCCGGCATGATCCTCGCGTCGGTGTGGGTGCTGCTGCAGGCGCTCGACGGCGGCTGGGCCGCGCGCGCGATCGCGGTCGCGTCGACGCTGTGCGTGATGTATACGCGCGTCCATGCGCTGTTGTTGATCGCCATCGGCGCGCTGCTGCTCGTCGGCGTGCATGCGATCGGCGGCGCGTAACGCACGCCGCCTCGCACCGCGGAACCGCTCGGGCACGTGAACGCAGGGAGCCTGTTCACGCCAATGGCGGGCCTGCGCCGGCCCTACCCGCCGCGAAACACCGGCGCGCGCCGCTCCGCAAACGCGCGCAGCCCCTCGTCGAAGTCCTCGCCTTCGCACGCGTGCCGGCGCAACTCGGCGATCCGTTCGAACGCATCGGCCGGCAACGGCCGCGCGTCCTGCAGCACGCGCAACTGCTCCTTCACCGCGTGCACCGCGAGCGGCGCCTTCGCGGCGATCGTGCGCGCGACGTCGAGCGCCGCATCGTCGACACCGCCTGCTTCCGCCAGCCGGTTCACGAGCCCGTGATGCGCGGCGCGTTCCGCATCGAGCGGCTGCGCGCAGAAGAACATCTCCTTCAGCACGTGGATCGGCAGGTTGTCGTGGAAGCGCAGCAGGCCGCTCGTCGAATACGGCAGGCCGATGTTCGCGGGCGTCATCGCAAAACGCGCATCGCGCGCCGCGACCACCAGGTCGCAGCTCATCACGAGATCGACCGCCCCGCCCCACGCCGACCCCGACACCGCCGCGATCACCGCACCCGGATAAGTCCGCACGCGCCGCAGCGCCCGTTCGAGCGGCTTGCCGTACGCGAGCGGATCGCGATCGTCGGCCAGCTCGCGCAGATCGTGCCCCGCGCTCCACACGTCGCCGCTGCCGTCGTTCGACAGGATCACGACGGGCGGAGGACGGTGTTCGGCCAGCGCATCGAGGCGCGCGACGAGCGCATCGAGCAACGGCGCGTCGAGCGCATGCCGTCGCGCCGGATTCGCGAACCGCACGCGCGCGATCCGTTCGCCGACCATGTCGACCGTCACGCGCGATGCGCCATCGTGTTTCGTCGTGTCGCTCATTGCACGGCCTCCGCCACCGCTTCCGCCTGGAAGATCGCGCGCCCGGCCAGCAGCGTGTCGATCGCGTCGTCGTCGTAGCCCGCTTCGCGCAGCACGTCGACCGTGTGCTCGCCGAGCAGCGGCGGCGCATGACGCGTGCGCGGCGCCGGCACCTCGCCCCCCATCCCGCCGAGCGGCGTGACGACCTGGCGCAGCGTGCCGAGCGTCGGATGCACGACCGGTTCGACCAGCCCGCAATGCGCGAGCTGCGGATCGTTGAACACTTCGTCGAGCGTATTGATCGGCCCCGCCGGCAGCCCGGCATCGACGAAGCGTTGCGTCCATTCGCGCTTGCCGCGCGTGCGCAACCGGCCTTCAAGCAGCGCTTTCAGTTCGTCACGGTGCGCGACACGCGCATCGTTGGTCGCGAAGCGCGGATCGTCCGGCAGTTCGGGCAGATCCAGCAACTGGCACAGCCGCAGCCACATGTCGGTCGTGATCGGCGCAAGGTTGAGCGGCCCGTCGGCCGTCTCGAACACGCCGTACGGCGCGATCACAGCATGCGCATTGCCGGTGCGGCGCGGCACGTCGCCGAGGCTCAGGTAGCGTTGCCCGTGCACGCTCAGCAGCGACACGAGGCTTTCGAGCAGCGACGTGCCGACATGCTGCCCGCGCCCCGTGCGCTCGCGCTCGAACAGCGCCGCCATCACGCCGGTCGCGACCCACATCCCCGAGCTGAGATCGCCGATCGCGGTGCCCGTGCGGGTCGGCTCGCCGTCGGGAAAACCGGTGAGGCTCATCAGCCCCGCGTAGCCCTGCGCGATCTGGTCGAAGCCCGGCCAGTCGCGCAACGGGCCGCGCGGGCCGAACGCGGTGACGCTGCCCATCACGAGCCGCGGATCGCGCGCGCTCAGCGCGGCGTAACCGAGCCCCATCGCGTCCATCGTGCCGGCCTTGAAATTCTCGATCACGACGTCGGCCTGCGCGATCAGCCGGCGCACGACGTCGAGGCCGGCCGGCTGCCGGAAATCCACGCAGATGCCGCGCTTGTTGCGGTTGCAGGACAGGTAGTACGTGCTCACGCCGCGATCGAACGGCCCCCACGCGCGGCTCATGTCGCCGTGCGGCCCCGACTCGACCTTGATCACGTCGGCGCCGAGATCGGCGAGCACCATCGAGCAGAACGGCCCCGACAGCGCGCGGCTCAGATCGACGACCCTGATTCCTTGTAATGCCTGCATTCCGGACTCCTGATATTGATGACTGGGTGTGGCTTGTTTCCGAACGATCGCGGCGCACCGCTCATTCGGGCAGCGTCTGATGGCGCGTTTCGACCGCGAACGGCAGGATCAGGATGCCGAGCCCGAACGCGGCCGCGGTCCATGCGACCGGCACGCCGAGCGATCCGTAACCGTGAATCGCGGCGCCGAGCAGGAAGTTCACGCCTGCGCCGATGAAGCGGCCGACCGATGCGTTGAACGCGAACGCGGTGGCACGCACGCGTGTCGGGTACTGCTCGGGCAGCCACAACGAGAAGATCGCGAAATTGCCGCCGAAGAAACCGAGGAACGCGAGCGACACCATGAATGCCGCGAGCCCGTTCGGCTGGTAGAACGCCCAGCCGAACGCGAACACGATCGAACCGGCCATGCCCGCGAAATACACACCGAGCGCCGTGCGCCGGCCAAGCCGTTCGGAGAGCCACGGCGCAACCAGGCAACCGGCGATCGTCGCGCACGACAGGATCGCCGCGCCGATCGACGCGAGCCGCAGCGCGCCGATGTGATCGATGCCCGCGCGCGCCGCCAGCGTCGTGACCGCGCTCGCCTCGTACACGGAGCCGGCCCACAGCCCGACGATCGCGACGCCGACCAGGCTCGCGCTCGTCAGCGTGCGGCGCAGGAAGGCCGGCGCGAAGATCTCGCGCAGCGGATGCGCGCGCCGCGCGTCGGCCACGTCGCCGTCGCGCGCGTCGTGCCGGCGCCACTGGCCGGGCTCCTTCACGCGCATCACGGTGAACACCGCGAGCAGCGCGGGCGCGAGCCCGCACAGGAACATCGCGCGCCACCCGTAGGTCGCGCCGATCGTGTAGTTCAGGCACGCCGCGATGAAGAAGCCGAAGTAGTAACCCGTCTGCAGGTAGCCGGCGCCCATCTTGCGGCGATCTTCCGGCCAGCTCTCGGCCACGTAGGTGCCCGCGAGCGCCCATTCGCCGCCGACGCCGATCCCGGCGATCAAACGGCACGCGGCCAGTGCCCACACGTCGTGCACGAACGCGGCCGCGCCGGTGAACACCGAGTAGATCAGGATGCTCGCGGCGAGCGTGCGCACGCGGCCGAAGCGGTCGGCGAGCGGCCCCCAGATGAACGACAGCCCCCAGCCGATCAGGAACAGCGCGAACAGGATCGAGCCGTACATCCCGAGATTCGCGGGCGTCGCCGCGATGCCGGACGCCGGCAGCAGTTCGGTCAGCGCGGGAATCAGCACGAGCGCGTAGATCACCGAATCCACGCCGTCGAGCACCCAGCCCGCATACACGGCCCAGAAGCCCTTGACCTGCTCGCGCGTGAGCGGCGTGCGCCGCGGCTTCGCGCCGGCCGCCGGCGCGTCGATCGCCTTGAACATCTTCGTCTCCTTGCCGGCGGGGCCGGCACTTTTGCCGCGTCCGGTCCGGGATGGCCGGCAGGCTGGCTCTTGTGTGAGACGAGTATAGAAACCCCATCGATCGGGGAAAAATATGATATTCATCTTGCTCGATCGGATTGGCTTATGGCTTGAATCGGGAGACGACGGCGATGGACTTGAGGCAGTTGCGCTATTTCGTGAAGGTCGTCGAATGCGGCAACGTCACGCATGCGAGCGAGGCGCTGCATGTCGCGCAGCCGGCGGTGAGCCAGCAGATGCGCAATCTCGAACAGGATCTCGGGATGCAGCTGCTCGAACGCAGCGTGCGCGGAGTCGCGCCGACCGCCGCCGGCCGCACGCTGTACCGGCACGCGCTCGAACTGCTGCGCCAGGCCGACGGCACGCGCGAGCTGCTGCGCCGCGACGCCGACACGCCGCAGGGCCGCGTGACGGTCGGGATGCCGTCGAGCACCGCGCGCGTGCTGGCCATTCCGCTCGCCCGCGCGGTGCGCGACCGCTACCCGGGCATCATGCTGGAACTGATCGAGGCGCCGAGCGCCGATCTCGACACGCTGCTCGAACGCGCGCGGCTCGATCTCGCGATCGTCGTCGACGCGGTCGAGACGCGCGGCATCGCGATCCACCGGCTGCTGACGGAAACGCTGTACCTGATCACGTGGCCCGAATTCCCGGTGCCGGACGATCCCGTGCCGCTCGACGCGATCGCGCGGATGCCGCTCGTCCTGCCGAGCGCGCCGAACACGATCCGCAACCGTGTCGAATGGGCGATGCGCGAGGCCGGGCTGTCGTACGAGATCGGCTTCGAGGCGAGCTCGACCGGGCTGCTGTTCGCGGCCGTGATGGCGCAGCTCGGCGTGACGATCCTGCCGTGGACGGCCGCGCACGTCGAGATCGAGGAGCGCAAGCTCAAGCTGTCGACGGTCGCGCATCGGCTGTTCGCGCGCGACCTGTCGCTGTGCTGGCACGATACGGCGCTCGTCAGCAACGCGGTGCAGAAGGTGAAAGCCGAGATCGTCCGGCTGTTCGACACGCTCGGGCAGCGGCCGGAGTGGGCGGCCGGCAACACCGACCGCGCATGACTGGCGCGGCGCATGCCTTGTATTGCCCCGCCGCGCGTACTAAGCTGCTTTCGTTCTGGGTACCGCTGACACCTCCACTTCTCCTCGCCGCTCGGTATAAGCGTCGGGGGAAGGAGGCCGTTCGTGTCCCCGCTCCAGTCTGCCTGGCTTCTGCTGGGCGTCAGTGTCCTCGCCGAAGTGCTCGGCTCCGTCGGCCTCAAATACTCGGCCGGCTTTTCCCGCCCGCTCCCGTCCGCGCTCACCGTCGTCTGTTATGCCTGCGCCGTCTGGCTGATGGCGCTCGCGACGAAGCGGCTCGAAATGGGGCTCGCGTACGCGAGCTGGGCTGCCGCCAGCACCGCGGCCACAGCCGTGATCGGCATCGTCTGCTTCGACGAAGCGGTGTCGTCGCTGAAGCTCGCCGGCATCGCGCTGACCGTTTGTGCGCTCGTCGCGCTCAACCTCGGCGAGGCGGCGACGCACTGACCGGTGGCCTGCCGGTCGTCGACGCATGGGCGCCAGGTGGCATTGACACCGCCCCCGCGCGCCCCTTAACGTTTCGTTCATCGTAACCATCACCGGTTCAGCTTAAGAGGTTGTCGGCCCGCTCGTGCTCGACACCTCCGCCTTCATCGAAGGCCTGCTGCTTGGCGCCGGCCTGTTCACGTCGGTCGGCCCCAAGGACGCCTTCGTCATCAAGCGCTCGATCTCGAGCCCCCATCTCCTCTCCATCGCCCTCGTCTGCGCAGGCAGCGACGCGCTGCTGATCGCGCTCGGCGCGCAGGGGTTGTCGGCACTGCTGTCGCGGCATCCCGGTGTGGCATCGGCCGCGCTGTGGGCCGGTATCGCCTATCTCGCCGGTTATGGCCTGCTCGCGCTGCGCTCGGCGATCCGGCGGCGGCAGCCGGAGCACGTCGACGGCTCACACGCGCGCCACGCCCCCGCGCTGTCGCGCACGCTGCTCGCGACGGCCGCCGTGTCGCTGCTCAATCCGTATGCGTGGATCGATACCGTGCTGCTGCTCGGCACCGTGATCGTGAGTCACGCGCCCGCCGAACGCGCGCCGTTCGCGTTCGGCGCGATGGCGGCTTCGCTCGCGTGGTTCCTGATGCTCGCCTATGGCGCACGCGCGTGTCGTGCGTGGTTTGCCCGTACGCTGGCGTGGCGCGTGCTCGATTTGTTCGTCGCGACGATGATGCTCGGCTTCGCGGTGCGTTTCGCGATCGATGCGCTTTAGCGCTTCGGGTGTCAACGGCCAGATACCGCGCGAAACGCGCGATGCGCGTCGGCATGCAGTTCGAAACCGATGCCCGGCGCCTGCGGCGTGCGCGCAAAACTTGCGTCGACGGTTTCGCCATCGGCGAGCCCGCTGAACGGATCGAACGCGAACGGATTGACTTCCGCACCGCCGAGCCCGAGCGCTGCGACGACATGCAGCGAGAACAGGTGGCCGCCATGTGGCCAGAACGCGTCGCGCCGCCAGCCGCGCGATGCGAAGTGCTCGACGATCTGCAGGTATCCCGGCAGCCCGTAGCAATGCACCGGGTCGAACACGAGCACGTCGCGGTCGGGACGCAGGCCGCCGTAGCGGTCGAGCAGCTTCGCTTCCGCGAGCGAGAACAGCGCTTCGCCGGCCGCGATCGGCGGGGCGTAGCGCGTGGCGACGCCTGCCTGGAGCGGCAGGTCGAGCGGATCGCAGATGTCCTCGAACCACCAGAGGCCGAACGGCTCGAGCATCGCAGCGGCAATATCGACGGTCGTCGCGTCGTACGTGTTCATCGCGTCGACCGCGAGATGCGAACTGTCCGCCAACTGCGTGGCGGCCGCTTCGATGCGCCTGCTGTCCTGAGCGACGTCCGCGCCACCGATCTTGATCTTCGCGTGCGTGTAGCCAAGGTCGGCAATGCGGCGCATCTCGTCCGACAGGCGCGCGAGATCGTCGTGCGGATAACGATAGCCGCCGCCCGCGTACACACGCACGCGCGGTGCCGCCGTGCGTCCAAGCCGGTCGGCCAGAAAGCGATTGAGCGGCAGGTCGGCGATTTTCGCGGCGGCGTCCCAGATCGCCATGTCGAGCGTGCCGATCGCCACGCAGCGTTCGCCGTGTCCGCCGGGCTTTTCGCCGGCCATCATCGCGCGCCACGCGCGGAACGGGTCGAGGTTCGTGCCGGCTTCGTCGGCGAGCGCGTCGGCGGCGGCCAGCAGGCGCGGCGCGAACCGTTCGCGGATCAGGCCTCCCTGCGCGAAGCGGCCGACCGATGCGTAGCCGTAGCCCGTCACGGGGCGGCCGTCACGCACGACGTCGGTGGTGAGCGCGACGACACTCGTCGTCAGGCCGCCGGATGGAATGGCCGGGTCGGCATAGCGGGAGACGGGAATCGTGCGTTCGCGGATGTCGGTGATACGCATGGTCGGGATTCCGGGGGTGGCGACCGGCGCAAGCGAACGAGGTACGCGATGCGACCGGAACGGTGGGCGGATCGCTGCATCATAGGGGTTTGGGCGATGACGCGCAGGCCGGCGCGGCGATCGCCTTTTCGAATCGGCCGGCGCACCGGCTGGACGGAATGCGCCGGTGTGTGCCGGCTTGAGCGAGCACGCGGTCGACCGCGTCGCCGGGGCTGGCGCTTTGACCGCGCCCCTCGATACGAATGCCCCGGCCCACCGCGCACACCGCATCGGCCACGCTGTCGCGCGAAAACGTGCAGTCGCCCGGAGGGCGCGAACCTCGAAGGTATCCGGACGACGACGGTATGCGTGGTCGAATTTTCAGGCCCGCTCAGGCAAAGACGAAGTACTTGCGCACCGTCTCCACCACTTCCCAGGTCCCCTTCATGCCGGGTTCGATCACGAACACGTCGCCGGCTTTCAGGTGCACCGACTCCTCGCCTTCCGGTGTGATGATGCAGTAGCCATCGAGGAAGTGGCAGTACTCCCATTTTTCGTAGTTCACCTCGAACTTGCCCGGCGTGCAGATCCAGGTACCCATGATCTTGCTGCCGTCCTTGGAGAGGTACGCGTTGAGGTTCACGGTGTGCGGATCGCCGCCGATACGCTTCCACTTGGTCGCGTCAAGGACCGGCGTCGGGCAGGTTTCGCGCAAAACGGTGATGAAATCGGACATGTCAGCTCCAGACTAACGTTCGTGTAAGAGGCTTGTCACGTTAGTGCGAAAGCGTGGTCGGGACTTGCATGCTTCCGACACCGACTCGTCTATTTTCGACACCGGCCCGCGGGCACACGCACGGCCGGCGCGTTTCGTTCGGCGTTGGCGCTGCGGTGCTGCCTGACGATGCGGTCGGGCTTTGTCAGTAACCGGTGCGCGGACAAGGCTCTCCTGGCAGACCCCGTAGCGTCGGTCAGGCGACAGGCTTGGGGAAGTAAGTTTCCTCCTCCGCCGGAATGCTGCCGTCCCGGTAACGCTTGTCTTCCCAAAGCAGCCGCCAGCGCACCTCATGCTCGTCGTTCGTACCTTCCAACAGGTACTTGTGGGCAACACTGCCTTTGAGGAAGTAACTCGGACAGCCCACCTTGCCGGACGCAAACCACGGCTCCCAGATCCCCTCGACAGGAATCTCCTGGTCGCTGCAAACCTCGCCGCTTGCGGATTCGTTCTTCGGTGGACAGGGAGGAAGCGATGCAGGATAGGTACGACCGGGTGGCCAATATCGCCAAGCAGGAAGGGGCGCGTTTTCGAACATGGATTCATAGGTCCAGTGCTCAAATACGCGGGTCCCGCCATCCGCACGTGCTCCGTATGCAAGCATCCCGGTATAACCGAATCCGACCGTGCACTTGAGCGCGTAGCAAATCAATCTCTCGATCCATACCCCCTCCACGAACCCGGTGGCATACACCAGGTCCGAAAAACTGGTGTCCTTCAGTCCCAGCGAATGAAAAAACGGATCGTATTTACGACCGATTTCAAGCGCACTCCGTCCAAACAACAGGTCGCCACCGTGCTGGCTTCCTCTAACCAACGCGTCGTATGCGGCTCGTTTGTCGAGACCTCGGCGCAGTGCATCGATGCCCAGATCCATGCGCACCAGTGCCCCCGAGAAATCATGCGTGTAGGCTTCCTCAAGCTCGACCTGATTTGGGCTCGGTGTGTCCAGTTGTTTGGCGTACGCGCCGAGAAAGTCCCGATAAAGTCCAACGGCGTATTCCAGGAACGTGACACTCGTCCATTTCTTGAGCAGATAAAAAGCCTTTGCCCGCGCATCCTGTTCCTGCTCGGGGGTCATGGTCAAAATATTCAACATCATTGAACCTGTTCGTCCGTCGATTGTTTGCCGCCATCGGCTATGCGGCACATCCATTGGGCCGTTGAAATTCGGCTCCGATGCTACAGCGCGCCGAAGGGATGTGCCTTCAGCCTGGACGGTAGATCCCGTGGATAGCGCGGGCTCACCCGCCACTGCGCGCGACGCCGCCGGTCCGGCATCGAGCCCTGTCAGTTGCTCTGCGCCAAACCACCCGCTTGCCATCCCGACCCGAACCCCTGTAGAATTGCGCGTTCTGCGGGCGTCGTATAATGGCCATTACCTCAGCTTCCCAAGCTGATGACGTGGGTTCGATTCCCATCGCCCGCTCCACTTTCCGGCTGCATCGCAGCCTGCGCAAAAGCCGCCTCGTCGAAGGCGGCTTTTTTGTACCATGTGCCGGTTCACCCGGCGCACTGCTGCGCGCAACGGGCCCTCGCCCGCAACCGAGCCTTTCTCTGTACCGATGATGCACGACGATCCGAACGAAGCCGGCCTGCCGCCGCACGACGACGCCATTCCCGACGAAGCCGCCGAAGGCGCCGACACCGTCAATCCGCTGCACCACCGCCGCATCCGCAGCTTCGTGACGCGCGCCGGCCGCGTGTCGACCGGCCAGCGCCGCGCGCTCGACGAACTCGGCCCGCGCTTCGTGGTGCCGTATGCGCCGGAGCTGCCCGACTGGAATGCGGTGTTCGGCCGCAGCGCGCCGCGCATCCTCGAGATCGGCTTCGGGATGGGCGCGTCGACCGCGGAAATCGCCGCGAACCGCCCCGGCGACGACTTCCTCGGCGTCGAAGTGCACGAGCCGGGCGTCGGCGCGCTGCTGAAGCTGATCGGCGAGCAGGATCTGCCGAACATCCGCATCATCCAGCACGACGCGGTCGAAGTGCTCGAGCACATGCTTGCGCCGGAAAGTCTCGACGGCGTGCACATCTTCTTCCCCGACCCGTGGCACAAGGCGCGCCATCACAAGCGCCGGCTGATCCAGCCGCCGCTCGTCGCGCATCTCGCGTCGCGCCTGAAGCCCGGCGCGTACATTCACTGCGCGACCGACTGGCAGAACTACGCTGAACAGATGCTGGAAGTGCTCGGCGCGGAACCGACGCTCGAAAACACCGCCGCCGACTACGCGCCGCGCCCCGACTACCGCCCGGTCACGAAGTTCGAACGGCGCGGGCTGCGCCTCGGCCACGGCGTGTGGGACCTGGTGTTCCGCAAGCGCGCAGGCTGAGCACTCCCGCTGCTGCGGCGGATGCCGCCCGGATCCGGATAAAAAAAGCCCGATCGGTTATCTGCCGATCGGGCTTTTCTCATTGGAAGCGCGCCCGCCTCCGTGTCCGCGTCACGCCCAGTTCAGCCAGCCGCTGTACCCGACCAGCAGTACGAACAGCCCGAACGCGATCCGGTACCACGCGAACACCGTGAAATCGTGCGTCGCGACGTAGCGCAGCAGCCAGCGCACGCACACGAACGCGCTGACGAACGCGGCGACGAGGCCAAGCGCGAACAGGCCGAGCGAATCGACGGTGAACGCCTGCCAGTCCTTGACGGTTTCATAGAGCGTCGCGCCGAAGATGATCGGAATCGCGAGGAAGAACGAGAATTCGGTGGCGACGCGCCGGTCGAGACCGAACAGCATCCCGCCGATGATCGTCGAGCCCGAGCGCGACATGCCGGGAATCAGCGCGAAGCACTGCGCGATGCCGACCTTGAGCGCATCGAGCGGGGTCAGCGCGTCGACCGACACCACGCGCGGCGGCTCGCTGCGTTCGCGCTGCCGGGCCTCGGCCCACAGGATGATCGCCCCGCCCACGACGAGCGCGAACGCGACGGGTACCGGCGAGAACAGCACGGCCTTGATCTTCTTCTCGAGCAGGAGGCCGAGTGCGATCGCGGGAATCGTCGCGATCACGACGTTCAGCGTGAAGCGCCGCGCATCGGGCCGGCTGGGCAGCCCGGATACGATGGACACGATCCGTTGCCGGTATTCCCAGCAGACCGCGAGAATCGCCCCGAACTGGATCACGACGTCGAAGGTCTTCGCGTGCGAATCGTTGAAATTCAGGAAGCTGCCCGCGACGATCAGGTGACCGGTGCTCGACACCGGCAGGAATTCCGTCAGCCCCTCGACGACGCCGAGGATCAAAGCCTTGCAGATCAGGATCCAGTCCATCCGTGGCCCAACTCCGAAATGGTCGAATGAATGGGCCACTCTTCCGCGCGCGGCCCCCCTCCGGCCGGGCGCGGTTCGTCGTCACTTTTCGACGATCGCCACGCGTATGCCGTTTGTAAGAATCGTAATTGTACCGGGTTCGTAGTTCACCCCGGCAAATTGCAGCTGTTCGGGCTTGAACGTGTAGATCGGATAGTTGGTCAGCAACTGCGTCGCGAGCAGGCCCGCGGCCGCGCCGACCTGTTGCGCGTACATCTGCGCGTCGCCGTCGAGCGCGAGGCTGTCGACGGCCGGCGACTTCAGCACCACCGAACGGCTCGGTGCGTCGTAAGCAAGCTGGCCCGACACGGTGAACTTGCCGCTGACGGGCGCGCGCAGGAACGGGCTCGCGAAATGCGCGTCGAGCTGCACGGCGACGCGGTTCTGGTCGGGCAGCAGGTTGACGGCCGGGTTCGCGAGCGACACGTCGACGACCTGCGCGACCGTCTTCTGGTACGGGAACTTGCGGGCGACAGCCTTCTGCACGTCGCCGCGCGAGAACGTGTAGTGATCGGGGATGAACGGGAAGGTCGACGCGCACGCGGCGAGCGACAGCGTCACGCCGACGGCGCCGACGGTTGCGGCGAGGAAACGGCGCCGGCCCGGCGCGCAAGGTGCGGTCATGCTGAACACTCTCCTGGTTGCGACGGCCGCGTCGCGGCCTCGAGACGCGTGAGCCACGCGAGCGCGTCGTCGCGCGACGCGCCGCACATGTCCGCGGCCGGCTGCAGCCCGGAACAGCACGCGGGCCGCTCGGGGCGGCCGAAGATCCGGCAGCGCAGGTCGTCGCCGAGCTGCACGCAGCGCACACCGGCCGGCTTGCCGTCGGGCATGCCCGGAATCGGGCTGGAAATCGACGGCGCGATGCAGCACGCGCCGCAGCCCTCGCGGCACGCATGCGGCGGCGGGACATCGGCAGGCGCCGGGCGGACAGGCATTTCGACGGACACTCGGCTCTCTCGAACGAACAACAAAAAAACGGTGCGGCAACCGGACGCGGTGCCGGCAGCCCCACCCCGCATTGTGCCATCGCCGGCTGCGACGTTATTACACAATGCAGCCCAATCGCGCGTTTATATACTCGAAAGCATCTAAAAAGCGCGAGACCACCATGCGTTCCGGTTCTGCCGACTCAATGTTCCGTCCCGATTTGCTCGCGAAATACGGCGCGAACGGGCCGCGCTATACGTCGTACCCCACCGCGCTGCAGTTCCGCGACGATTTCGACCCGGCCGACTACCTGCGCGCAGCGAGCGACCCCGGCGCCTCGTCGAGCGAGCTGTCGCTGTACTTCCACATCCCGTTCTGCAATACCGCGTGCTTCTACTGCGGCTGCAACAAGATCGCGACCAACAACCGCCGCCGCGCGCGCCCGTATCTCGAGCAGCTCAAGCGCGAGATGGCGCTGCAGGCCGCGCTGTTCGATCCCGCGCGCCCGGTCACGCAGCTGCACTGGGGCGGCGGCACGCCCACCTTCCTGTCCGACGACGAAACGGCCGAGCTGATGGCGGCCACGCGCGAGCACTTCGCGCTCGCGCCGGATGCCGACGCCGAATTCTCGATCGAGATCGATCCGCGCACGGTCACGCCCGCCACGCTCGTCCACCTGCGCAATATCGGCTTCAACCGGCTGAGCCTCGGCGTGCAGGATTTCGACCCGGCCGTGCAACAGGCGATCAACCGTGTCCAGCCGCGCGCGATGACGGCCGACCTGCTCTCCGCCGCGCGCACGACGGGGTTTCATTCGGTGAGCGTCGACCTGATCTACGGGCTGCCGCACCAGACCGTTGCCGTCTTCGCGCGCACGCTGGAAACGATCATCGAACTCGCGCCCGACCGGCTGTCGGTATTCGGCTACGCGCACATGCCGCACCTGTTCAAGATGCAGCGGCAGATCGACGATGCGACGCTGCCGCCGCCCGAAACGCGCATCGCGCTGCTCGGCCTCGCGATCGACATGCTGACGTCGGCCGGCTACGTGTACATCGGGATGGATCACTTCGCTCGGCCGTCCGACGAGCTCGTGCGCGCGCAGCGCAACGGCACGCTGCAACGCAACTTCCAGGGCTACAGCACGCGCGCGGATACCGACCTCGTCGGTTTCGGCGTGTCGTCGATCGGCAAGGTCGGCGACGTCTACGCGCAGAACGCGAAGGACCTGCCCGCCTACGGCGCCGCGCTCGACGCGGGCCGGCTGCCGATCGCGCGCGGCGTGCGGCTCACGCCCGACGACCGGCTGCGCCGCGACGTGATCACGCAGCTGATGTGCAACCTCGAACTGCCGTTCTCGCATGTCGAGGCCGCACACGGCATCCGCTTCGCCGATCATTTCGCGCGCGAGCTCGACGCGCTGCGCCCGTTCGAGCGCGACGGGCTGCTGACGATCGCGGGCGACCGCCTGACGATCCATCCGGCCGGCCGGATGGTCGTGCGCAACATCGCGATGGCGTTCGACGCGTATCTCGGGCAAACGCAGCAGCAGCGGTATTCACGCACGGTCTAGGGTCGGCCGGGCGCATGCGGACGGCCGGTTTGATACAGTGTGGGGCTTACGCCCCGCCAGAATCCGCACGATGCGCACCACCAAAGCGACCCACGCGGTCGAACGCCTGAAGACCCGCTCCGGCAACCCGCATTTCGCGGCCGTCGCAATGGCGGGCGGCCTGTTCTATCTCGTCGACCGCTCGGGCGGCACCGCCGAGAAGCGCTGCGAGCCGCTGCCGCTCGACGAGTTCGTCAAGTTCGTCGACGAATTCGGCCCCAAAAAACCGCGCAAGGCGAGCAAGCTCGACCTCGCATTCGAGGCGCAGATCAGGAAGAGCAAGGGGTAAAGGTCTGTTGCAGGCCGCCTGAAGGCTTTGCAGCCGCCCCGTTTGGTACAATCACGAAGTTTCTCTATCCCCGCTGATGGCCGACCAGGCTGCGTGACCACACCATGAATATCGAAAACGCGCGTTTCAACATGATCGAACAACAGATCCGGCCGTGGGACGTGCTGGATCTCGACGTCCTGGGCCTGCTGTCGATCGTCAAGCGTGAAAACTACGTTCCGGCCGAATACCGCGATCTCGCGTTCGCCGACCTCGAACTGCCGCTGCCGGGCGGCACCAGCAAGATGCTGTTCCCGCGCGTCGAAGCGCGCGTGCTGCAGGAGCTGGCCGTCAAGAAGCACGAGAACGTGCTCTTGATCGGCGCCGGTTCGGGCTACCTGGCCGCGCTGTTCGCGCATCGCGCCCGGCACGTGACGGCCGTCGAGATCGATCCGGCCATCGCGAAGTTCGCGGAAGACAACCTGCGCAACGACGGCGTGACCAACGCGGAAGTCGTCCTCGGCGACGGTTCGCGCGGCTGGGCCGGCAAGGCGCCGTACGACGTGATCTGCGTCGCGGGCGGCCTGCCCGTCGTGCCGCAGGAAATGCTCGAGCAACTGAAGGTCGGCGGCCGCCTGTCGGCATTCGTCGGCGGCCGTCCGGTGATGAAGGCGCAGATCATCACGCGCATCGACGACAAGCAGTACCGCGTCGCCGACGTGTTCGAAACCTACATCGACCACCTCGTCAACGCGATCGAGCCGTCGCGCTTCAAGTTCTGAGCGGCGGAGCCTCCATGCAGATCCTGACCGCCGCGATGCTCGCGGAATGGCTCGGCGACAAGGCGCGCCCCGCGCCGGTCGTGCTCGACGTGCGCGAACCGTGGGAAATCGCGACCGCGCACATCGCCGGCAGCGTGTCGATCCCGATGCAGCAGATTCCCGCGCGCAGCGAAGAACTCGACGACGAAGCGGAAATCGTCTGCGTGTGCCATCACGGGATGCGCAGCGCGCAGGTCGCGATGTTCCTCGAGTCGCGCGGCTTCACGAAGCTGTACAACCTGCAAGGCGGGATCGACGCGTGGTCGCGCGACGTCGATCCGTCCGTACCGCGCTACTGATCCCGCCGGTGGCGCATCGCGCGCCGCCGCACCGGCCGGCACATCGCCGCCGGTCATACCGACCCGCCGAACGGGCGCGCATGGCGCGCCCGTTTTTCTTTCCCGCTCCGGTTCGTCTCGGCGTCATCCGACCTGCGACGGCACCGCGCCGCGCCCGCCCCACCCCGCTTGCCGCGAAGTCATGGTGCACGACCGTTCCCGCACCGCACGCAGGCACCGGAACGGGGAACCCCGACCGTGCACCATTTCCGCCCGCGCCCCTGCACCGCGACGGACCGCGCATGCTGCACGACGCGTCATGTGCCCCGCCGCGACGCCCCGCCCTGCCCCGCGCAGGCACGCCGGGCGTGCATCCGCACGACTGGCACATGCCTTGCGTTATCCGTTGGCCGACGCCGTCAAGGCGCACGCATATCCAACACGTCAAGGGGAACCCGATGAAACGTCGCAGTCTGTTGAAGTTCGGTTCGATGGCCGGCGCGCTTGCGCTCGCGGGCAAGAGCCCGTTCGCGCACGCGGCCGATGCGGGCACCGGCCCGATCAAGGTCGGCATCCTGCACTCGCTGTCGGGCACGATGGCGATCTCGGAGACGTCGCTGAAGGACACCGCGCTGATGACGATCGCCGACATCAACAAGAGCGGCGGCGTGATGGGCCGCAAGCTCGAGCCCGTGGTGGTCGATCCCGCGTCGAACTGGCCGCTGTTCGCCGAGAAGGCGCGCCAGCTGCTCACGCAGGACAAGGTCGCGTGCGTGTTCGGCTGCTGGACGTCGGTGTCGCGCAAGTCGGTGCTGCCGGTGTTCGAGGAGCTGAACGGGCTGCTCTACTACCCGGTGCAGTACGAAGGCGAGGAAATGTCGCGCAACGTGTTCTATACGGGCGCGGCGCCGAACCAGCAGGCGATCCCGGCCGTCGAGTACCTGATGGGCGCGGAAGGCGGCGGCGCGAAGCGCTTCTTCCTGCTCGGCACCGATTACGTGTATCCGCGCACGACCAACAAGATCCTGCGCGCGTTCCTGAAATCGAAGGGCGTGAAGGACGCCGACATTCAGGAGGTCTACACGCCGTTCGGCCACAGCGATTACCAGACCATCGTCGCGAACATCAAGAACTTCTCGCAGGGCGGCAAGACGACCGTGATCTCGACGATCAACGGCGACTCGAACGTGCCGTTCTACAAGGAGCTCGGCAACCAGGGGATCAAGGCGACCGACGTGCCGGTCGTCGCGTTCTCGGTCGGCGAGGAGGAACTGCGCGGGATCGACACGAAGCCGCTCGTCGGCCACCTCGCCGCATGGAATTACTTCATGTCGGTGAAGAACCCGACCAACACGAAGTTCAAGGACCAGTTCGCCGCATGGGTGAAGGCGAACAACCTGCCGGGCGGCGCGAAGCGCGTGACCAACGACCCGATGGAGGCGACCTATGTGGGCATCCACATGTGGAAGCAGGCCGTCGAGAAGGCGAAGAGCACCGACGTCGACAAGGTGCGCGTCGCGATGATCGGCCAGACGGTCGCCGCGCCGTCGGGCTTCACGCTCGCGATGGACGGCAACCATCACCTGCACAAGCCGGTGATGATCGGTGAGATCCGCGGCGACGGGCAGTTCAACGTCGTGTGGAAGACGAAGACGGCCGTGCGCGCGCAACCGTGGAGCCCGTACATCGCGGGTAACCAGGGCAAGCCGGACATCGTCACGTCGATCCCGGCGTTCCTGCGCCGGCAGCGCACGGCGCTCGCCTGACGCGACGCGGGGCGTCGCGCACCGGCGCGATGCTCCGCCCGCTTGCAGGCGCCGCCGTACCGGGCGCGCTTGCCGACGCACCGCAAGCGCCCGCGCATCGCCGCCCGCATCCGCCTTCCACGTCCGACAGGATTTCCCGATGCCTACACGCTTTCGCCGAGCCGCCGTCGCGATCGTCGCGTGCGCCGCCCTCGCGGGCGGGCTGCCGCGCGCCGCATTCGCGCTGACGGCTGCCGATACCGCCGCGCTCGCCGGCGACGACTTCGACGCGAAGACGGCCGCGGTCGAACGGCTCGCCGCCGATCCCGATCCGCGCGCCGTCGCGTTGCTCAACGCGCTGTCGAACGGCGACGCGCTCGCGACCGGCGACGGCCGCCTGCTGATCCAGTCCGGCGACACCGCACACGACGCGCTCTCGCAGGCCGCGACGCCGGCCGGCGACGCGCAGCCCGTGATGCTGAACAACCTGCTGCGCACGAAAATCGCGGGCGCGCTGTCGGGGCTCGCGCTCGCGTCGCCCGACGTCGCCGCGCGCCGCGACGCGATCGATGCGCTGCTGAAGTCGCCCGACCCGGCACTCAAGCCGATGATCGACCGAGCGCGCGCAAAGGAAACGGATCCCACGCTGAAGCGCCGCCTCGATGCATTGTGGGCGATCGCCGCGCTGCACGACGCCGATCCGGCGAAGCGCCTCGAAGCCGTGCAGGTGGTGGCCGCGCGCCGCGATCTCGACATGATCGAGCAGTTGCGCCCGCTCGTCGCGAAGAATGCCGACGGCAGCTACGCGGAGCCCGACGCGCGTGTGCGCGACGCCGCCCAGCAAGGGCTCGACGCATTGCACTCGCTGCAGCGCCGCGGCGAGATCGCGGGCACGCTGTTCGCGGGGCTGTCGCTCGGCAGCGTGCTGCTGCTCGCCGCGCTCGGCCTCGCGATCACGTACGGGCTGATCGGCGTGATCAACATGGCGCACGGCGAATTCCTGATGATCGGTGCGTACGCAACCTATGTCGTGCAGACGCTGATCCAGCGCTACGCACCCGGCGCGTTCGACTGGTATCCGCTCGTCGCCGTGCCGGTGTCGTTCGTGACGGCCGCGTTGGTCGGCATCGTGCTCGAACGGCTCGTGCTGCGGCACCTGTACGGCCGCCCGCTCGAGACCCTGCTCGCCACCTTCGGCGTGAGCCTGATCCTGATCCAGGCGACGCGGATGCTGTTCGGCGCGCAGAACGTGCAGGTCGTGAACCCGTCGTGGATGAGCGGCGGCGTGACGGTGATGCAGAACCTGATCCTGCCGTACAACCGCCTCGTGATCCTCGCGTTCGCGCTCGCGGTGGTGTTCGTCGCGTGGGCCGTGCTGACGAAGACGCGCCTTGGCCTGTTCGTGCGCGCCGTCACGCAGAACCGCCGGATGGCTGCGTGCGTCGGCGTGAAGACCGCACGCGTCGACGCGTACGCTTTCGCGTTCGGCGCCGGCATCGCGGGCCTCGGCGGCTGCGCGCTGTCGCAAATCGGCAATGTCGGCCCGGATCTCGGCCAGAACTACATCATCGATTCGTTCATGGCCGTCGTGCTCGGCGGCGTCGGGCAGATCGCCGGCACCGTGCTCGGCGGCTTCGGGCTCGGTCTCGTCAGCAAGGCGATCGAGCCGTTCTGGGGCGCCGTGCTCGCGAAGATCGCGGTGCTCGTGATGATCGTGCTGTTCATCCAGAAGCGTCCGCAGGGCATGTTCGCCCCGAAGGGCCGCAGCGCGGAGGCGTGACATGACTTCAATCACCGATTCGTTGTCGAAGCCGCTCGCCGACGCGCCGAAGCCCGCTGCCGCCGCCCGTGCGGAGAACGGTTTCGCGCTCGGCCTGCCGCCCCGCCCCGCGCTGCTGTCGCGCCGCGCGTGGCTCGCGCTGATCGCGCTGTGCATCGCGATCGGCATCGGCGTGCCGCTCGCCGCGCTGGTCGCGCCCGAGTCGAGCGCGTTCCATCTGTCCGCGTATGCGATGACGCTCGCCGGCAAGCTGATGTGCTACGCGATCGCCGCGCTCGCGCTCGATCTCGTGTGGGGCTACTGCGGCATCCTGAGCCTCGGCCACGGCCTCTTCTTCGCGCTCGGCGGTTATGCGATCGGCATGTACCTGATGCGCGAGATCGGCCGCGACGGCAAGTACGGCAGCGACCTGCCCGACTTCATGGTGTTCCTCGACTGGCACCAGCTGCCCTGGTACTGGAGCGGCACGCAGCATCTCGCCTGGGCGCTCGCGCTCGTCGTGCTCGTGCCGGCCGTGCTCGCCTGGGTGTTCGGCTTCTTCACGTTCCGCTCGCGCGTGAAAGGCGTGTACCTGTCGATCATCACGCAGGCGCTGACGTTCGCCGCGATGCTGCTGTTCTTTCGCAACGAGACGGGCTTCGGCGGCAACAACGGCTTCACCGACTTCAAGCGCATCGCGGGCTTCGCGATCACGTCGCCCGGTACGCGCACGGTGCTGTTGCTGCTGACGTTCGCGACGCTCGTGCTCGCGTTCATCGCCGCGCGCGCGATCGTCACCAGCAAGCTCGGGCGCGTGGTCACCGCGGTGCGCGACGGCGAGACGCGGCTGATGTTCCTCGGCTACAGCCCGCTCGCGTACAAGCTGTTCGTGTGGACCGTGTCGGCCGTGCTGTGCGGTATCGCGGGCGCGCTGTACGTGCCGCAGGTCGGCATCATCAATCCCGGCGAGATGTCGCCCGGCAACTCGATCGAGATGGCGATCTGGGTCGCGGTGGGCGGCCGCGGCACGCTGATCGGGCCGATCGTCGGCGCGTTCGCGGTGAACGGCGCGAAGAGCCTCTTTACCGCCTACTTCGCCGAATACTGGCTGTTCTTCCTCGGCCTGATCTTCGTGCTCGTGCCGCTGCTGCTGCCGCGCGGGATCATGGGCCTCGTCGAAACCGTGCTCGCGAAGGGGAAACGCGCATGAACGGAACGGCCCTCTACCAGTTCACGCCGCCGCCCGAGGACGAGCTGCTCGCCGTCAGCGGCACCGCATCGATGGGGCGCGTGGTGCCGCCGGGCATCGACACGTCGCACGGCACGATCCTCTACCTCGAGGATATCGAGGTGAGCTTCGACGGCTTCCGCGCGCTGAAGAAGCTGTCGCTCGCGATCGACGCGGGCGAGCTGCGCTGCGTGATCGGCCCGAACGGTGCGGGCAAGACGACGATGATGGACGTGATCACCGGCAAGACGCGCCCCGATGCGGGCAAGGTGTTTCTCGGCCAGACCATCGACCTCGCGCGAATGAACGAGCCGGAAATCGCGCGCGCGGGCATCGGCCGCAAGTTCCAGAAGCCGACCGTGTTCGAGCAGCATCCGGTGTGGGAAAACCTCGAACTCGCGATGCAGACCGACAAGGGCTGGCTCGCGTCGCTGCGCGCGCGGCTCGACCGCACCGCGCAGGCGAAGATCGAGGAGACGCTCGCGCTGATCGGCCTCGAAAGCGACGCGTATCGCGCGGCGGGCGAGCTGTCGCACGGGCAGAAGCAGCGGCTCGAGATCGGCATGCTGCTGATGCAGCGCCCTGCGCTGTTGCTGCTCGACGAACCGGCGGCCGGGATGACCGACCACGAGACGATGGAGCTCGCCGAGCTGCTGAACACGCTGCGCGGCACCTGCTCGATGATGGTCGTCGAGCACGACATGGAATTCGTCGCGGCACTCGCCGGCGACACGGGCCGCGTGACGGTGATGGCCGAAGGCGCGGTCCTCGCGCAAGGCACCCTCGACCAGGTCAAGCGCGACGACGCGGTGATCGAGTCTTATCTCGGACGTTGATGCAATGCTGAAGATCGAAGCACTGAACCAGTACTACGGCGGCAGCCATATCCTGCGCAACGTGAGCCTCGCCGCCGACGACGGCAAGCTCACCGTGCTGCTCGGCCGCAACGGCGTCGGCAAGAGCACGCTGCTGCGCTGCCTGATGGGCGTCGTCGCCGCGAAAAGCGGCAGCGTGTCGTGGCGCGGCACCGCGCTCGGTGCAATGCCGCCGTACGCGCGCGTCGCGGCCGGGCTCGCGTACGTGCCGCAGGGCCGCGACATCTTTCCGCGGCTCACCGTCGAGGAGAACCTGCTCGTCGGCGCGGCGAGCCGGAAAGCACCGTCGAAGGTGCCCGATCGCATCTACGACCTGTTCCCGGTGCTGAAGGACATGCGCACGCGGCGCGGCGGCGACCTGTCGGGCGGCCAGCAGCAGCAGCTCGCGATCGGCCGCGCGCTGATGAGCGAACCGCAGTTGCTGATCCTCGACGAGCCGACCGAAGGCATCCAGCCGTCGATCATCCAGGATATCGGCCGCACGCTGCGCCAGCTCGTCGACGAAGCGAAGATGACCGTGCTGCTCGTCGAGCAGTATTACGACTTCGCCCAGTCGATCGCCGACCGCTACTGGGTGATGAGCCGCGGCGAGATCGTCGCGGGCGGCGACGCGCGGGACATGGAAGCGAACGGCGTGCGCGAGCTGATCGCCGTGTAGCGGCGCACGATTGCGCCGCTGCGCGGTGCCGGCGATCGATGCACGTCATGCGATCGCCGGCGTCATCGCCTCTCCGCTTCACCGCGTTCAGCAACCGGAACACCCAGGCGTATAGTGTTGCGGTAGCATCCTCGATCCCTGCGCCCGTCCCCTGCTTCCCGCCGATGTCTGCCCCCGATTCCCACGCCCCGCTGTCCCGCCCTGCCGTCGCCAAGTCGTGGCGCGGCCGCCTCGAACTCGGCTTCGAGCGGCACGGCACACGCACGACGCTCGCCCACCGGCTGCACGACGGCCCGTTGCGCGTGCAGCGGCCGCTGTATCCGGAAGGCGACGCGATCTGCCATGCGGTGATCGTCCACCCGCCGGGCGGCGTCGCCGGCGGCGACCGGCTCGACATCGACATCGCGCTCGGCAGCGGCACGCACGCGGTGCTGACGACGCCCGGCGCGACCAAGTGGTACAAGTCGAACGGCCTCGACGCGACGCAGCGCATCGGCATCACGGTCGGCGACCACGCGAAACTCGACTGGCTGCCGCAGAACAACCTGTTCTTCGACGCGGCGCATGCGTCGCTCGCTTTCACGGTGAGGCTCGGCACGGGGGCAAGCGCGATCGGCTGGGACGCGACGCAGCTCGGCCGGCAGGCGGCCGGCGAAACCTGGTCGGCCGGCCGCATCGTGTCGAGCGCGGCGCTCGTCGATGCCGACGGTCGGCCGCTGTGGACCGAACGCGCGCTGCTCGACGCGCACGATCCGCTGCGCGGTGCGCTGCAGGGCCTCGCCGGCTTTCCGGTATACGGCACGTTGTGGGCCGCCGGTGCCGCATGCGACGCCGCGCTCGCCGAATCGCTCGCCGCGCGGATGCCGTTCGATGCCACGCTGCGCGCGAGCGCGACCTGCGTGACGCCCGGCGTCGTGCTGGTGCGCGCGCTGTCGACGTCGATGGAAGCGCTGCAACGCCACTTCACCGACTGCTGGCTGCATCTGCGGCCGATCGTGCACGGCGTCGACGCACGGCCGCTGCGCCTCTGGCAAACCTGAGCACGGTCGCGCCACGCACCGTTTCGATGCAGCGCCGCGGCCGGCGCTGCACGTTGCCCATGCATCGCGCACCAGAAGCGCGCATCGCGCCGCGTTCCATGCACATGGCACGCGCCTTGCTGCTTACATAACCGATACACGACGCACGCAAAACGGCGCGGTGCTACGATGACCCGCGCGTCCGCCCCGTCGCCCACGCACCGATAAAAATTACGTTTTACTGAACGTTTGCCTTCATGAAACTGACTCCCCGAGAGATGGACAAGCTGCTGATCTTCACGGCGGCGCTGCTGGCCGAGCGCCGTCGCGCACGCGGCCTGAAGCTCAACTATCCGGAGGCAGTCGCCTTCATCACCGCCGCGCTGATGGAAGCCGCGCGCGACGGCAGGACGGTCGCCGAGGTGATGCATTACGGCACGACGCTGCTCACGCGCGACGACGTGATGGACGGCGTGCCGGAGATGATTCCCGACATCCAGGTCGAGGCGACCTTCCCCGACGGCACGAAGCTCGTGACCGTCCATCACCCGATTCCGTGAGGCCCCGCATGATCCCCGGCGAAATCCTCACCGACGACGGCGAACACGAACTGAACGCAGGCCGCGCGACGCTCGCGCTCGTCGTCGCGAACACCGGCGACCGCCCGGTGCAGGTCGGCTCGCACTACCACTTCTTCGAAGTCAACGACGCGCTGTCGTTCGATCGCGCGGCCGCGCGCGGCTTCCGCCTGAACATCGCGGCCGGCACCGCCGTGCGCTTCGAGCCGGGCCAGACGCGCACCGTCGAGCTGGTCGCACTCGCGGGCGATCGTGCCGTCTACGGTTTTCAGGGCAAGGTGATGGGGCCGCTGTAAGCCGCGCCCCGCTCTTCAGGAACAGCACATGACATTACGCTTGAGCCGCCGCGCGTACGCGGAAATGTTCGGGCCGACGACGGGCGACCGCGTCCGGCTCGCCGATACCGAACTGCTGATCGAGATCGAACGCGATTACACGACCTACGGCGAGGAAGTGAAATTCGGCGGCGGGAAGGTGATCCGCGACGGCATGGGCCAGTCGCAGCGCGTGGCCGCCGACGTGCCCGACACGATCATCACGAACGCGGTGATCCTCGATCACTGGGGCATCGTGAAGGCCGACATCGCGATCAAGCACGGCCGCATCGCCGCGATCGGCAAGGCCGGCAATCCCGACATCCAGCCGGGCGTGACGATCGCGATCGGCGCGGCCACCGAGGTGATCGCCGGCGAAGGGCTGATCGTGACGGCCGGCGGCATCGACACGCACATCCACTTCATCAGCCCGCAGCAGATCGACGAGGCGCTCGCGTCGGGCGTGACGACGATGCTCGGCGGCGGCACGGGGCCGGCCACCGGCACCAACGCGACGACCTGCACGCCGGGCCCGTGGCACATGGAGCGGATGCTGCAGGCCGCCGACGGCTGGCCGATCAACCTCGGCTTCCTCGGCAAGGGCAACGCGAGCCTGCCGCAGCCGCTCGTCGAGCAGATCGCGGCCGGCGCGATCGGGCTGAAGCTGCACGAGGACTGGGGCACGACACCCGCCGCGATCGACAACTGCCTGTCGGTGGCCGACGACACCGACACGCAGGTCGCGATCCACACCGACACGCTGAACGAAGGCGGCTTCGTCGAATCGACGGTCGCCGCGTTCAAGGGCCGCACGATCCACACGTACCACACCGAAGGCGCGGGCGGCGGCCATGCGCCCGACATCCTGAAGGTGTGCGGCGAGTCGAACGTGCTGCCGTCGTCGACCAACCCGACGCGCCCGTACACGATCAACACGCTCGACGAGCATCTCGACATGCTGATGGTGTGCCACCACCTCGATCCGTCGATCGCCGAGGATCTCGCGTTCGCCGAATCGCGGATCCGCCGCGAGACGATCGCGGCCGAGGACATCCTGCACGATCTCGGCGCGCTGTCGATGCTGTCGTCCGACTCGCAGGCGATGGGCCGCGTCGGCGAAGTGATCATCCGCACCTGGCAGACCGCGCACAAGATGAAGGTGCAGCGCGGCGCGCTGCCGGAAGACGGCGCACGCAACGACAACTTCCGCGCGAAGCGCTACGTCGCGAAGTACACGATCAACCCGGCGCTCACGCACGGCATCGCGCACGAAGTCGGTTCGATCGAACCCGGCAAGTGGGCCGACCTCGTGCTGTGGGAGCCGGCGTTCTTCGGGATCAAGCCGTCCATGATCCTGAAGGGCGGGATGATCGCCATGGCGCAGATGGGCGACCCGAACGCGTCGATTCCGACGCCGCAGCCGGTCCACTATCGCGAGATGTTCGCGACGCGCGGCGGTGCGCTCGCGCGCACGTCGCTGACCTTCGTGTCGCAGATGGCGGCCGATGCCGGTATCGCGGAACGCTACGGCCTCGCGAAGCGGATCGTGCCCGTGCGCAACTGCCGCAACGTGACGAAGGCCGACATGATCCACAACGCATGGCGCCCGTCGATCAGCGTCGATCCCGAAACCTACGACGTGATCGCCGACGGCCAGCTGCTGACCTGCGAGCCGGCCACGGTGCTGCCGATGGCGCAGCGTTATTTCCTGTTCTGATTGCCGGTTTCCGGTTCCTGTTTCATGCGCACCCTCGACAAACGTATCGCCCCGAACGTGAAACTCGCCGCGTCGCTCGTCGCGCGCGCGCCGACGCTCACGCTCGCCTATGACGCCCGCTGCAAGAGCCGCCTCGCGGCGACGCTCGACACCGGCGAAGATGTCGCCGTGCTGCTGCCGCGCGGCACGATCCTGCGCGACGGCGACGTGCTCGTCGCCGACGACGGCGCGCTCGTGCGCATCGCCGCGGCCGCCGAAACCGTGCTGCGCGTGCGCGCCGCCGATCCGCTCACGCTGATGCGTGCCGCGTACCACCTCGGCAACCGTCATACGCCGGTCGAGATCGGCGACGGCTACCTGAAGCTCGAGGCCGACCCGGTGCTCGCGGACATGCTGCGCCGGCTCGGCACGCAGGTCGAGGAAACGCAAGCGCCGTTCCAGCCGGAAGCCGGCGCGTACGGCGGCGGACACAAGCACGGGCACGATGCGACGTTCGCCGAGGATTACGCGCTTGCGCAGCAGGTGTTCGGCGAGCATCACGGCCACTCGCACTCGCACTCGCACTCGCACTCGCACGATCACGATCACGATCACGATCACGATCACGATCACGATCACGATCACGATCACGATCACGATCACGATCACGATCATCAGCATGGTCCCGGATGCACGCACGGCCACGGCCATGACCACCACTGAACTCGTCGCGCTGCTGCATCTCGCGTCGCCGGCGCTGCCGATCGGCGCGTACAGCTATTCGCAGGGCCTCGAAGCCGCGCTCGACGCGAACCTGATCCACGACGCCGATTCCGCGCGCGACTGGATCGCCAGCGGCCTGACCGACGTGCTCGCGCACGGCGAGCTGCCGTTCCTCGCGCACCAGCTCGCACGCTGGCACGCGCACGACACGCACGCGCTCGTCACCGAAAATGCATGGTTCGTCGCGAGCCGCGAATCGGCGGAACTGCGCCGCGAGACCGAACAGATGGGCTGGTCGCTCGCGCAACTGTGCGCGTCGCTCGAATGGGGCGATGCCGCGCGCCGCGCGACGCTCGCGGCGATGTCGCCGATCGCGCTGCCGACCGCGTTCGCCTACGCGGCCGCCGCGCACGACGCGAGCGCCGACGCCGTGCTCGCCGCGTACGCATTCGGCTGGGTCGAGAACCAGACGTCCGCCGCGCTGAAGGCCGTGCCGCTCGGCCAGCTCGCCGGGCAACGCATCATCGTCGCGCTGCGCGGCGCGATCGACGCGGCCGTACGCCGCGCGCTCGCGACGCCGCCCGACGCCGTCAACACGTTCGCGCCGCAGCTCGGCATCCTGTCCGCACGGCACGAAACCCAGTATTCGCGGTTGTTCCGCTCCTGAACACGACACACGCCATGAACGCACCCGCTCCGTCCCCCGCCCGCCGCACGAAGAAACTGCCGCCGCTGCGCGTCGGCATCGGCGGCCCCGTCGGCTCCGGCAAGACCACGCTGCTCGAAATGCTGTGCAAGGCGATGCGCGAGCGCTACGACCTCGTCGCGATCACCAACGACATCTATACGAAGGAAGACCAGCGGCTGCTGACGGTTGCCGGCGCGCTGCCCGAGGAGCGCATCATGGGCGTCGAGACGGGCGGCTGCCCGCACACGGCGATCCGCGAGGATGCGTCGATCAACCTCGAGGCCGTCGACCGGATGCTGTCGCGCTTTCCCGACGCCGACATCGTGTTCATCGAATCGGGCGGCGACAATCTCGCGGCGACCTTCAGCCCCGAGCTGTCGGACCTGACGATCTACGTGATCGACGTCGCGGGCGGCGAGAAGATTCCGCGCAAGGGCGGCCCCGGCATCACGAAGTCCGACCTGCTCGTGATCAACAAGACGGACCTCGCGCCGCTGGTCGGCGCGAACCTCGACGTGATGGCGTCCGACACGAAGAAGATGCGCGGCGAGCGGCCCTACGTGATGACGAACCTGAAGGCGCTCGAAGGCGTCGCGGACGTGATCGCGTTCATCGAGAAGAAGGGTTTGCTGACGGTGTGAGCGGCGTGGCGGCGCCCTGCGACGCCGCCTCGCGTGCCGGGGCGGCATCGCGCCGCCCGCCGTCTATGCGTCGTCGGCAGCGTCCTGCACGCCCGGCAGCGCATGCGCGCCGGCTTCGGCGGGCGGCAGCAGTGCCGCGAGCACGTCGACCGTGCGCGCGGTCGCGCCGCGGTGACGCGCAGCGAACGCCGCGCCGGCCGCACCCATCGCGATGCGCCGCGCGTTGTCGGCAAACAGCGCGTCGAGCACGTGCGCGAGATCGAGCGGATCCTCGACCTGCAGTGCCGCGCCGGCCGCGACCGCGTCGGCGGTCGCCTGCGTGAAGTTGAATACGTGCTTCCCGATCAGTACCGGTACGCCGACCGCGCACGCTTCGATCAGGTTCTGTCCGCCGAGCGGCAGCAGGCTGCCGCCGATGAACGCGATGTCGGCGGCCGCGTAATACGCGCCGAGCTCGCCCATCGAATCGCCGAGCAGCACCGTCACGTCGTCCGGCAGCGGCTCGGCGGCCGGACGGCCGGCTGCGAGTGCCGCCGCGTCGGCCGCCCATGCGGAGCGTCGCACGCACTTGAGCCCGTTGCGCCCGACGAGCGCCTCGACCTCCGCGAAACGTTGCGGATGACGCGGCACGAGCACCAGCAGCGCGCCGGGCGTACGCATCGCGGCGAACGCCTGCAGCACCAGCGCCTCCTCGTTCTCGCGCGTGCTCGCGGCGACCCACACCGGCCGCGCGCCGATCGCGTCGCGCCACGCATGGCCGCGCGCCGCCAGTTCCGGCGGCGTCGTCATGTCGAACTTCAGGTTGCCGAGCACGGTCACGTTGCGCGCGCCGAGCGACGTCAGCCGCTCCGCATCGGCCGGGCTCTGCGCGAGCACGCGCGAGAAGCCGCCGAACACGTCGCGCGTCGCCGCGCCGAACTTCGCCGCGCGCCGGAACGAACGCGCGGACATCCGCGCATTGGTCAGCACCAGCGGCACGTCCGCGCGGCGGCACTCGTCGATCAGCGTGGGCCACACCTCGGTTTCCATCACGAGGCCGAGCGTCGGCCGCCACGCGCGCAGGAAGCGCCGCACCGCGCCGGGCATGTCGTACGGCAGGTAACAGCGCAGCACGCGATCGCCGAAGATCTGTTCGCCGGTCGCGCGGCCGCTCGGCGTCATGTGCGTGAGCAGGATGCGCGCATCGGGACGCGCGCGCATCAGCGCGTCGATCAGCGGCTGCGCGGCGCGCGTCTCGCCGACCGACACCGCATGCACCCAGATCAGCGGCGCGCGGTCGTCGCGCGAGCGGCCCGCCACGTGGCCGAAACGTTCGGCGATGTGCTCGCGATAGCCGCGCTCCTTGCGCGAGCGCACGTAGAGCCGGATGACCGCGGCCGGCGCGACGAGCCACCACAGCGCGCGATAGATCACCCGCAGCATGCGGCGGCCCTCGTGTTGCGTCGAAGCAGGTGCGCGCTCAAACCAGCGCCCTGCCCTTCAGGCGTTCGAGAATGCCGAGCGGCGCGCATTCGCGGCGAACCATCGCGTCGACCGGCAGGAAGAACGTCTGTTCGAGCATGAACTGGCCGGACATCACAGCGTGCGAAGTCTGATCCGAGAAACATATCCACACGCAACCCGGCGGAAACGGCATCGTCTCCTGCGGGCTGGTCTTCTGGTAGTCGAGATCGGCCTTCATGCTGTCGTGCAGGTTCAGCATCAGGTGGTCGTACGCGCTGCGCGGCGACTTCGTCACGTGCAGCAGGTTCAGCAGCCACGCGGCGCCCGGCAGCTGCGGCTTGATGCGCGGCAGGAAGCGCTTCGCGACGTCCTCGAACGGCTCGCCGACGCGCCACACGCGCGGCACGCCCGCCGGGTTCACGTTCGTGAACACGCGCAGGATGCGCTCGCCGTAGTTGGGCCGCGACGGGAACGCGTCGACGTGCAGCCGGCTGTCGTCCTTGCGCCAGGATGTCTGGCGCGTCTCGACCTGCATCAGCCGCAGGCTCGTCGGCGCGACGCGCAGCTTGCCGCGGTATTCGGGAAACAGGCCGTCGACGAGCGTGCCGGCCTGCTGCTGGAAACGCGCGACGAGCGCGCGCACCGCCGACTGCGTGACGCTGTCGCCGAGCACGCCGGCGAGCGCGCCGCCGTTCGGCGCGAGGCTGATGTTCTTGCGTTTCGGGTCGGCGAGCGCCGGATCGAGCAGCGCTTCCTCGCCGCCTTCGATCGCGAAGCGCAGGTGCGGGAAATACAGCACCTTGCCTTCCTCGACGGCGGCCAGCAGCTGCTCGCGCGGCGCCGACAGGTTGTGTCCGCTCCAGTCGGCGGACGGGACTTCGATGATCTGGGATTCGCTCATGATCGGTTCGCTTGGGTTCGCGCGGATGCGTGCGGGTTCGTGCGTATGGCGCGGGCGTTACAGGAGACCGAAGCCCGCGAGCGCCGACTTCACCTGCGCGATCGACGGGGGTTGCCCCGCCGTGCCGAGATTGACGACGTTCGGCGACCAGTAGCCGCCGGTCCGCCAGGCCGTCGCGAAATTGTACAGTTCGACCGTCGGACGCTTCAGCGCCGCCGCGATGTGAACCAGACCTGTATCAACCCCGACGGTGGCGGCCGCTCCGTCGATCAGGCCGACCACGGCCGGCAGCGACAGCTTCGGCGGCACGATCGCCGCCGCGCCGAATTCCTTCGCGAGCCGCTCGCTGGTCGCGCGCTCCGCGTCGTTGCCCCACGGCAGCACGAGCGACGCGCCGCGCCGCACGAGCGCCTGGCCGAGCTCGATCCACGCGGCATCCGGCCACTGCTTGTCGGCACGCGACGTCGCGTGGACGAACACCACGTACGGCACCGGCAGGTTCAGGCCGAGCGCGGCCACCGCGAGCGCCGCCGCGCGCGTATCGAGGCCGAAGTCGACCGGATCGGCCGGCGTCGGCGCCGGGTCGCCCAGCGCGGCCGCGACGAGTTGCCGCGAGCGCTCGACGACGTGCGTGCGCGGCGCGATCGGCACACGCTTGCGGTAGAAGAAACGCACGGGCCACTCGTAGCCGGCGCCGTCGGTGCGGTTGCCGAGCCCGACGAGCGGGCCGCGCGCCCAGCTCGCGACCCAGGCCGTCTTGATGAGACCCTGGCAATCGATCACGAGGTCGTACTGCTCGGCCGCGAGGCGCTGGCGGAACGCGCGGATCTCGCGCCACGTGGCGCCCGAGAACGGCTTCTTGCGCCAGCGGCGCAACGAAAACGGCAGCACGTTGCGCACGCCGTCGACGAGCTTCACAAGGTCGACGAAGCCTTCCTCGACGAGCCAGTCGATCTGCGCATCGGGGTGGCGGCGCCGGATATCGGCGATCACCGGCATGTTGTGCACGACGTCGCCCAGCGACGACACGCGCACGATCAGGATCTTTTGCACGCTGAAAAAACGCCGGCTGGCAGCCGGCGACAGGCATAAAGACGCGATTTTATCGCGCCCGAGGGGCCGATCAGGCGAAAAACTGAGGTCGGACTGAATTAGTGGCAGTCAACCGGTTCACGAGCAGTTGATAGCCCAACGCACAGTGGTTACGACGCGCGCTCGGTGTGGCGAATCAGACCTGCTAGTGCCCTGCGAGTCGCGACAGCGCGAATCAAGGCCTGCGTGACCAGATGTTTCGTCATCCGCTCGCTCTTCGCGTAACCGGCGATTTCACCGCGGTGCAGGTACCTCTGGCCGGCAGGACACAACCAACCCTCATCGATCGCAAAAGAGGTGACGTCACCACACCAGACTTGATTGGGCACCGTCACCGAGACATCCTGGTTCAGCGGATTCGACGCGACAGGCAGGTCGTGCTTCGAATTCGTCGTGGCCTTGATCCGGCGCTTCTGCTTGCGGCGCTATCCCGATTTTCTGCACCGCCTCCTGACCCGGTGCAAGCCGATTCGCACGCCACGCTCCTCCAGATGTCGCCGCAGGCGCTCCGGCCTGAAACTTTCCCGGATTCGCCGGTGGACCGTGAGCACCTCCGCTTCCAGGGCGGGGTTCCTGCCACGTGCTTTCGGGTGACTTGCGCTTGCGCCACACATGGTGGCCGCTCATCGGTACGCCCGGCACTCGGCACATTGGCGGCACGGGGTAGTCTCGTCGCATTTGTTCAATCCGCACCTCACCTCGACGCCTTTGCGAAGTACGTCGCGAACCTTTTGAAGAGAGCGCGCTCCGTTCTGACCTCGACCAGCCAACGCCTGGCCTGTGCCGGCTCGGCCTCCATTTCTGTCAGTGGCTTCCGGTGTCGATCGATGACATCTTTCAGCTTGCCGGCCTTCGTCGCCCCCGCCCCCGGTTTGTCAGCATCTTGATCTGACCCTCGCCATCTCCTGCCCCGTTTCGCCGCTCCTCGCGCGGCAAGGATCCGCAGGGTTCCAGTCGATAGTTTTGTGTCATCCGCAAGTGATAAACTCCGCGAACCTTTCGTAATACATCGTAACGTTTTTAATACGTCGTAATATTAAAGGCGCTCGCCGAGCCTGGTTCCTCGTCGCTCGATTCATCTAACCCTGTTTCTCTAACACTCGCGGTCACATGTTCGTAGTATTCGATAATGTTGCAAGCAGATTGCTGCTGGTCGGTTCGGTGCTCATTCTCGCGGCGTGCGGCCACGGTACCGACGAGGAACCACAAGGGACGCCCGCTCCGCCCGTCGCCATGCCGGTGCCCGCGCCAGGATCCGACCCTGCGGATGTCCTCGTCTACGGTGCGACGCCGGGCGGTATATCCGCGGCACTGGAAGCCGCGAAACTGAAAAAGCGGGTCGTCATTCTGGAACCGACGAAACACGTCGGTGGGATGACGACGAGCGGGATCGGCGTGACAGACGCCTATCCCCAGGATCGTCTATGGGCAATGGGCGGTTTCGCGCATCGTTTCGTCGACACGGTAAACACGCGCTACGGGAAGACCTGGACGATGGGCGGCATATTTCACGAGCCGCATGTCGCCGAGAGCATTCTGCTGCAGATGCTTGCCGACGCCCCGTCCGTTTCCGTCGAATACGGTGCCGAACTGGCGAGCGTTCAAACCAATAATCACGAAATCAAGGTCGTCCAGACGAGCAACGGACATAGTTACGCGGCGAAGATGTTCATCGATGCGAGCTACGAAGGCGATTTGCTCGAGAAGGCCGGCGTCGACCATACGCTCGGGCGCGAAGCGAAATCACAATATGGCGAACCCCTCGCCGGCGTTGGCCCCATTTCCATCAAGGACGGCGCGCGCGTGGATCCCTACGTTGTGCCAGGTCAACCGAACAGCGGATTGCTTCCGCATGTGGCGCCCAACAATCTCGGCGCACCGGGCACGGCAGACTCGGCCGTGCAGGCATATGGCTATCGGCTTTGCCTCACTGCGGATAAGGGAAACCAGATTCCCGTCGTCAAACCGGCCAACTACGATCCCAAGGAATTCGAACTGCTGGGGCGCGTCGCCCTGGCTCACCCGGAAATCGTCAAGACGTTCAACTACATCGCGAACGTTCCGATTCCCAACAACAAGTTCGACGTCAATAGCCTCGGCCTGCTCTCTACGGACGAGATCGAGGGAAGCGCGGAGTATGCCAATGCGAATGCGAACGGTCGTCGCCAAATCGAGGCGGAGCACAAGCGTTATACGCTGGCGCTCCTGACGTTTCTCGCGACGGATCCCCGCATTCCGCCAAACGTACGCGATGACGTTCGCTCGTGGGGATTCTGCAAGGACGAGTTCCAGGATAACGGCGGGTTCCCATGGCGCCTTTACGTACGGGAAAGTCGCCGGATGGTCGGTAGCTATGTGATGACACAGCACGATCTGTACACGGAAACCAGGATCCCGGATCCCATCGGTCTTGGTGCATTCCCAATCGATCAGCATACGGTCAATCGCATTGCGGTAGACGGACAGGTCGGTACCGAAGGTGCCATTTGGCAGCCGCTGCCGCGTCCGTACCCGATCTCGTATCGATCGATCGTCCCCAAGTACAGCGAGATCCGGAATTTGCTCGTGCCGGTTGCACTGTCCGCGTCGCACGTCGCGTATTCATCGATACGCGTCGAGCCGACATTCATGATTACCGGTCAGGCGGCCGGAGCCGCCGCAGCGCTCGCCATAGATTCGCGAAGCAGTGTTCAAAACATCGACTATGCAAAGCTGTCCGCGACACTGATGAGCGAAGGCGCGGTGTTGGCGAACAGATAACGCCGACGGGACAGCATGGCTGCTTGTACTTTCTGAGGTTCCCGATGGAATTCTTGGTCGCCTTCACTGACTCAACCGAGAAAGTAGTCGACCTTGAACAATCCTTGAAGGCATATACAGCAAGGCTGCAAGGTCGAGACGATACGGGAGTTGCAGTGAACGGGCATATTGGCGCGTAAAACCTGCAACTCTTTACAAGGCGACTACAAGGACGTTGCCATCGACGGCAAACTCGATCGGAGCCGGCTCAAGGGCGCGCTGGGTGACGCGATCCACGCAGTGCCGTGCGGCGCCAAGCACAACCTGCGGATGGTCCTGCGCAAGCTGATCCACGATGGACGTCTTACGCTGCCCAGTTTCCGCCAGACACATTAAATTCACCTGGTGCCTGATTGGCTCATGCTCGGTGCGCCGCCAGACACGACGCCACCTTTTGCGCGAACCACATTTCTGCAAGGGTCAACTATCTGCCTGTTCAAGTATTCGAGCGCCGCCGATAAAGCCACGGCCAAGGGGAGCGTGAACCAGAACAACGTCCAGCCAGTTGCCTTCGTAGAAAGAAGGAGCTGGATGGCGAAGGCAGCCTGATAGTGGATGAGATAGATCGGATAAGACAGACCTCCGATATTTCGATCAATCCATCTGAAATAGCGCCCTTCCGTCGCGGATGCGATGAAGAAGAATGCCACCGCGAATCCCGCCAGATTCAGGTAGTAAGGGATTCCTGCGGCATCGAGCGGGAGGAAATGCAGCGCGCATATAAATCCTGCGTACAGGAGCGTAGCGGTAACCGAGGCATACGTAGTGACGGAAGCCCGACATGCCTTGACTGCGAAATAGAGGCATATTCCGATGCCGTACGGAAGTGCAGCCGCAGGTATCGCATATATCCGCTCGTTCACGTCATGAGCCATCGCAACATGGAACAACACGCCGACAAGCAGGCACAGCACGCCGGTTTTGATGTTGCGCGCAGCACCCAATGCGAGCACCACGTACATGGCAAATTCAACGGCTAGCGCCCATGCCGGCGGCACGACGTGCGATACGCTCGGCTTGCCGGGCAGGGGGAAATCCGGGCGCCAGTACCAGTTCATGGCCAAGCAAGCCCACGATCGCAGCGAATCGGGCAGCAGAAAATTTCGGTGATATGCCTCCGCAAGCGTGGGCTCAAGGGCAATCAGCAAGACCGACATGCCAGCTGCAATCCAGTACATCGGATAGAGCCTCAGGAAGCGGTTCAGGAAGAATCGAAAGAATCCCGATGACCCGAACCCATAATTGCGATGGAGCGTTGCGGTCATCAGATAGCCACTGATCACGAAGAACGTCGACACAGCATAGGTTGCCGTGAGATCAGTCCATCGCCCAAGATGAGCAGCCGTGACGATCAGCGCAAGAAAAGTGCGGAGTGCTCCGAGCATGTTGACGGGTCGAATCGGGAAGGGGCGCAATCGCATGTTGCGGGTTGCGCCAATTTTCTCACATCGCGAATCGCCCCTGGTTCGCTCGTAGTGCGCTGACCACAATCGGCCGCAGAACCGTTTCGGCATACCGTCTCGTTCGGTTGCGTGCTGAATCACGAGACGTGGCCGTATCAAGGGGCCCGATCAGACACTGGCGAGCGGCGGGATGCTTACGCCGATTTTCTCCCCGCCGGACATTTGGTTTCGTAAATTAATTACGCCCAATGAATCGCCTCGCTGCAAGCTTTAGCCTAAGGTCGAGGTTATATAACTTCCGTCGAATTTGATTCTTGACCAGCCGTAGGCCACCCTCTTTCCAGATTTTCTCGGACGGCAGATTGAGATTGTGCGGCCTCCGGATTCGCCGGGCCGGCTTCTCGATGATCATGAACTGATCATCCCCCCGGTCGGACAATTCGTAGTTTGAGTTCCTCATGAACTCTTCAACCGGACTGAAATCCCATAAATGCCATACAAACTCGGCGTTATGTTCAACGACCTCAAATCCGGCATATTCAACGATCTGACGCATTTCGTGTTTCGTGAATTCACGGAAGTGCCAGTCATACATCAATGGCGCTTGTTGCATCATCGCCCGCTGAATTGCCCATAGGCTGGTCGCATTCGGAGTTGAGATCAGCGCACGCCCCCCAACTCGAAGAACCCTGTAAACCTCATCGAGGAAAAAGAATATTCCGTTCAGCGTCGTAGCCTGCCGATAAGAAATGTCCGAAATATGCTCGATGACTTCGGTACAGATTACGTTGTCGACTGAATTATCGGCAAAAGGAAGCGGATCATATCGCAGATCGCTTTCTGTACCGCGGACGGTTGAGCCTGGAAAGAACGACCATATCACTTTGGAGCTCAAGTATTCGAGGCTACCGATTTCGACACAATACCCTCGGTGAAGCTCGAACGCTTTCATGTATTCGACCGTCAGCGCGAAACGCCTCGTATCGAAATGAAGACCTCCGCCGCCGACGCCGAGGCGTCGGCCCTCCTCGTCGACGCGCCTCGTCGCTTCGGTGATTGTCTCCTGATTTATATATGGCGAATCAAACCTCATTCCTGCGGCAATGGTTTCCATATGTCAATGCTCTGTTGACAGCTGGTGGGAATGTTCGGTCAGGACATTGTATAGCATCCTCCGCTATTTCCGGATTGCACCAACCAACGCAGTGATGATAGGGCGCAAACCCGTCTCTGCGTTAGCCGCCTTATCGGCATATTCCATCGATCGGATGAGTCAGATATTCGGAATAGCCATGAACGCCAGCGCGGAAGCCTTTAGGCTCGTCGAATACACAGATTTTCCCGTATTTGCGCGCTATCTGGCCCGCTTGGATTCTGGATCCGATATGAACCTATATAAATGAAGTCGATGATTTGGGTGTGCATCCGACAGGCGAAGCTGCACTCGACTACCCAATGTCTGGGCAGCAACACGAAACGCGAAGCTGTCCGGGATCATTGCACTGGGTTGAGCTTTGCATTCATCGCACACGCGCAGCTGTTCTCGCAGGTCACGCACCATCTGAAGCAAGGTTCGTAACACGCTCCGGCGTGAGCTGACGTTCGCCGACACCGAGCAAGCAGCCAAGGCCGCATGCAACCCGGTGCCACCGGCGCAGCGTTCACAGCAAGCGCAAGACAAGGTGGTCAACCGCAACGCCCGTCCACCGCTTCTCCACGCTGATGGCTGAGCTGGGCGGCAGCGTGCGCCACATCTGTCGCCCCCCGGACCGGGCGCCGACCTTCGACATTGCCACCACGCCCAACGCAACGCACTCGATCTGATCAGGCAGGCCTGGCCGTAGACAGAAACCGGGACCTCAAAATCACATCGAATGCTTGCGGCACAAGGACAAACCCGCCCCGTTGCGACTGGAATTGCAGTCTAGCCGCACACAGCGCGAAAAGCGGCCTCACGCGATGCGCGCGCGCCGCTTTTCGGACCCAGCCCTGGGGGCGTTTAGCACCAGTGGCGGCCGCGCCGCCACCGGCACTCAGAACGGCAGCTTGACGTCCGGCTTCGCGGCCGTCAGCACGCGGCGGAAGTCTTCCTGGATGCGCTCGAGCCCTTCCTGCGTCTCGGCCTCGAAACGCATCACGACGACCGGCGTCGTGTTCGACGAACGCGCGAGGCCGAAGCCGTCCGGGTACTCGACACGCAGGCCGTCGATCGTCACGACTTCCTCGGCGCCGTCGAACTTCGCCTCTTTCTGCAGCTTGTCGATCAGGCGGAAGTTCTCGCCTTCGTCGAGCCAGAGCTGCAGCTCGGGCGTGCTCATCGCGTCCGGCAGGCTGTTGAGCAGCGCGCTCGGGTCGGCCGTCTTCGCGAGGATCTCGAGCAGGCGTGCGCCCGTGTAGAGGCCGTCGTCGAAGCCGTACCAGCGATCCTTGAAGAACACGTGGCCGCTCATTTCACCGGCGAGCGGCGCACCCGTCTCGCGCAGCTTCGCCTTCACGAGCGAGTGGCCCGTCTTCCACATCAGCGGCTCGCCGCCCTTCGCTTTCACCCATTGCGCGAGGTGGCGCGTGCACTTCACGTCATAGATGATCTGCGCACCCGGGTTGCGCGACAGCACTTCTTCCGCGAACAGCATCAGCTGGCGGTCCGGATAGATGATCTGGCCGTCCTTCGTGACGACGCCCAGGCGGTCGCCGTCGCCGTCGAACGCGAAGCCGATCTCGGCGTCGGTGTCCTTGAGCGCCTGGATCACGTCCTGCAGGTTTTCCGGGTGGGCGGGATCGGGGTGGTGGTTCGGGAACGTGCCGTCGATGTCGGTGAAGCGCTCGACGAGCTCGCAGCCGAGCGCCTTGAACAGGCGCGTCGCGAGCGGGCCGGCCACGCCGTTGCCGGCGTCGACGACGAGCTTCATCGGACGGGCCGGCTTGATGTCGCCGACGATGCGCGCGATGTATTGGTCGGCCACGTCGAACTGTTCGTACGAGCCGCTGCCCGTTTCGAAGCGCTCGTCGACGATGCGGCGGTATAGCGCCTGGATCTGCTCGCCGTAGATCGCGGCGCCGCGCAGCACCATCTTGAAGCCGTTGTAGTCGGGCGGGTTGTGGCTGCCCGTGACGACGATGCACGAATCGACGAGGCGCTCGCCGCCCTTCAGCGCGAGCGGCACGTTCGCCGCGAAATAGCCGACCGGCGTGGGCACCATGCCGACGTCGACGACGTCGACGCCCGCCGCACGCAGGCCGTCGGCAAGCGCGCCGACGAGCTCCGGCCCGGACAGGCGGCCGTCGCGCGCGACGACGACCGCATCGCCGCCCTGCGCACGCACTTCGCTGCCGAATGCGCGGCCGATCCCGCGCGCCGTGTCGGTGTCGAGCGTCTTGCCGACCACGCCACGGATGTCATATGCCTTGAAGATGGATTGGGAGATCATCGATTCACTTCTCTCAGTTGCGTGCATGGAAAATTGTCTGGCTTGCCTGGCCGCCGCTCGCCGGTGCCGCGCATGATACATGCCCGCCCGGCGAGGAGCGCACCCGCTGGCGCAGAACGGCGGAAGCCACCCCGATCCCACTTATAATCGCGGGTTTTGATGACGCGCATGCCGCCCATTTTAATGCCTAGCCGTCCCGCCGCCGCCGACCTGCAGCCTTCGGGCGCCCTGCCGGCCCCCTTGCGCGCACGCCGCCACAGCGCATGCTGAAGCGCTTCGGCAACCCGGACGTCGCGAAGGCCGTCGCGAATCTCGTCTGGCTGGGGCTCGAACGGCTCACGCAGATCGGCGTCGCGATCGCGATCAGCGGCCTGCTGGCCCGTTATTTCGGGCCGGATGTGTTCGGCAAATGGCAGTATGCGAATACGCTCCTCCTGGTACTGGCGCCGCTCACCTGGGTGTGCGGCGCGGAAATCCTCGTCCCGACCATCGTCCAGCGCCCGCCCGCCCAGCTCGGCGCGGTACTCGGCAGCGCATTCGCGCTGCGCATCGCCGTCTCCGCCGCCGCGCTCGTCGCGACCTGGATCGCGATCGCCGCGGGCGCCTTCGATCCGCTGGTCGGTGCGATGCTCGCGGGCCTGGCGGTCACGATGGTGTTCCGCGAGCCGTTCGTCGGCGTCATCAACGCGTGGCTGCAGAGCATGACCTACAGCAAGCCGCAGCTCGTCACCAGCATGGTCACCGCGCTGGCGAAGGCGCTGCTCGTCTGGCTGCTCGTCCGTGCGGCCGCGGGCCCGGCCCGCTTCGCATGGCTGTGGGCGCTCGAGGCCGCCGCCATCGGTTTCGCGCTGATGCTGTACTACCGGCATCGTAACGGCGGCTCGCTCGGCTGGACGTTCGACAAGCCGCTGTTCAGGCACTTTGCGACGGCCGGCACCGTGTTCTGGCTCGGCCTCATCTGCATGTACCTGTTCCTGAAGCTCGACCGCCTGATGCTCGAGCGTCACGTGTCGTTCGCCGATCTCGGCCGCTACTCGGCCGCGCAGCAGCTCAACGAGAACTGGATCACGCTCGCGCTGATGCTCGCGCAAACGATCGCGCCCGCCTTCGTCTATCGCGTGCAGGACGTCGCGCGGCTGCGCCGCAACATCGTCCGGCTGATCGCGATGACGGCCTGCCTGATGACGGCCGGCGCGCTCGTGCTCGACGCCGCCGCCCCGCTGATCGTCGGCAAGGTGTTCGGCCGCGGCTACGAGGCATCGGTCGACATCTTCCGCTGGGCGGTCTGGCTGTCGGTGCCGGCCGGCATCGAGGCGATAGGCAATCTTATCGTTCTCAAATATCAAGCAAAATTCGTGTTGCTGTCGAAATGGCTGCTCGCGCTCGCGATCGCCGCGCTCGTCAACCTGTTCGCGATCCCGCGGCTCGGCCTGTACGGCGCGCTCGTCGGGCTGGCGGCCGGCTATCTGGCCGCCGCCGCCGTCAACTTTTATTACATCCGTTTCAAGCTGCGACCATGACGTCCCCTGATTGCCCGACCCCGCTCGACGACGTGGCCGTGCTGATGCCGGCCTACAACGGGCACGACGACGTCGTCCGGACCCTCGCATCGTTTCGCGAGGACACGCCCGTGCACGTGCTGGTCGTCGATGACGGCAGCACGCCGCCGATCGTCGCGCCCGACCTGCCCGGCCTCACGATCGACGTGCTGCGCATGCCGGAGAACGGCGGCATCGAGCGCGCGCTCGCGGCCGGCATCGACGCGCTCGCCGCGCGCGGCTTCCGCTTCGCGGCGCGCATCGACGCGGGCGATCTCGCTGCGCCGCAGCGCCTCGCGAAAGAGCGCGCGTATCTCGGCGCCCACCCGCGCGTGGCCTGCGTCGGCATGTGGACGCAGGTCGTGTCGCGCGCCGGCGAACCGCGCTTCATGCTGACGCCACCCGCCGATCCGCGCACGCTGCGCCGCACGCGCTTTCTGCGCTCGCCGCTCGTGCATCCGTCGGTCATGCTGCGCATCGACGCCGTGCGCGAAGTGGGGAACTATCGTGCGAAATACCGTGCGGCCGAGGATCTCGATCTTTTTTTGCGGTTAATGCAACGCTACGATTGCGCGAACCTGCCGGAACTCGGCCTCTATTACGAACTGAACGAGGGCGGGATCAGTGCGACCAAGCGCCGGCGCCAGCTGGTGTCGACGCTCACGCTGCTGTTGAGCCACTTCAACGCGCTGAACCCGTACGACTGGGCCGGCCTCGCCAAGAACCTGCTGCATTTCGTGACGCCGTACCGTACGTTGCAGCGGATCAAGCAGACGCTGTTCGCCGCCCGGCCGTCCGCCTGACGCGCTGCCGGCGTTTTCGGCCATTTCGACGCTTTATTTTTTCTTTTTTTCATGTCCGCCACCTCCCCGCTGCGCATCGCGCTCGTCTGCAACACGGCCTGGGCGATCTACACGTATCGCCACGGGCTGATCCGTGCGCTCGTCGCGCGCGGCGCCGACGTCATCGTGATCGCACCGCACGACCGCACGGTGCCCCTGCTCGAGCAGATGGGCTGCCGCTACGTGGCGCTCGCGGTCGCGTCGAAAGGCACGAGCCCGCGCGAGGATCTCGGCACGCTTGCCGCACTGTTCCGTCATTACCGCGCGCTGCGGCCCGATCTCGTGTTTCACTACACGATCAAGCCGAACATCTACGGCTCGGTCGCCGCGTGGCTCGCGCGCGTGCCGTCGATCGCGGTGACGACCGGGCTCGGTTACGTCTTCATCCAGAAGAGCCGCGCGGCGAGCGTCGCGAAGCGCCTGTACCGGTTCGCGTTCCGCTTCCCGCGTGAAGTGTGGTTCCTGAACCGCGACGATCTCGCCACCTTCACCGACGAGCAGTTGCTCGCGCATCCCGATCGCGCGCGGCTGCTGCACGGCGAAGGCGTCGATCTCGAACAGTTCGCGCCGGTGCCGCTGCCGGCCGGCAGCGCCCCCGTCTTCATCCTGATCGGCCGCCTGCTGTGGGACAAGGGCGTGCGCGAATACGTGGAGGCTGCGCGCGTCGTGCGCGAGCGCTTCCCGAACGCGCGCTTCCAGCTGCTCGGGCCGCTCGGCGTCGACAATCCGAGCGCGATCGGCCGCGCGGATGTCGATGCGTGGGTCGGCGAAGGCGTCGTCGAGTATCTCGGCGAAGCGCACGACGTGCGCCCCCATATCGCGGCGGCCGACTGCGTCGTGCTGCCGTCGTACCGCGAAGGCGTGCCGCGCACGCTGATGGAAGCATCGGCGATGGGGCGCCCGATCGTCGCGACCGACGTGCCGGGCTGCCGCGACGTCGTCGCCGACGGCGACACGGGCTTCCTGTGCCGCGCACGCGACAGCGCGAGCCTCGCGGAGCAGCTGCTCCGCATGATCGAACTCGGAACGGCCGGACGCGACGCGATGGGCGCGCGCGGCCGGCAGAAGGTCGTGGCGGAATTCGACGAACAGCAGGTCGTCGAACGCTACCGGCGAACCATCCATTCGCTAACCGGCATCACCCTCTGAAGGAGCGCATCTGCAATGACCGCTAAAGGCACCATCCTCGTTACCGGCGGTGCGGGCTACATCGGCTCGCACACGGCCGTCGAGTTGCTCGACAACGGCTACGATGTCGTGATCGTCGACAACCTCGTCAACAGCAAGGCCGAATCCGTGCGCCGCATCGAGCGGATCACCGGCAAGACGCCCGCGTTCCATCAGGTCGACGTGTGCGACGAAGCCGCGCTCGCCAAGGTGTTCGACGCGCATCCGATCACCGGCACGATCCATTTCGCGGCGCTCAAGGCCGTCGGCGAATCGGTCGAGAAGCCGCTCGAGTACTACCAGAACAACCTCGGCGGCCTGCTCGCCGTGCTCAAGGTAATGCGCGAGCGCAACGTGAAGCAGTTCGTGTTCAGCTCGTCCGCGACCGTGTACGGCGTGCCCGAGCGCTCGCCGATCGACGAGTCGTTCCCGCTGTCCGCGACGAATCCTTACGGCCAGTCGAAGCTGATCGCCGAGCAGATCCTGCGCGATCTCGAGGTGTCGGACCCGACGTGGCGCATCGCGACGCTGCGCTACTTCAATCCGGTCGGCGCGCATGCGAGCGGGCTGATCGGCGAGGATCCGGCCGGCATCCCGAACAACCTGATGCCGTATGTCGCGCAGGTTGCCGTCGGCAAGCTGGAAAAACTGCGCGTGTTCGGCTCCGACTACCCGACGCCGGACGGCACGGGCGTGCGCGACTACATCCACGTCGTCGATCTCGCGAAGGGGCACATCGCCGCGCTCGACGCGCTCGCGAAACGCGACGCGAGCTTCGTCGTGAACCTCGGCACGGGCCAGGGCTACAGCGTGCTGGAAGTCGTGCGCGCGTTCGAGAAGGCATCGGGCCGCCCGGTGCCGTACGAACTCGTCGCGCGCCGCCCGGGCGACATCGCCGAGTGCTACGCGAACCCGCAGGCCGCGGCCGACATCATCGGCTGGCGCGCGACGCTCGGCATCGAGGAAATGTGTGTCGACCACTGGCGATGGCAGGAGGGGAACCCGCGCGGTTTTGTATAATCCGCTGTCCATTTTTCGAGCGATCCCATGCTCAGCTTCGCGTCCGGCTTCATCGTCTCCCTGCTCGTCACGCTGTTCATCGTGCGCTACGCGCACCTTCACGAGAAATTCTCGGTCGACAGCGACCTGGCCGGCGTGCAGAAATTCCACGTGCGGCCCGTGCCGCGCGTGGGGGGCATCGGGATCCTCGCCGGGGTCGTCGTGGCCGCGCTGATTCTGTCCCGGCACTATCCGACGATCGCGGGCAGTATTCTCGGCATCGCGGCCTGCGGGCTGCCGGCGTTTCTGTCCGGCCTCGTCGAGGACCTGACCAAACGCGTGTCGCCACGCGCACGGCTGCTCTGCACGATGGGCGCGGCCGCACTCGCGTTCTGGCTGATGGGTATCGCGGTCACGCGCATCAGCGTGCCGCCGCTCGATTTCCTGCTCCACTACGCGGCCATTTCGGCGTTCATCACCGTGCTCGCGGTCGCGGCGCTCGCGAACGCGGTCAACATCATCGACGGCTTCAACGGGCTCGCGTCGATGGTCAGCTTCATGATGTTCGCATCGCTCGCTTACGTGGCGTTCCAGGTCCGCGACCCGGTCGTCATGTCGGCGTCGATCATCATGATGGGTGCCGTGCTCGGCTTCTTCCTGTGGAATTTCCCGGCCGGGCTGATCTTCCTCGGCGACGGCGGCGCCTATTTCATCGGCTTCATGCTCGCGGAACTCGCGATCATGCTCGTGATGCGCAACCGCGAAGTGTCGGCCTGGTACCCGGTGCTGCTGTTCATGTACCCGATCTTCGAGACCTGCTTCTCGATCTACCGGAAGAAATTCATTCGCGGGATGTCGCCGGGGATTCCGGACGGCGTGCACCTGCACATGCTCGTATACAAGCGGCTGATGCGCTGGGCCGTCGGCACGAAACACGCGCACGACCTCACGCGCCGCAATTCGCTGACGTCGCCGTACCTGTGGCTGCTGTGCCTCGTCGCGGTGATACCCGCGACGCTGTTCTGGCGGCACACGGTGCACCTGTTCGTGTTCGTCTTGCTGTTCGCGCTGACCTACGTGTGGCTGTATCTCAGCATCGTGCGGTTCCGCGTGCCGCGGTGGATGGTGGTGAGGAAGGAGCGGCGCAGCCACTGAACGGCCTGCCGGCTTCATCAAAAAAACGCCCCGCGGGGCGTTTTTTTCGTCATTACCATGCGGTTCGAACCGCCGCCCGGCCAAGTTACCCGTTCGATACGACGCGCACCGACGGCACGCTCTGCAGCGTCGGGGTAACGGCCGTTTGGTATTCCGGCACCCAGCGCCGCAGGTCTCGCCGCACTTCGTCATCGGGCAGGACACGATGCTGCATCAGCCACGGCAGCAGCTCGTCGAGGAAATTGTCCGGTACTTCCCGCGCACGCGCGATCCGCAGTTTCGGATGCGGGGTGCGCGTCGTCGCCTCGTCGTCCGCGAGCAGCTCCTCGTAGAGCTTCTCGCCGGGCCGCAGCCCGGTGAACTCGATCTGGATCTGATCTTCCGAGAAACCGTACAGGCGGATCAGGTCGCATGCGAGATCGACGATCTTCACCGGCTCGCCCATGTCGAGAATGAAGATCTCTCCGCCGTGCCCCATGCTCGACGCCTGCAGCACGAGTTGCGACGCCTCCGGGATCGTCATGAAGAAGCGCGTGATCTCCGGATGCGTGACCGTCACCGGGCCGCCCTTCGCGATCTGCTGCTGGAACTTCGGAATCACGCTGCCCGCGCTGCCCAGCACGTTGCCGAAACGCACGGTTTCGAACTGGGTGCGCCCGCTCGTCTGCTGCAGCGCCTGGCAGGCCATTTCCGCGAGGCGCTTGCTCGCGCCCATCACGTTGGTCGGATTGACCGCCTTGTCGGTCGAGATCAGCACGAAGTGACGCACGTCGTGGCGGATCGCCGCACGGGCCACGCGGTACGTGCCGAGCACGTTGTTGCGCAGCGCCTGCCATGCGTTGTGCTCCTCCATCAGCGGCACGTGCTTGTAGGCCGCCGCATGGAACACGATGTGCGGTACGTGGCGGGACATCACCTGATCGAGCAGCAGGGAGTCCTTCGCGTCACCGATGATCGGCACGACCGGCTGATCGGGGAAGCGCTCGCGCAGTTCCTCGGTCAGGCGGTACATCGCGTACTCGGACAGGTCGAACGCGACGAGTTGCGCTGGCGCGAAACGCAGGATCTGCCGGCACAGCTCGGAACCGATCGAGCCGCCAGCGCCCGTCACCATCACGACACGACCGCGAAGCAGCGCCTCGACGTGCGGCGTGTCGATCGTCACGGCGTCGCGGCCGAGCAGATCCTCGAGGTCGATCTCGCGGATCTGGGACAGGAAGCCCTGCCCCGGCATCAGTGCGGTCAGCGACGGCAGCACCATCACTTTCAAGCCGGCGCGCACGCAGAGGGTCGCCGTCCGGCGCTGCACCTCGACCGACGCGGACGGAATCGCCACGATCGCGTATTCGATCTTCAGTGCCTCGGTCCAGTGCGCGACGTCGTCGAGCGAGCCGAGCACCTTGTAGCCGTAGATTTCGCGGCCCTGCTTCGTCTTGTCGTCATCCAGCAGGCCGACGAGACGCCATTCGCCCGAGCGCGACAATTCGCGCGCCAGGTTCGCGCCTGCCGTGCCCGCGCCGATCACGAGCACCGGCTTGCCCTGCCCGACGAGGCCGCCGTACAGGTAAAACTCCTTCATCGCGCGATACAGCGCACGAGCGCCGCCCATCATCAGGAACAGCATCAGCGGGGAGACCAGCAGCACGGAACGCGGGATGATCGGCGACGGCTGGAACATCACGGCGCCGATCATCACAATCACGCCGCCGCCCGCAAGCGCCTTCGAAATCCGCACCAGGTCCGGCAGGCTCGCGAACACCCACAGTCCGCGATACAGGCCGAACAGGTGGAACGTCAGCGCATAGACGGGAAGCACCCAGGCGAGCGCAGTCAGCGAGCCCCTCAGGAAATCGGGCGGAACGCTACCGTTGAAGCGAACGAGATAGGCGAACAACCACGCGACGACAACCGCCAGCAGATCGAACAGGAAAGCACTGAGTGACAGCCATGATGCTTTGGATCGCAACATCGGCGAGAGACCTCACGAATTGTTATCAATGACCGTCCGCAGCCGGCGCCAGCGCATGTCGATCGCCACGCCGATACACATCAGCACGCCATACCACGCCAGGAACACCGACCATTGCAGCAGGACAGGACGACCGAGCGCCCAGAAAGCGACGACGATGCCCAGGAGCATGATGAGGTACCAATAAACGGCAGTACGCTCGTGACTCATGCCGGAACGCACCATCCTCTGATAATAGTGCTCCCGGTGCGCTTGCCAGAACTTTTCTCCGCGTAACAAACGTCTCAGAAGCGTTACAGATGCATCGGCAATAAACGGAGCGAACACCGCCGCCGGAAACCAGACCGGCCAAATGCCACCGTGCCAGCCCCAATAGCCGAGCGCGCCGGCCATGAATCCGAGAGGGATCGAACCTGCGTCGCCAAGAAACAGCCGCGCCGGATGGAAGTTCAGCAGCAAAAAGCCGAACGCGGCCCCCGCGATCGCCCCGCCCGCGACGACGAGATCCGGGGACGGTTGCGCGCCGGACAGTGCCGCAACGGCGTAGGCTCCGAAGCCGAACAGCGCCATGCCGCCGGCGAGGCCGTCCGCTCCGTCCATGAAATTGTAGAGATTGGTCAGCCAGACCATCACGAAACCAATCCCCACGAGCAGCCACCATGGGGCGGCGGCCGGGTAGATGACGATCAGCGCCACGACCGCGGTCAAATGCGCCGCAAACCGCACACGAGCGGGTAGCCCGCGCCGATCGTCGAGCTGCGACAAGGCCGCCAGCCCCGCCGCCGCCACGGCGATGAACCACATCTGTGGCGCGAGCCACAGCAATGCGACAACGCAGACCGGCACGATGCCCCAGCCACCGACGCGCGGCGTCGGGCGCGTATGCAGCGAGCGTTCATTTGGAATGTCGGTGGCAAGTCGCCACGCCAGTCCGGTGGCGAGCAGCACGCGCAGGATCGTCGTCGTGGCGACGGCCGCGCCCGTTGCCACTGCTACCGCGGCAAACCACGTGTTAATCGTGAAGTGCATGTTGCCTATTTCTGTAAGTGGCGCGAACGATACCATGCGGCCGTTGCCTCGAGGCCCTGCCGCGTCGTATAGGGCGGATGCCAATTCAGTACCCGCCTCAAGCGCCCCGTGTCGAGCTGCAGGCTGCCCGTCAGGCGATCGACGACAGCGCTTCGACCGGTCAGCCGACCGAGCGCGCGCAACGCACCTGCCGGCACCGGGAACAGCCTTGCCGGCTTGCCGAGCGCGTCACCGACCATCCGCAGCAATCCGGCAACCGAGGGCGCATCGTCGTCAGCGACGTGGAAGCACTCGCCCGCCGCACGCGGATCGATTGCGCAGTGCAGCAGGGCATCGGCAAGGTTGTCGACATAGACAACGCTGCGACGAGCAGGAATCGCGGCCAAGGGCAATGGCGCGCCGCGGAATACGGCATCCATCATCCGGAGGAAATTGGCGCGTACCCCCGGCCCGTAGACGAGCGGCGGACGGACGACGACGACTTCGAGACCAGCCTCACCGAGCCGGGCCAGTTGCTGCTCGGCACGCAGCTTCGAGCGCCCATATGCATCCTGCGGGTCCGGGACGGTATCCTCCGCGAGCGGTACGCCCGCATCGCCCTCGCCCACTACCTTGATGCTGCTCGCGAAGACGAACCGGCGCACACCATGCATGCGCGCGGCATCGGCAACCCGCAACGTGCCCATTACGTTGGTCGCATCGAAGGCGGCGTCCGGATCGGAGGATTTGTCGTGCATCACGTGTACCCGCGCGGCCAGATGGATCACGCAATCGGCCTGCAAATCATCGGGCCACGCACCAGCGACTCCCTCGAAGTCAGGTGCGTCGTGCACCCACTCTCGCACGCCCTCGATACACCCACCCGGCCGGCGCACCAGCGCCGTGACGGTATGCCCCGCCGCCAGCGCAAGTCGGCACACAGCGTGGCCGACGAAACCGTTCGCACCGGTTACGACAATGCGGCTCACCACAACCTCCAGCCGAACCGGCTATAGAACTTCAGCGCGGACACTGCGAACATCCGAATGTGCGCGAAGCCCTTGCGCGAGGCGCCTCCGCCGTGATGAATCACGCGGATGGACGGGACATAGGCGACACGCGCGACATTGTGGGTGCGCAAGCTCAAGTCGTAGTCCTCGAAATACAGGAAATAACGAGGGTCAAAGCCCCCTAGCGTCTTCAGCACGTTCGTTCGAAACAGCATGAAACAACCGCTGATGATTGGGGGATCCCAGACGACGGACATGCCGTCGATGGTATCGCGCATTTCATAGCGGGCAAGTCGCTTCCGGAACGGCCGTCTGGCCCAGGTCGGCAAGAAGCCGCGAACCAGCAGGTCGACGATCGACGGAAACCGGCGACAGAGATACTGAAACCCGCCTGCTCCGTCCCCGACCCAGGGAGCGATCAAGCCCGTATCGGCGTGCGATTTGAAAAACGTACGGGCCAACACCAATGCCTGCGGATCCAGATCGATATCCGGATTCAGGATCAAGTGCAACGACCCGCTGGAATGCTCGATCGCAAGATTGTGGCCACGCCCGTAACCGACGTTGCCATGCCCCGTCAATATTCGGCATGCCACGCCTTGCGCGCTGAGCCGGTCGACCGCCCCCGAAATGTCGCAGAGTCCGCCGTTGTCGACCAGGAACAGCTCGACGGGGTATTCAGGTGAAACCACCCGCAGGTTCTCGCACGCTGCGCCGAGGCTGTCGAGCGTCTGCCGCAGCTGCGCGATATCGGGGCGGTATACGACCAGGGAAATGGAGAGACCATCGACGTCATCGGACTGACGTTGTGGGGCGCTTATGACATTCATCCGGAATTCGGCTAAGCGCTTGACTGCAGCAAGCGCGATGGGTTGGCTGGCCCGTCTGGGAGACAGCGGGCTTACTCATTTGTCAGGCGTGCAGGGAATGCCTGCCGCGTGCTCGCGATACGGGTGCAATTCTAACTGCTCGCACCCTTGCCGGACGCGCCCGTCCCGGGACGCCGTGCAATGCCGCTGCCCTCGATCCGTGCCGGCCCAACGCGTTCGGCCCTGATCGGCGACCAGGGCGAGCCACGGCCGGACGGGTTCCAGCACGAGATACGCGCCCCTTCCAGGACGCGCCTCTCTCGCGGCGCCGAATGCCGTATCTCATAAACACCAGGAGGCCTGAGCATGTCAATCCCCCGCCGGACGCCTAGTTGTTAAAAGATGTGAAAACATTAACATCTATTGCGCGTCATCGGCATTCCGGCGATCATGCTTGGTTTCCATGGGCGAGCCGTCGTCAGTCGGTACCGGTCCGGTCTCAACCCAGCGTCACCAAGCGCCGCCGATCAAGGCAGAGAGCGCTTCAGTCCAGGGCTGGACGGATGGCCTGCATTAGAATACGTTGCGGGCGATGGCACCTTGTTTGCCCGATCGCTCAGGATTGAAGTCGGGAGCACATTGAAACGTCGCGGCCAACTGGATTGCCGCCTTTTTCAGACTCACGACACCCCGCAACAATGGCTGCGCCACGTGGGCGAGGGGTTGGGGGCTCCATCACCGATCCGAATGCAACGACACGCAACTTGATGAATCCGAACTCGAAGCACCCGGCATCGCCGATGGCGATCGCCCGTAGCATTTACCGTAATCGCGGACTGATTCTGCAAATGACTCAACGCGAGGTCGTCGGGCGCTATCGCGGGTCAGCAATGGGTCTTGCGTGGTCGTTCTTCAATCCCGTGCTGATGCTCGTCGTCTACACCTTCTTCTTCTCCGTCATCTTCAAGTCGCGGTGGGGTACCACGAGCGACGACAAGGCAAGCTTCGCGATCGTCCTGTTCGTCGGCCTGATCCTCCACAGCCTGCTGGCAGAGTGCATCAACCGGGCGCCGACGTTGATCCTTGCAAACGTCAACTACGTCAAGAAGGTTATTTTCCCGCTCGAGATACTGCCGGTGGTCGCGCTCGCGTCAGCGCTGTTCCACAGCGCGATCAGCCTGCTGGTCCTGATCATCGCCGAGTGCATCCTTATCCACTCGCTGCCCTGGACCGCCATCCTGTTCCCCGTCGTCATGCTGCCGCTGATCGTCGGCTCACTGGGGCTCGCATGGTTTCTGTCGGCTTTGGGCGTCTACATTCGAGACATTTCGCAGATTACCGGTGTCATCACGTCAGTGCTGATGTTCCTGTCGCCGGTTTTCTACCCCGTGTCGAATCTGCCGCCACAGTATCGATCCTGGATCGAACTCAACCCCCTTACGTTCATCATCGAAGAGGGACGCAACACGCTGATCTTCGGGCACCCCCCCGACTGGACGAACTGGCTAACCTGCATGATCGCATCGCTGCTTCTCGCGTGGTTCGGATTCTGGTGGTTCCAGCGGACCCGAAAGGGATTCGCAGACGTCCTGTAATCCATGCCAGCGCGCTCGCCTGCCGCCTTGCATCAGTGGCAGTGGCCGTGCACGCGGATAGATCGCCGACCGATCGGATCATGACGCGATAGAGCAATCACCGGAGATATTCTGCACATGTCGACGCAGCCCCAAATAGTTCCCACCATCCTGTGTGGCGGCGCAGGCTCTCGCCTGTGGCCCGTTTCGCGCGAATCCCATCCGAAGCCGTTCATCCGCCTCGAAGATGGCGAGAGCCTGCTGCAAAAGGCATTCAAGCGCGGCGCCCAGCTTCCGGGCGTCACCGAAGTCGTGACCGTCACGAACCGCGAGTTGTACTTCAAGACAAGCGACGAATTCAGCACCGTCAATACCGGGCATCTGTCGACGTCGTTCATCCTCGAGCCGTTCGGCCGCAATACGGCCGTCGCGATCGCCGCCGCCGCGCTGCGTGTTGCCGCAACGCTCGGCGAAAATGCAATCCTGCTGGTGCTTCCCGCGGACCACCTCGTGACAGACGATGCCGCCTTCGCGACCGCCGTCCAGGAAGCTGCCGCCTTGGCGCTCAAGGGTGCGCTGGTCACCTTCGGCATCACGCCGACGTTTGCGGAAACCGCATACGGATACATCGAGGCAGACGGCACGCGGGTCAAGCGATTCGTGGAAAAGCCGACGGCGGACGTGGCCAGGCAATACGTCGAGTCGGGATCGTTCCTGTGGAACTCCGGCATGTTCTGCTTTACCGCCGCATTCCTGCTGGCGGAAATGGCAAAACATTGCCCCGACGTGCTCGAAGCCACGCGTGCATGCATCGCGCAGTCTCGTCAGTCGGAAGGCGGCGGCGTTTCATTGGTCGAACTGAACGGTGACCTGCTGAATCGCACGCCCGATATTTCGATCGACTACGCGCTGATGGAGCGCTCCGACAAGGTCGAGGTCGTGCGCTGCGATATCGGCTGGAGCGATATCGGTTCGTGGAATGCGCTCGGCGACCTGTTGAAACCGGACGACCACGGCAATCGTGTGGACGGCGAAGCGCTGCTCCACGATGTCAGCAATTGCTACATCCGTAGCGACAACCGGCTGGTCGGCGCCGTAGGCGTCAAGGACCTCCTGGTCGTCGACACCCCCGACGCACTCCTCATTGCCGATCGCAATCGCGCGCAAGACGTTCGGCACGTCTACGCGGCCCTCAAGTCGCAAGGCCACGAAACCTTCCGGGTACATCGAACGGTAGGCCGTCCGTGGGGCATGTATACGGTTCTCGAAGAAAGCACCCGCTTCAAGATCAAGCGAATCGAGGTCAAACCGGGCGCAAGCCTCAGCCTGCAGTTGCATCATCATCGCAGCGAACACTGGATCGTGGTGAGCGGCATGGCCCTCGTCGTCAACAACGATGAGGAGTTTTACCTGCGCACCAATGAATCGACCTATATCCCGGCCGGACACAAGCACCGTCTGACCAATCCGGGCGTCGTCGACCTCGTGATGATCGAAGTCCAGAGCGGCGACTACCTCGGCGAAGACGACATCGTCCGCTTCGACGACAACTACGGTCGAAGCTAGCCTTCCGCCATCGCGCAAAGGCGGTTGCAGTCGTCGTCCTTTCCGGCGCGCGACGACAGCAACCGTCTGATCAACCGCTCCCTCACATCATGACCAATGCAAGCTTCCGAGGCCGCATGAAAAGCAGGATCAAGGCCCGCCTGCTAGCGTCGTCGACGTATTTTTTTCTGGCCGCGCTCAAGTACTACATCGGCAACAACTTCATTGCGCGCATGCCGATTGAAAGAGTCCGCAACTTCTACTATCGACGCGTGCTGGGTATCGTCATCGGCCAACGAACGCACGTCAGCATGCGGCAGTTCTTCACCGGGTACCACACACGCTGCAACGTGCGCATCGGCGACAACTGCGTGCTCAATCGTGAGATCTACCTGGACGGTCGCACGGGCATCGAGATCGGAAACAACGTCAACATCTCGTTCCAGTGCTGCCTCCTCAGCCTGCATCACGATCACAACCACCCGGGTTTCATGTCGATCGGCGGCGTCGTGACCATCCACGACCACGCATGGCTGGGCGCGCGCGCCATTATCCTGCCAGGCGTGACGATCGGCAAAGGCGCAGTCGTCGCGGCCGGCGCGGTCGTCACGAAAGACGTCCCGGATTTCACCGTGGTCGGTGGTGTGCCCGCAAAAATCATCGGTCAACGCAATCCCGACATTGCCTATCTGACCGACTTTTCTCCTTTCTTCGACACCGACGTGTTTGACGAATCCCGTGGCTAATATGCAGAAAAAGAGCATCCTCGTTTTTACGCTGTCCCCGCCGCTTCCTGCCAGCGCGGGGGGCCCGATCTACGTGATGAATACGCTCGCGCCGCTGGTCGACGAGTATGATTTCCATCTGTTCACCATCGGTGGAGACGAGGAAAAAAAGAAGATCGAGGAAAATCGTTCGCTATATGAACGACATTTCAAATCGGTCCACGTGGAGCCGCGGGCTGCCATGCCTGCCGACATGGGTACGCCCGGACGAGCATGGCATTCACTGGTCCATTGCTTCCATGGCCTTCCGTTCATGGATGCGAGCTACTTCAGCCCTGCGGCAATTCGCAGTGCGCGCCGGATCGTCAAGGAAAAGAAGATCGACATGCTTGAGGTGCACAGCAGTCATCTGGCGTTTTTCCGCAAGTTCTTCCCGGCGTTGCCGGCCGTCCTGGTCAGTCACAACATCGAATCCGATCTCTTCCCGTTCTGGATTCCCGCGCAGCTGACAGGCTGGAAAAAAGCAGCGGTCGCGCGCATCGCCGAGATCAGCCGCCGCAACGCCCGACGCGTCGAAATCGACAACGTCTGGCGCTTCGACGCCATGACGTTCATTTCACGCGAAGACATGGAGCGCGTGAAGGCGCCCGTGGAGAAGCACTATTTGCCGCTGTGCTTCCCGATCAAGGACACCGACTACCGAGCGAAGCCGACCAACGAGGTCAACCTGCTCTGGATGGGTGGCTTCTGGTGGTATCCGAATGCGGAAGGCGTTGCGTGGTTTGTCCGCGACATTCTCCCACTGGTACGCGACAAGCTCGAGACGCACAACATCAAGCTCCATTTCACCGGAGGCAACCCGCCGGACGATCTCAAGGCGCTGCACGACGGACGACACATCTTCGTTCACGGCTTCGTGCCGTCGCTCGACCCGATTCTGGCGGATGCACATCTACTGTTTGTTCCCCTGCTTTCAGGCGGCGGCGTGCGCGTCAAGATTCTGGAAGCGATGAGCAACGGCATTCCCGTTCTCAGCACGGCAAAGGGCTGCGAGGGGCTGGGCGCCGTCAACCGTCGGGATATCGTCATTTGCGATACGGCGGCTGAATTTGCCGACACAATCATCGAGCTCGCCCAGAATCGCGAGATGCTGGCGACGCTGTCCACGAACGCCCGTCAGCTCCTGAAGGACAAGTATGATCTCGATGCGTGCGTTCGCACCAAACGGGACCTCTACAATAGGCTGATGCATTCGCGGTAACCGAACGAATGCTGACCTCGCCGTGCCACCGTGGTGGCCGCGAGGCAAGTCAGCATCCGACCCCTGAGCCTACTGTGCGATCGTCTTTTTTCCGCCTGCGCTGAACACGTGAAAGCTAACTCGCTCCCTCTCATGCAAACTCGCGAGCCTGAACCTACAAGCCAAACGGAACAGCTGCTCGTCAACGTCGAGCACCTTTCCAAGTGCTTCCGTATCTACGACAAACCGGCGGACCGGCTGCGGCACTCGCTCGCGACTCGCATCAAGCTCCCTGGGAGCAATTCCCGGCAATACGGTCGCGATTTCTGGGCGCTGCACGACGTCTCTTTCCCCGTCCGGCGGGGCGAGACCATCGGAATCATTGGCAGAAACGGTTCCGGAAAGTCGACATTGCTGCAAATCATTGCCGGCACGCTGTCGCCGAGCGACGGCTCGGTCACGGTCAACGGCCGGATCTCCGCACTGCTGGAACTCGGCGCCGGGTTCAATCCGGAATTCAGCGGCCGCGAGAACGTGATGCTGTCTGCACGGATCATGGGCATCACGTCGGAAGAAATCCGCGCGCGTTTTCACGAAATCGAAGCGTTCGCCGACATCGGCGAATTCATCGACCAGCCCGTCAAGACCTACTCGTCGGGCATGTACGTCCGGCTCGCATTCGCGGTAGCCATTCACGTCTCCCCCGATATCCTGGTGGTCGACGAGGCACTTGCGGTCGGCGATACCGCGTTTCAGACCAAATGCCTGACGCGGATCCGGAAGATGCAGAAGGAAGGCGTCACGATCCTGCTGGTAACACACTCCACCAACACCCTCGTCGAGTACTGCGACCGGGCCATCTACCTGAAGCGGGGCCGGCTGGTAAAGGACGGTCCGTGCCGCGACGTGGTCAAGCTCTATGCGAACGACCTCGTCGACGAAGAAGGCGGGAGCGCGATCGACATCGAGGTGCCGACACAGCACACCGACACCGATTCCCCCGCCAGCTCGGCGGTAAGCGATGCCATGACGGCCTTGTCGGACCGGACGTCGATTCTCGACGTGAAGATCGAGGATGCGAACGGCAAGGAACGCACGACCTTCTCGTTCAATGAAGCGTTCCGCGTCGTCGTATCGATCAGCGTGTCCGAGCCGAACCCGAAGCCTTGCTTCGGACTTCAGATCAAAAGCATCGACGATATCGTGCTGTGGAGCGCGACCACCCAGCACATGAATATTGCGCTGCCGCCCCTGTCCGCCGGAACGTACCAGTTCACCTGGAAGATGCGCGCGAGCTTCTCCGGCAACCGCTATGTGCTGGCGGTCGGCGTCGGCGATATCGCCTCCGGCGAATACAAGCGGCACGCGCGCCTGCCCTATGGTGGCCACATCGACGTGCTTCCGGAAAACAACAGTGGATCGGGGTGGCTCGCGCCGTGTCCGGTATTCGAGTTCGAATGATGACGGAGAACGACACCATGCAAGCGCGCAGCATCAAGGTCGTCGCGGTCGGCTATTACGGCGCACCCAACGTCGGCGACGAATTGTTGCTGGGCCTGCTCGCTCGCCAGGTTCGGGAGCGCGGCGGCGAGCTCGTCGCACTGAGCATCAATCCCGAATATACGACGCATGCCCACGGCATCGCCGCCGTCGACTATTTCAATCTCGGTGCCGTCGGCCGCGCACTGTCCGACGCCGATCTGCTGGTATTCGGCGGTGGCGGCATCTTTCAGGATCATCATCCGTTCAACGTCGAGGCACTTTACGACCCGACCCAAAACGATATCGCGGGCTATGCGCGGATTTTTTACATGGCTCGGCAGTTCGGGGTTCGCACGGTCATCTGGGCACACGGCGTCGGACCGCTGGTCAACCCGGACAGCCGCGACATCACGCGCGACGTGTTCACGCATGTGGATCACGTTTCGCTGCGCGATACGGACTCCGAGGCGCTTCTGCACGATATCGGCGTAAGTCGGGACATTCCCGTCGGCGCTGATCCGGGCTGGGCATTCGTCAGCCGCCCGCCCGCCGAAGTCGACGTTTCCGGCACACTCGCCCCGTTGGGGACAAAGAAGAAGCTGGCGGTCATTGCCCGATCGTGGGAGTTCAACCGGAACTGGGAAGAAAAACTCGTCTCCGCGTTGAATGAAGCGCTGGACGACAGCTGGTCGATCGTGTGGCTCGGCTTCCAATGGAGCGTCGGCGACCACGAGCGTCTCACCGATCGATCCTTTCTCGAGCACCTCAAGCTCGCGGTGTCGCCCCATATCGAAAGTGTCATCATTGACGGGATCACGCCCGACGAGGCATTCGCGGTTATCGGCGAGTGCGACGCCGCGTTCTCGATGCGCCTGCACGGAAGCATCCTCGCACTCGGAAAATCGATCCCGGTCGCGGCGCTGGAATATGACGTCAAGATGGCGCGTGCGCACGATATGGCGGGCCTTCCGGCGTCGCTGCGCCTTCAACTGAACGACGACGCAGCAGACTTCACTGCCGCGGTGCGCAGGCTGACACACCCGGATGGCGCGCCCTGGATCATCGCGCAGGAAAAGCTCGATGCGCTAAACGCTTCGGCCTGCGTACATTCAACCGTCCTGGACCACGCTTTTGCGGCCGTTCGCGCCGCGTCGGGCGGAGCCCCGCGCCGCTGGAGCAGCCAGCAGCTGGATTGGATGAGCACATGGCTCGAGCAGCTCGTCTGGCAAAAGAATGGCGCCGCTCGCATGAGCGAGAAGGCGCTCGACCTGCTGCGCTACCGCGATTCACAACTCGCCGAGAAAGACGCACGGGTCGGCCAGCTTGAGACGGAACTCGGGAAAACAGTGGATTTGCTGCATTTCCGCGACGCACAGCTTGCGCAACAGGAAGAACAGGTCGCCGAGCTTCAGAACCGATTGGAACTGGCGAACCATAAACTGCTCGCGGCGGAAGCGTTCGTCAAGCACGCGTCACAAGTGCATGCCGCGCAAACGACGACGCTCAAGGACTCCGCTCGAAAAGCGGCGGAGGAACAAGCTGATAAAATTTCAAGCCTCAAGGCAACGATCCGGCAATTCGAGCAGGGTCACGCCGAGTCCGAAGCACCCCCGCAACCCAATGTGGCCGTAGCCGCAATTCACTCCACTTCGGGATCCTCTATGCTTTTTCGCCGGTACATGTCCGCCCCTCTCACCTACATGAGCCGTGCCGCCTATATTCTGCGCAATGGCGGCGTACGCGCGCTCGTGTCTGCTGCACGACGCCATTACCGGTATCAGCAAGCACAGCAGCAGATCCAGCAGGCCGCCATCGAAGTGGCAAGCGGCACTCCGACTGCGGAAGATCAACGCCTCTCGTTCCGCGCAGCAGCCAAGCTGCAACGCGAAGAAATCATCGTCATCGCCGCTCACGCGTACGACTGGGCTGGTTCCGGGCATCGCTACGCACAACTGACCACGACGGCGCTCGCCGCGGGCCATCGCGTTGTCTATCTGGTCGCGCCTCCGGATACGGGATCGACGCCCGCGCCGCTCACGCCCCGCATTCCCGGATTGATTCACGAATATATCGATCCGACGAAGATCGAGGACATTTTCGGTCAGGTATCGGAAAGCGCGAAATTGATCATCGGCGTGCCCGACTCCCGGGTCACACCCTTTTTCGAGTTCGCGCGCAATCGCGGGCTCGAAACAATCCTCGACGTCGCACAGGACTGGAGCCACGATGGCCAGGCCATGCGCATCCTCGAGTCGATCGCCGTCGATGCCGATCGATGCACCGTCGGCATGCCGGCACTTGCAGACACCATCCCGCAGCGTGCCCGGGAAAAAATCGAGCTGCTGCCCGGTGCCGCGGTTCATACGGTCTTCGACGTCTACAAGCAGTACAACCGTCCGGGCGACATGCCGTCCAAGCGCCGCAGCGTCGCACTGTTCTACTCGGTCGACGGACTCGACTCGGTGGATTACCAGTGGCTCAAGGAAACCGCGGAGCGCAACGTCAACGTCACGTTCTGCGTGATCGCCGACGGGCAACTGACGCCGGGCCTGCCGGATAACGTCGTCATGCTTGGCATGCGGCACACGAGCGAAGTGCCGGCCTACATCGCCCATGCGGATTTCATGTTCTTCCCGCTTGGCGCGCGGAGCCTGCGCAGCGCCGACTCCACCGCAGGTATTTATGCAGCGCTGCTTCAGCGCAAGCCAGTCGTGTGTTCGATGGAACTTGGCGTGACAGCCACCCCGCTGTTACACGTTCGCACGGACCTTGCGTCGTTCGCGGCGCAATGCGGCGCACTCGCTGCGGCAGAACCCGTCATACAAAACGACGACATCTTCGTTGCGGGCAACAGTTGGCTCGGCCGCGTCGAGCAGCTGTGCCCGCCGCAGCCCCGGCACGACGTCAGCGTCGTTATCCTGATTCACAACAACGCGGGCATCATCGCACGCTGCCTGCAGACCCTGCTCCAGCATGCTGCGCCGTACATAGCGGAAGTGATTGTCGTCGACAACGCAAGTTCCGATGGTGGTGCAGAGCTCGTCGAGCGCGAATTTCCCAACGTCAGGCTGGTCCGCAACCCGGAGAATGGCTGCTCGTCGGGACGTAATCTCGGCGTTCAGCACAGCACGGGCAAGTACATCGTCTTCTTCGACAGCGATCAGTGGTTTGTGGGCGCGTCGGGTTTCGAGGAAGCGCTGCACGTCCTGGAAAACGACGCGAGCGTCGGCGTCATCGGATGGAATGCAGGCTGGTTCGACGCCACGCGCACCGATCTCGGCGGCATGATCGCCGACTATTGTCCGAATCGGGCGATGAACGCGGCGGCAATCCGCGACGGCTATCGTGCCGACATCGGCTTCCTCGGTACCAGCGGCTTCTTCATGCGTCGGCGCACGTTCGATGCGACGCAAGGATTCGATACCTTCTATGACCCGACCTGCTTTGAAGATACGGACCTGTGCTTCCAGGTCAAGGCACTCGGAATGAAGGTCACTTACCGGGATTTGTCCGGAATCCGCCATCAGCCCCATCAAACGACCGGCGCCGACAGCGGCAGCGAGGCCTATCGCAAGCTATTCCTTCGCAACGCGAACTACTTCAAGGAGAAGTGGCGCGATTACTCGCATTTCTATCTGGACTACATCGATTGATTCGTAGCGACAGCATGTCTAGAACCATACTGTGCGTCGTAGGTACGCGACCGGAGGCCATCAAGATGGCGCCGGTCATCCTGCGTTTGCGAGCGGATCCGGGATTCAAGGTGCACGTGCTCGCGACCGCGCAACACCGCGATCTGCTCGACCAGATCCTGACCTGTTTCGATATCAAACCGGATGTCGATCTCGACATCATGCGTCCGAATCAGGGGCTTGCCAGCCTGACGTCGCGTCTGCTTGACGGTATCGATGCCGTGCTCGTGGACAAGCGTCCCGATCTCGTACTGGGACAAGGCGACACCACGACGGTCATGGCCACGGCGCTTGCATGCTTCTATCGGCATATACCGTTCGGTCATATTGAAGCAGGCCTGCGTACCCGCGATCTCGGCAATCCGTTTCCTGAAGAGATGAACCGCGTTTTCGCGGGGCGCCTCGCAAGGCTGCATTTCGCGCCGACAGAGAGTTCGCGCGACAACCTCTTGCATGAAAACATCCCCAGCGACCAGATCTGGGTGACCGGGAACACCGTCATCGACGCGCTTCACACTGTCTTGCGGACACATCCGTCCTGCGGCGTCGATATCGACGACACGAAACGGCTGATTCTGGTCACCGCGCATCGCCGGGAGAATTTCGGCGCCCCGCTCGAACGGATCTGCCATGCCATTCGCCAGATTGTCGACGCCAACGACGACATCGAGGTGCTGTTTCCCGTACATCCCAATCCGCACGTCCAGCGTACGACGCGCGAACTGCTGTCGCACCACGCCCGGATCCGACTCTGCCCGCCGCTCGACTATGTGCCGTTCGTCGCCGCCATGCAGCGCTCGTACCTCATCCTCAGCGACTCGGGCGGCGTGCAGGAAGAAGCACCAGCTCTGGGCAAACCGGTTCTGGTGTTGCGCGACGAGACCGAGCGCCCGGAAGCTGTCGAAGCCGGTGTTGTCAGGCTCGTCGGCACTCAAACCGATACGATCGTCAATGCGGTCCAACTGATGCTCGACAACGCCGACGAATACGGCAAGGTTGCACGCGGCGTTTCGCCCTACGGTGACGGAAAGGCAGCCCAGCGGATTTTCGACGTCATCCGGGAACAATGCGTGTGATCGAACAACTCGTCTATCTGTCGCCGGTGCCATGGAGCAGCTTTGCACAGCGACCTCACAAGTTCGTCGAGTGGTTTCATCAAGAAACCCATGGCCGTGTGCTCTGGATCGATCCGTATCCAACCCGCCTGCCCATGCTTCAAGACTTGCGCCGTCCATCCGGCGAAGGCAAGTCCGACGCGCATACGGCCGCGCCGCCTTGGCTCGACGTCGTCCGCATCCGCAGCCTTCCGCTTGAGCCACTGCCCCTCGGCACCGCAATCAATCGATTCGGATGGCGTGACATCACGCGTCGCGTCGTGCAATTCTGCGCCGAGCGCAACACGCTTCTCGCGGTCGGGAAGCCGTCCGGGCTCGCGCTCGACTTGTTACGAGCGGCTCGTCCCGCCCGGTCGCTCTACGACAGGATGGACGACTTCCCGTCGTTCTATCGAGGCGTTTCGCGCTCGGCGATGAAACGCACCGAACTCGCTGTCGCGCGCGAGGTCGACACGGTTTTCGTATCGTCTTCGGGCTTGCGCTCGAGTTGGAGCAGTATTCGGCCTGACGCCAGGCTGGTCCACAACGGGCTCGATCCAGCCGTCCTTCCGGCGTTCCGCGAAAAGACGTCGGATCATGCCGGGCCGCATGTACTGGGTTACTTGGGCACCATGGGGCCTTGGTTCGACTGGCAATGGCTCGCTGCGCTTGCGCAATGCCGCCCCGCGGACACGATTCGATTGATCGGGCCGTTATTCCATCCCCCGCAAATCGCGCTGCCCGAGAACGTGCAGATTCTTCCGCCGCTGAAACACGCCGCCGCTCTTGCCGCGATGTCGGACTTCGACGTCGGCCTGATTCCGTTCCTGCGCAACCCGCTCACGGACGGTGTCGATCCGATCAAGTATTACGAGTACAGAGCGCTCGGATTACCGGTCATCTCGACCCCCTTCGGAGAAATGGCAACACGGTGCGACGAACCCGGTACATTCCTCTCGAGCGGATCCGAGAACCTGTCTTCAATCGTTGTCGAGGCACTCGAATACCGGACGACGCACGACGAGGTATCGCGGATCCGGAGCGCAAACAGCTGGGCCGCCCGTTTCGCGGCAACTGGCATTCTCGGCTAGTGTTCTATCGTTCTATCCCCGCTCGATCGCGGTTCGCTTCGGCACGCAAGGCTGACAAGACGATAAAACTCGGTGACGGGATCCGCCGCTTGCTCGACTGCCCGTTACCCTGACGCGCCCGGTCAATACCTGGCGATGCAGGGGTCCGACCACCGGCGATCCCTTTCAGTCGGCCATGCAGAGGCCCAGCGCGTATTCCCAATCGGGCAGGTGCAAGCCGAACGTCTCGGCGAGTTTGCCGTGGGACAAGCGCGAATTCGCCGGGCGACGTGCGCGCACCGGAAACTCGCTCGCGGAAATCGGCACCACAGCGGGTGCGTCATCCCCCATCGCGATGCCGAGAATCGCCTTGGCGAAACCGTGCCAGGACGTCTCGCCGGCCGCACTCAGATGATAGGTTCCGGAGCGCGCCTGCCACCAGGCCTCATCATGGGCCGCCAGCCCTTTGGAGAGGATGTGCGCAGTCGCGGCTGCAATTGTTTTCGACCAGGTCGGCGCGCCGACCTGGTCGGCAACCACACGCAATTCGGGTCGCTCCGCGCCCAGCTTGAGCATCGTGCGCAAGAAATTCCTGCCACGTCGCCCGTATACCCAGCTGGTTCGCAAGGTCAGGTACGCGCACCCTGCGTTCTCGATCGCACGCTCGCCCTCAAGCTTGGTCATCCCATACACGTTCAGCGGATTCACTGCATCGGTCTCGGTATACGCGCCCGCCTTGGCTCCGTCGAACACGTAATCGGTCGAGTAGTGAATCAGCACCGCACCGCTGCGCGCAGCCTCTTCCGCCAGGACCCGCGGCACATCGGCATTTATGCGTCTTGCCGCATCGACGTCGTCCTCTGCATTGTCGACGGCCGTATAGGCAGCCGGATTCACGATGAAGGCCGGCTGCAACGCCCGCACGACAGCACGGATCCGGTCGAGATCAGACAGATCGAGCATCGAGCGGTCGCACTCCACCACGCGGCCGAGCCCCTGCAGCGAGCGCAGCAGTTCAAAACCTACCTGACCCGTGACACCGGTTACGAGGATCGTCGACTCGGAATTCATCACGACCTCACTCAAAAAGATCTGCGTCCATCAACCGCATGCCCGCGGCATCCTTGACGGCCAGCAGCGGCTCGCCATCCAGCGGCCACGCGATCCCGATGTCCGGATCGTTCCAGACAATGCTGCGCTCGTGCTCGGGAAACCAATAATCGGTCGTCTTGTAGAGAAACTGAGCAGACTCGGACACCACAAGGAAGCCATGCGCGAACCCCGGCGGAACCCAAAGCTGCCGATGGTTGTCGGCGGACAGCGTCACGCCGACCCACTTGCCGAAATTGGGCGAACTGCGGCGCACATCGACTGCGACGTCGAACACCTCGCCCTCAACCACGCGCACCAGCTTGCCCTGCGTGTGTTCGATCTGGTAGTGCAGCCCGCGCAGCACGCCTTTTGCGGACCGCGAGTGATTGTCCTGCACGAACTCGATACCCGGAGCGACGTGCTCCGCAAACTCGCGCGCGTTGAAGCTCTCGTAGAAATACCCGCGCGCGTCTCCGAAGACCTTCGGCTCGATAAGCTTGACTTCGGGCAGTGCCGTTGACGTTACGTGGATTGCCATGCGACCTGATGGGTGAGTAGGTTCCGGAGATACAGCCCGTAGGCGTTCTTCGCGAGCGGCTGTGCCAGTTTCAGCACCTGCTCCGCGTCGATCCAGTTGCGGCGGTACGCGATCTCTTCGGGGCACGCAACCATGAGCCCCTGACGCTTCTGCAGCGTCGCGATGAACGTCGCCGCCTCGATCAAGGAATCGTGCGTACCCGTATCGAGCCACGCATAACCGCGCCCCATGAGCTCGACGTCGAGCTGGCCCGCCGCCAGGTAGCGCGAATTGACATCGGTGATCTCGAGCTCGCCGCGCGCCGACGGCTTGATGTCGGCTGCGATGTCGCAAACCTGCCTGTCGTAGAAATACAGCCCCGTGACCGCATAGCTCGAACGCGGCTTTGCCGGCTTCTCTTCAATCGATATCGCGCGGAATTCGCGGTCGAACTCGACCACGCCATACCGCTCGGGGTCCTGAACGTGATACGCAAATACGGTCGCGCCCGTATCCTTCGCGCTGGCCCGCTCGAGCTGCTTCGCGAGATCGTGCCCGTAGAAAATGTTGTCGCCGAGGATGAGCGCCGACGGCTCGTTGCCAACGAAGTCCCGGCCGATGACGAACGCTTGCGCGAGCCCGTCCGGCGACGGCTGCGTCGCATACCGGATATTCATCCCCCACTGGCTGCCGTCGCCGAGCATCGACTCGAAGCGCGGAGTGTCCTGCGGCGTCGAGATGATCAGCACGTCCCGGATGCCGGCAATCATCAGCGTCGACAGCGGATAGTAGATCATCGGCTTGTCGTACACCGGCAGCAGCTGCTTCGATACTGCATGCGTGATCGGATAGAGCCGTGTGCCTGAACCGCCGGCGAGAATGATGCCCTTGCGTGCCATCGCCTCTCCTGTCAAACGCGCGCTGCGTAATTGGTCTCGACCCACTTGCGGTATTCGCCCGAAGCCACCTCGTCCGACCACGCCTGGTTGTCGAGATACCAGGAGACCGTCTTCGCGAGGCCGGTTGCGAACGTCTCGGCCGGCTTCCAGCCGAGTTCGCGCTCGAGCTTGCGCGCATCGATCGCGTAACGGCGATCGTGCCCCGGACGATCCTTCACGTACGTAATCTGGTCGCGATACGTGCCTTGTGCCTTGGGTCGGGCATCGTCGAGCAGATCGCACAGCGTATGCACGACGTCGAGGTTCGTCATTTCGTTCCAGCCGCCGACGTTGTAGGTCTCGCCCGGCGTGCCGCGTGCGAGCACTTCGCGAATCGCGCTGCAGTGATCGCCGACATACAGCCAGTCGCGCACGTTCTGGCCATCGCCGTAGACCGGCAACGGCTTGCCCGCGAGTGCATTCGCAATCATCAGCGGAATCAGCTTTTCGGGGAACTGGTACGGGCCGTAGTTGTTCGAGCAGTTGGTCGTGAGCGTCGGCAGGCCATACGTGTGGTGATACGCACGCACCAGGTGATCGGAGCCCGCCTTCGTCGCCGAGTACGGGCTGTTGGGCGCGTACGGTGTCGTTTCAGAGAACTGCGGATCCGTCGCGGACAGCGAACCGAACACTTCGTCGGTCGACACGTGCAGGAACCGGAAGCCGGCCTGCTCCGCGTCGGGTAACGCGCTCCAGTACTGGCGCGCGGCCTCGAGCAGCGTGAAGGTGCCGACGACGTTGGTCTGAACGAACTCGGCCGGACCGTGAATCGAGCGATCGACGTGACTTTCCGCCGCGAAATGCAGGATCGCGCGCGGCCGGTGCTCGGCCAACAGCGCGTCGAGTGCCGCGCGGTCGCAGATGTCCACGCGGGCGAATACGTGCTTCGGGCTTCCGTTCAGCGATTGCAGCGTGCGAAGGTTGCCTGCATAGGTCAATTTATCGACATTGAGCACGGCCTCGTCGGATTGACTAAGCCAGTCGATTACGAAATTGGCGCCGATAAAACCCGCGCCGCCCGTCACCAGAATCATGAGGCTCCCTCTAGTCATGCATGGCGTGCCTCAAGCGCGAGCCGCCACGAACTCCGGACGCGACGATGACGTGCACGTCCCCCCAAGGCGGGCATTCTAACTGCTGACCGTAACCCTCAAAACCATGAAATGCTAATTTTGTTGAAGGGCCACCAATTATAAGAAGCGGGTTGGGTCAAAATCCACGTCGCTAACAACTTGAAACAGCGCCCCGGACCCTCCCCCGAAAAAATATTCATTCAAATCAATACGTTAAAATTCCCCGAATACGCTCGCAGTTGAGTTGCAGCGATCGCATCCTTTTTCGACCCGCGTCAGGATTTGTAACAACCTACCTCTCATGACCCGCACCCCCATCGCAATCGGCGACATCCAGGGCTGTCATTCCGCTCTCCAGTCGCTGCTCGACAAGCTGTCCCCGCCTGCCGACACCCCGCTATGGATCGCCGGCGACGTCGTCAACCGCGGCCCCGGCTCCCTCGCCGCGCTGCGTGCGCTCGTCGACCTCGGCCCGCGCGCGACCGTCGTGCTCGGCAATCACGACCTCCACCTGCTTGCGGTCTCCGCCGGCCTGCGCACCGAGCGCCCGGGCGACACGATTGGCGAAATCCTCGACGACCCCGGCGCCGACGCGCTGCTCGACTGGGTCCGCCATCGCCCGTTCGTGCATGCGGAAAACGGAATGCTGCTCGTGCACGCGGGCGTGCTGCCGCAGTGGGACACCACGCTGGTGCTCGAACTTGCCGACGAACTCCAGCGCGCGCTGCGCGCGCCCGACTGGCGCGATACGCTGCAGCAGCTGTACGGCAACGAGCCGAATCGATGGAGTCCCAACCTGAAGAAACGCGACCGGATGCGCGTCGCGTTCAACGCATTCACGCGCGTGCGCTTCTGCACGCCCGACGGCGCGATGGAATTCAAGGCGAACGGCGGCCCCGACAGCGCGCCGCCCGGCTACCTGCCGTGGTTCGACGTACCGGGGCGCCGCACGGAAGACGTGACGGTCGTGTTCGGGCACTGGGCCGCGCTCGGCCTGATGCTGCGAGAGAACCTCGTCGCGCTCGATTCGGGGTGTGTGTGGGGTAACCAGCTGTCGGCCGTGCGGCTGACGGCCGATCCGGCGCAGCGAACGGTCACGCAGGTGCAGTGCGAAGCGTGCCGCTCACCGGGCGGAGAGTGACGAGAGACTGATTCGCGGGGCCGGAGGTGGGTCGGCCCCAACGCGTCAGCCCTCTCGCCCCGGCACGGGTGCGTCGGCCGCCTCGTTGCCTGCCGCGCCGGCACCGACCTCGGTCGCCGGATACGCATGCTTCGCCAGTTCCGCGAGCGACTCGGCCGACGGCTTGCCGACCTTCTCCTGCAGCGTCGCGAGCGCGGCCGCGATCGCATCGCGCGCCGCGGCGGACGTCGCCCGCCGGTCGCAGCCCGGCGCGATCGGCTCGCACACGTAAAGATGCGCGACGATCGGGCCACCGCGCAACACCATGTCGAGCGACTTGCCGAGCGCCAGCTCGCCCGTGTAGGCCGGCGCGACCGACTGCCGCCGCTGCGCGTCCTCGTACATCAGGCAGATCGGCTGCACCGCGCAGCCCGCCGATACCGCGGCCTGGAACAGGTTCGCATGGAACGGCAGCAGCTCCTGCCCGTCGGTCGTCGTGCCTTCCGGAAACACGCACATCAGCCCGCCGTTGCGCAGGCGCTCGGCCATTTCGTGCATGACCCGCATCGCCTCGGTGCGCTTCTCGCGCTGCAGGAACACGGTGTCGAGCTTCTCGGCGAGCCAGCCGACGACCGGCCATTGCCGCACCTCGGCCTTCGACACGAAAGGCGTCGGCCGCCACGCGTTGATCGTGTAGATGTCGAGCCAGGACACGTGATTGCCGACCACGAGCGCGCTCGCGTCAAGCCGCGCGCCGTCGTTGTGGACGACGAGGCGCATCCCGCAGATCCGCAGCAGCTTGAGCGACCAGCGGCGCGTCATCTCGGCACGCCGCGCGGGCGTGACGTGCGAAAAACGCAGCGCGACGATCGCCATGCCGCGCAACAGGTGAAAGACGAGACGCAGCTTGCGAAGGGCAATCATGGCGAAGGTCCGGCGTGGTTCAGGGGCGCTCGAACGCGATCTGTCCGGCGACGAGCGTCGTGCGCACGCAGGCGGGCAGTTCGTAGCCGAGGAACGGCGAGTTGTGGCCCTGGCTCTTCAGCGCACGCGGCTCGACGCGCCAGTGCGCGCGCGGGTCGAACACGCACAGGTCGGCCGCGCCGCCTTCGGCGAGGCGGCCGGCCGGCAGCTGCAGCACGTCGGCCGGCGCGGACGTGATGCGGCGCAGCGCCTGCGCGAGCGGCGTACGCGTTTCGTCCGCCCACTTCAGCGTCAGCGACAGCAGCAGCTCGAGCCCCGTCGCGCCCGGCGTCGCTTCGCCGAACGGCAGCAGCTTCTCGTCGTCGTCGACCGGCGTGTGGTCGGAGCAGATCGCGTCGATCGTCCCGTCGGCGAGCGCCACGCGAATCGCTTCGCGATCGCGCTCGCTGCGCAGCGGCGGATCGAGCCGGAACTGCGAATCGAAGTAGCCGATGTCGACATCGATCAGGTGCACGTGATTCACGCCGACGTCGCACGTCACGGGCAGCCCCTCGGCTTTCGCCGCGCGCACGAGTGCGAGGCCGGCCGCCGACGACAGCCGCGCGAGGTGCACGCGTGCGCCCGTCACGCGCATCAGTTCGAAGATCGTGTGCAGCGCGATCGTCTCGGCCGCAACCGGCACGCCGGACAGCCCGAGCCGCGACGCAAGCGCGCCGCTCGCGGCAACGCCGCCACGGCCGATGAATGCGTCCTGCGGACGCAGCCACGTCGTGTAGCCGTAGGTGCTCGCGTACTGCAGCGCACGCAGCAGCACCTGCGTGTCGCGCACCGGCACGTTGGCATGCGTGAAGCCGACGCAGCCGGACTCGGTCAGCGCGACCATCTCGGTGATCACTTCACCCTTGAGGCCGACCGTCAGCGCGCCGAGCGGATGCACGTTCGCCTGTTGGAGGTTGCGTGCGCGGAACTTGAGCATCTCGACGAGGCCCGGCTCGTCGAGCACGGGGTCGGTATCCGGCGGGCAGACGAGGGTCGTGACGCCGCCCGCGACGGCCGCGGCCATCTCGGACGCGAGCGTCGCCTTGTGCTCGTAGCCCGGCTCGCGCAGCCGCGCGCACAGGTCGACGAGGCCGGGCGCGACGCTCAGGCCCGATGCGTCGATGGTCTTCTCGGCGTTGAAACCGGCCGGCGCGGCGGTGCCAGCGTCGGCAATCGCGGCGACCTTGCCGTCCGCGACGAAAACGTCGGCCTGCCGTTCGGTGCCGGCGACCGGGTCGATCAGCGTGCCGCCTTTGATATGAATCTTCATGCGCTGTCTGTGAATGCGTTGAATGCGTTGAGTGCCTGGATCAGGATGCGCGAAAGCGGGCTCAGTCGCTGTTGCCGGCGACGATGCCCATCACCGCCATCCGCACGGCGATGCCGAACGTGACCTGGTTGAGGATCACCGACTGCGGGCCGTCGGCGACCTGCGAGTCGATCTCGACGCCGCGGTTCATCGGGCCGGGGTGCATCACGATCGCGTCGGGCGCGGCGAGCGCGAGGCGCTCGGGCGTCAGGCCCCAGGTCTTGAAGTACTCCTGCGCCGACGGCAGCAGCGCGCCGCTCATCCGCTCGTTCTGCAGGCGCAGCATGATGATCACGTCGACGCCCTTCAGCCCTTCGTCGAGGTTGTGGAACACCTTCACGCCCATCTGCTCGAGGCCGCCCGGCAGCAGCGTGCGCGGGCCGATCGCGCGCACTTCCGGCACGCCGAGCGTGGTGAGCGCGTGGATGTCGGAGCGGGCGACGCGCGAATGCAGGATGTCGCCGACGATCGCCACGCGCAGCTTCGTGAAGTCGCGCTTGTAGTGACGGATCGTGTACATGTCGAGCAGGCCCTGCGTCGGGTGCGCATGACGGCCGTCGCCCGCGTTGATCACGTGCACGTGCGGTGCGCAGTGCTCGGCGATCAGGTACGGCGCGCCGCTCGACGCGTGACGCACGACGAACAGGTCGGCATGCATCGCCGACAGGTTGTTGATCGTGTCGAGCAGCGATTCGCCCTTGCTCGTCGACGACGCATTGATGTTCAGGTTCAGCACGTCGGCCGACAGGCGCGTCGCGGCGATCTCGAAGGTCGTGCGGGTACGCGTCGAGTTCTCGAAGAACAGGTTGAACACGGACTTGCCGCGCAGCAGCGGCACCTTCTTCACTTCACGGTCCGTCACGCTGACGAACTGCTCGGCCGTATCGAGGATGTGAGTGACGATCGAGCGCGGCAGGCCCTCGATCGACAGCAGGTGCTTCAGCTCGCCGTTTTTCGTGAGCTGCGGATTGCCCTTCAGGAAGCCGTAGCGGAACCGGTCGGGGCTCGCGGCCGCAGCGGGATTGCCGGTGCGGCCAGTGGTGTCGGTGGTCATGGTGTGCGTGATTCCAACTATGCAAACGGGCCGCGGTGCAAACCAGCGGCCCGGGATACGGTTCGCGTGCCGCTCAGGCGCCGTGCGCCTCGACGCGCAGCGTGAACTGCGCGTCGTCGCGCGCGAGCACGAGCGTCGCGCCGGCCGGCACGTCCAGCGTGCCGCCCGCGAAGCGCGCGGCGACCGGCAGCTCGCGGCCGCCGCGATCGGCGAGCACCGCGAGCTCGACCGCGGCCGGACGGCCGTAGTCGAACAGCTCGTTGAGCGCCGCGCGCACGGTGCGCCCGGTATACAACACGTCGTCGACGAGCACGATGCGCGCGCCGTCGATTTCGAACGGCAGCGACGTCGGGCTGGCCTGGCTGTGCAGCCCCTTTTTCGCGTAATCGTCGCGGTGCAGCGCGACGTTCACGACGCCGAACGCCGGCGCGCCGAGATCGAGCGCGAGGCGCTCGGCGAGCCATGCGCCGCCGCTGTGAATGCCGGCGAGCCGCGGGCCGCCCGGTTCGGCGAAAGCCGTGCCGTACGCGGCGCGGATCTGGTCGAGCAGGACGCGGTAAAGCGCCTCGGCGTCAATGGTGCTCATGGTCGGACAATTGATCGAGATACTGTTGAAGGATAACGCGCGCGGCTTCGGCATCGAGCATCTCGGCCCGGGCACGGCCGCGCACGTTGCGCTCGCGCAGCCCGGCCTCGGCTTCGACCGACGAATAACGCTCGTCGACCCAGGTGACGGGCAGCCCGAAGCGGCCGTTCAGCTGGTTGCCGAAGCGCTTCGCCTGCTGCGTCATGTCGTGCGGCGTGCCGTCCGGATGCATCGGCAGGCCGACGACGAGCGCGTCCGGCCGCCATTCGGCCAGCAGGTCGCCGACCGCCTTGAAGCGGTGTTCGCGGTTCAGGTTCTGGATCACGACGAGCGCACGGGCCGAGCGCGTCAGCGCATTGCCGATCGCGACGCCGATACGTTTTTCGCCGTAGTCGAACGCGAGCAGCGTCGCATCGCGCGCGCTCGCGCCACTCATGCGTGCCCTGCTTCGCCGGACAGCATCGACGAACTGACGCCGAGCAGGCCGAGCGCGGCTTCGAAGCGCTCTTCGGCCGGCGTGTCGAACACGATGCGCGGATCGGCTGCAACCGTCAGCCAGCCGTTGCGGGAAATTTCTTCCTCGAGCTGCCCGGCCCCCCAGCCCGCATGCCCGAGCGTCAGCAGGAAGCGTTTCGGGCCGTTGCCGGTCGCGACCGCCTCGAGCACGTCCTTCGACGTGGTCATCTCCAGCCCGCCCTCGACGGACATCGACGAGTTGTAGCTCGCGCCCTCCACCGGTTCATGCAGCACGAAACCGCGCTCGGTCTGGACCGGGCCGCCGAAATACACCGGGATGTGCAGCAGCGGCTCGATGTCGAGCTTCAGGTCGATGCGGTTGAACAACGATTCGAGGTCGATGTCGGTAGGACGATTGATGACGAGGCCGAGCGCACCGCGCTCGCTGTGATCGCAAAGATAGACCACCGTTCCTGAAAACGTCGGATCCGCCATGTTCGGCATGGCGATCAGGAACTGGTTGGTGAGATTGATGCGATCGGAAGGCTTTGACATGGTTTGAATTTTAGCAAAGACGCCGCGGCCTGACCGGGCCGCGATCAACAAGCAACGCCGCGCCGCGCTGGCAACGGCGCGCGCGGATCACACGGCACTCTAACACGCGCGCGGGCGCTGTCGGCAGCGTGTTGCAGGCCCGCGCGGCAAGGGCCGCCGCCGCGTGTTCATCCCCTTGCTCGTCCCCCTGTTCGTCAGGCCCGGCCGAGCGCCGCGCCGAGCGCGCCGGACGCCGCGGTGAGGTCCGGCGGCGCCACGCCGGCGGCGATCTTCAGCAGCGCCGCGCGCAGCATGTCGGACGCGTGGCCGTGCGCATCGAGGCCGCCGTCGGCGAGCGGCACGCCGTGCGCCGCACGCCGCCACGCCAGGCCCAGCGTGTCGGCCAGGAGCGCCGCATGGCCGAGCCCGAGCGCGCATGCGGCCGTACCGACCCGGTAGGCAGCGCCGGACGCGTGCCACGCGGCCCCCGCGTCGGCCGCGGCCGGATCGGCAGCGAGGTCGGCCATCGACGCATCGGCCGTCTGCAGGAAATCCTCATAGGCATGCGCATTGACCGTCACGACGCCAAGCGCGCGGGTCGGCGCGGCGGCAACCGCATCGTGCTCGGCCCGGGCGGCATCGGCCTCCCACAGCGCCTCCGATGCGGGCGTGCCGGCGACGTGCCAGTCGACCGTCAGCCCGTAGTCGTGCAGCACGTCGACGAGTGCGACATCCTCGGCTGCGGCGCCGAACAGCGCGAAATCGCGCCACAGCAGCGCCACCGTCTCGCGCACAAGTTCCGGCGGCGCACTGCGCCGGCCCTGCGCGTGCTCGCCGAGCAGCAGGTTCGTCCGCGCGAGAAAGCGCTTCAGTTCCGGCGCGCCGCTGGCGCGCAGCGCGCGCACGCACGCGGCCGCGAGCCGCCAGAAATCGTAGGGATCGTCGCCCGCCAGCACGGCCAGCATCGCGTCGAGTTCGGCGAGTGCCGCATCGGGCGCGCCGTGTCCCGCGCGCAGCACGCCAAGCAGCGCCTGTTCGTAGCGGGCACGAATCCGGGTCGCAAACGCATCGGGCAACGCGCGCAGCGTGGCCGGCGGCACCGCGCGGCCGACGAGCGCGAGCGCGTCGAGCGGCGCGCTCGCGCGCAGGTCGGCGGCGCTTTGCGCGCGCAAAGCACGGAAATGTTCGAAGAGAACGGGCGAGCAGGCGAGCTCGCGCAGGTTGTGGCGGCCGACGGCCGCGCGGAAATCGCGCAGCGCGGCCCGCCAGCCGGCCGAAGTCGGCTCGACGGCGACGAGCGGCACGGCGGCCGACAACTGCCCCGCGAATCGCGCGGCCGGCAGCCAGCCGGCTTCCGCCAGCACGGCCGCCGCGGCGGACAGCGGCGCGGCCGCGTCGTCGCGACGCTCGAATGCGTCGGTAGCCGCCGCAAGCCACGCGTCGGCCGCGCGCACGGCCCCGCCGCGCGGGTTGGGCAATGCGTCAGGGTGGGGAACGTTCGCCGGTTCGGGCCTCATGCACACGCGCGCCTGTCATCGTCAAGTCGCTCGCGCAGGCCTCGGCGCGCGAGCGCCGGGCCGATGCGAGGCCTGAGCGGTGTGCCGTGGGCCGAGGGTCCGGTCAGATCTGGACCATCTCGAAGTCTTCCTTGCGGGCGCCGCATTCAGGACACGTCCAATTGATCGGGACGTCTTCCCAGCGCGTGCCCGGGGCGATGCCCTCTTCGGGCAGCCCGGCTTCTTCGTCATAAATCCAGCCACAAATCAGGCACATCCAGCTCTTGTATTCCATCTTAAGCCGCGTCGGGAAAGTCGGTAAATTCGGGAGCCATGATGGTACCGTGTCGGGGCCGGACTGCCTAGCAATCGCGCTGGAGTAAGGCGACTACGTTGCGCTGCGCTAAAAAATCCGTCGTGCGGGCCGGATTCCGCCGCATAATGGCTGAAAAGTGCGGCCTGCCGGGCAACACAGGGCCGAAAACGCCCATTTCGCCTCGCCGTCCGCATGTCCGTCGCTTTCCCGTTTTTCTCTTGCCCCATTTTTACATGTCCAGCAACGCCCCTCCGATCGTCCTCACCTTCGGCCTGTCCGATCCCACCGGCGGCTCCGGCCTCCAAGCCGATCTGATGACCCTGGCGAGCATGGGCTGTCACGGCGTGTCCGTCCTGACGGGCTACACGGTGCGCGACTCGGCCGCCTGCGACGAAGTCACCGGCCTTGATCCCGACGTGGTCGCCGCCCAGGCGCGCATGCTGCTCGAAGACATGCCGGTTGCCGCGTTCAAGATCGGCGCGGCGACGCGTGCGGAAGTCGTGAGCGCGATCGCCGAGGTCGTCGCCGACTACGACGGCGTGCCGCTCGTACTCGCGCCGGACTTCACGCTCGACGACGAACACGTGCTCGCCGCCGACGACCTGCGCGAATCGATCGCCGACCTGCTCGCGCCGCAAACCACGCTGCTGGTTGCCGACTACGCGACGCTGATCGCGCTCGCGCAGCCGGACGGCGACGCCGAGGCGCCGAATCTCGACGCAGCCGTGTCGCACCTGCTGTCGCAGGGCTGCGAGTACATCCTGTCGTCCGAGACCGGCTCGCATCGGCTCGTCAACACGCTGTACGGCGAAGAAGGCCAGTTGCGCGAGGACATGTGGGATCGTTCGCCGCATCGGCTGATGGGCATCACCGACACGCTGGGCGCGGCCATCGCGGCACTGCTCGCGAACGGCCAGGAGCCGCCCGAAGCGGTTCGTGAGGCACAGGAATACCTGTACCAGGCCGTGCGTGACGCGTTCCGGCCCGGCATGGGCGCGTATTTGCCCGACCGGTTCTTCTGGGCGCGCAGCAATGAAGACGCGGATACCCCGCCGGCGGTGAAGGTCGACCCGGTGCCGAGGACGTCGCACCGGCATTGAGCCGGACACGGCGGGCACGTCCCGCCGTCGCGGCGAACTCGCAGCGCGATCCTTGCCGCACCCGGCCGTCCCGCGCCCGCCGCCGATTCAACGGCACCAATAAAAAAAGACCCGCATCGCTGCGGGTCTTTTCTTTTGGCTGGAACGCGCATCGCTGCGCGCTCCGGACACCATCGACCGAAGTCGATTACATGTCCATGCCCATGCCGCCCATGCCGCCCGGCATGCCGCCCGGCATCGGTGCGTCTTCCTTCGGCAGTTCGGCAACAGCTGCGTCCGTCGTCAGCAGCAGGCCTGCAACCGAAGCTGCGTTCTGCAGTGCGGTACGCGTGACCTTGGTCGGGTCGACGACGCCGGCTTCGACCATGTCGACGTACTCGCCCGTCGCTGCGTTGTAGCCGTAGTTGCCCGTACCTGCAGCAACTGCCGCCACCACGACGCTGGCTTCTTCGCCGCCGTTCGTGACGATCTGGCGCAGCGGCTCTTCCATTGCGCGCAGCACGATCTTGATGCCGGCGTTCTGGTCGGCGTTCGCGCCGGTCAGGCCTGCGATCGCGGTGCGAGCGCGGATCAGCGCAACGCCGCCACCTGCCACGATGCCTTCTTCCACAGCTGCGCGCGTTGCGTGCAGTGCGTCTTCGACACGTGCCTTCTTTTCCTTCATTTCGACTTCGGTCGCTGCGCCGACCTTGATCACTGCAACACCGCCGGCCAGCTTGGCCACGCGCTCTTGCAGCTTTTCACGGTCGTAGTCCGACGTCGCTTCTTCGATTTGCGCGCGCACTTGCTTCACGCGTGCTTCGATGTTCACGGCTTCGCCTGCGCCGTCGATGATCGTCGTGTTTTCCTTGCCCACTTCGATGCGCTTCGCCTGGCCCAGTTCTGCCAGCGTTGCCTTCTCGAGCGTCAGGCCGGTTTCTTCGGCGATCACTTGGCCGCCCGTCAGGATCGCGATGTCTTCCAGCATCGCCTTGCGACGATCGCCGAAGCCAGGCGCCTTGACCGCAACGGTCTTCAGGATGCCGCGGATGTTGTTCACGACCAGCGTTGCGAGCGCTTCGCCTTCGATGTCTTCCGCGATGATCAGCAGCGGACGGCCAGCCTTCGCGACTTGCTCGAGCACCGGCAGCAGATCACGGATGTTCGACACCTTCTTGTCGTGCAGCAGCACGAACGGGTTGTCGAGGACGGCGACTTGCTTTTCCGGGTTGTTGATGAAGTACGGCGACAGGTAACCGCGGTCGAACTGCATGCCTTCGACGACGTCGAGTTCGTCGGCCAGCGACTTGCCGTCTTCGACGGTGATGACGCCTTCCTTGCCGACCTTGTCCATCGCTTCAGCGATGCGATCGCCGATCGACGTGTCGCTGTTCGCCGAGATCGAGCCGACCTGTGCGATTTCCTTGTTCGTCGTGCACGGCTTGCTGATCTTCTTCAGCTCGTCGACAGCCGCTGCGACTGCCTTGTCGATGCCGCGCTTCAGGTCCATCGGGTTCATGCCCGATGCGACGTACTTCATGCCTTCGCGAACGATCGATTGCGCGAGGACGGTTGCCGTCGTCGTGCCGTCGCCTGCGTTGTCGCTGGTCTTGGAAGCAACTTCCTTGACCATTTGCGCGCCCATGTTCTGGAGCTTGTCCTTCAGCTCGATTTCCTTCGCGACCGACACACCGTCCTTGGTGACCGTCGGGCCGCCGAAGCTGCGCTCGAGCACCACGTTGCGGCCCTTCGGACCCAGCGTGACCTTGACTGCGTTGGCGAGAATGTTCACGCCTTCGACCATCTTCGAACGGGCGGAATCGCCGAATACGACGTCTTTAGCTGCCATCTTCTAACTCCTTGAATTCTTGGGAATATGTACCGTCGGTGGACGCTTACTTGGCGTTGACCACGGCCATGATGTCTTCTTCGCGCATGACCAGCAGTTCGTTGCCGTCGACCTTCACGGTCTGGCCTGCGTACTTGCCGAACAGGACGCGATCGCCGACCTTCACGTCGAGCGCGATCGGGGCGCCCTTGTCGTCACGCTTGCCCGGGCCGACCGCCAGGACTTCGCCCTGATCCGGCTTTTCAGCAGCGGCGTCGGGGATCACGATGCCCGAGGCGGTCTTGGTTTCCTGATCCAGGCGCTTGACGATCACGCGATCGTGCAAAGGACGAAGGTTCATATTCACTCCTCTCTTGACTGAGATTGAAGAACGCTTAGGGAATCTGCCCGGCTTATCGCCCGGCAGAGAATTGTTAGCACTCTCGTGCAGCGAGTGCTAATTATATGGACGGGTTTTGACAAATTCAAGAAGGGGGAATGACGGTTTTTTTCGGGCCGGCGAAGCCCGCTCGACCTCGAACGTTGCTCACCCGAACGTGAACCCAGGGCAACCTCGACGAACCAGGAACACCCCCGATATGTCCTGCAAAAACAATAGCTTGGACATAAACCCGGGCGACAGCCCGAGAAACCGGGAAGACGCCGCGCGCCACTTGCTCGATCCGTCCCCACCGGAAAACCGCACGGCCACGATCCCTCAGGGATATCCCGCGTATCCGGGCAAACCCAGGCAAATTATATGGGGTACGGATACCCCACTGCGCTTGCGGGGAGGAAGCACTGCCCCGCATTCGTCCCCTCTGGACAAGAGAAGTTCATCATCTTGCTGCGCCATGGCTGGCGCACGGAATCGCACAGGACCCGGACGACCCGCCCGTCGACACGTCATGCATCGGATCCACGAAATCGCCGGCGCGAAGCGGGCTGCCCGCGCGATAACCGCCGAGAGCAGCCCGGATCACCTTCACACAATTAGACGGACGAATCTCCCGGAATTGTCTAAACCAGCGCGGAAGCAGGGCTCTCGACAATCGCACGCTGCGGGACCGGGCCGCGGGCCGCAAAATTCTCCGCCATCGAAAAGTCGTCGACCATATCGAGCCGGTAGCCATGCGTATACACGGCACTCAATTGAAGCCCGTTTTCCGGACGAAGCGCCAATTTTTGTCGAAGTCGATAGATATGCGTGTCGAGGCTCCGCGATGTTCCATCGAGCGCTCGCCCCCACGCCAGCGTCGACAGGGAATCCCGGGAAAGCACGCTCCCGATGTTGGTGAACAGGAAATTTGCCAGCGCAAATTCCTTTGCCGTCAAGTCGATGATCTTTCCGTGCACGGCGATTGTGCGCGCCAGCGGGTTCAACACATACGCTCCGACCTCGACCCTGCTGTCGGGTTTCTTGTTGCGGCCATTTCGACGCAACAGCGCGTTGACGCGAGCGGCCAACTCGATCTCGCGGAACGGCTTGCCGATGTACTCGTCGGCTCCTGCGTCCAGCGCGGCGGCAACGTCTGCTTCAAGCGTTCTCGCGGCAAGGAACAAAACGACCGGTTCGTCTCCGACGTTGGCCCGAATCCAGTGCAGCAAATTCAGGCCGTTGGCATCTGGAATTCGCCAATCGAGCACAATGAGTTCGACCCTCTCCTTTTTCAGAAACTGAACAGCCCGCGTGCTATCGCACACCCGGAAAATTTCCTGACCCGACCCGCGCAGCGCCCTTTCAAGGGCCGACGCCTGATCGTGATCCCCTTCCACTAACAAGATACTCATAACACCCCCAGCCTTCGTCGACCCGAATGATTTTCATCGCACTCCAAATCGATCGCCTGAATACACAGGTCTGAACTTATGTCTTGTTTTTGATAATGCCGACCGATTGAAACCAACCTCGCCTCACCCCAACATCAACCTCAAAATCCAGCGATACACGACCTTGCAACCTTGCCCGTCATCAACTTCTCCAAGTACCCGCTGTTCCGTGCCCAACACCAAAGAGCGGCGTCGACGATGCGGATTGGCAGACCGTCGCGAGCCTGCCAGGCAAGCCGGCGCCTGGATTGCCATTTCATGCCGGCCTCGATAGCGAACGACGCGTCGAGCAAACTCATGGCCCGTCCTGGCTTGAAATGGCGCATCCACATACCATGCCACTCAAATGTTACTGACATATCAGTAGGATATCGAGACACCTGCCAGAGATCAAAGGGGGGTAAACCCGTTCCTTGACCTTGCCCTTTTTAAGTCTCGAGTTGAAAACAAGGGGGGACCTGACTAATATGTTAGTGATATTCTTCAGGCAAACACTTAGGCAAATGAACGGACTGACTGGCAGTACCCTGGCCGAACAAGCCCACGATAAACTCGAGGAACTCATCGTCACGCTGGAGCTTGCACCCGGCAGCGTCTGGTCCGAGGCCTCTCTCGCAGAAAAGCTGAATACCGGGAGAACGCCGGTTCGCGAGGCCGCGCAACGACTGGCTGCGTCGCATCTCCTTCAGATCGTTCCACGACACGGCATCATGATCACCGTCCCGAACATTCATGATCAGTTGCTCGTACTCGAAACGCGCCGTGAACTCCAACGCCTCATCGCGCAACGCGCTGCACGGCGGTCATTGCCAGAGGAGCGCGAACAGATCCGCGAAATCGCCAAAAAACTCGACGCGGCAGGCGAATCTCGAGACGTCGTCGCCTACTTGAGATGCGTCTATGCGATCAATCAACTCATCGCGCAGTTTTCACGGAATCGGTTCGCCGCCGAGGCCATCGCGCCGTTACATGCCCTGTCGCGACGCTTTTACTTCATGTATCACAAGCAGCTGGATGATTTGCCGTCGGCGAGCCTGCAGCACACGAGAGTCGCGCGAGCAGTCGCTGCCGGTGACGAGCAGGAAGCCGGACGCTCATCCGATTTGATGATGGACTATATCGACGCATTCACGCGAGATTGCTTTACTCGCGACTTTGAACCGCATCACTCACGCGTATCGGCCTGATCGTACTTTTCGGTTTCGATTCGCGATATCGACTCAAGGTTGCGCCCTGTCCTTTCATGCGTCACATGGCACGTTCGATCCCGCGCCTTCGATGAGTCGAGCCTGCGCCTGTGCCCGGCAAATAATGCGCACGCTCGCTCGTAAGCGAGCCGGTTTTGACGCAACGGCATCATCCCCTGAAGGCATCGCATGGACACCCCGCCCATGTCGACCCGTCACGGAGTGCCACACTCGTCACGCCCTGCCAGGCCGCGGTCAAGTGGATTCCCCCTGAACAACAACGCCCTCGCTTCACCCCGGAATTCCGCATCGTTCGATCAATCGATCCACCTGCTCCTCTCGAACGGGTTCGGAGATGTAGTATCCCTGGCAATCAATCTGCATCATTTCTCTCAGCCACTCGAACTGAGCCCTGGTTTCGACACCCTCCACGACGACGTTCTTCTTCAAGCGGCTCCCAAGCTCGACGAGCGCTTCGACCATCGCTCTCGATTCGGCACTTTCATGAACGTCGCGCATGAAGGATCGATCCAGCTTGAGTGTATCGACAGCCAGGCCATGCAATTTGGTCAACGACCAGCACCCCGAACCAAAATCATCGATCGCAACGCTCGCCCCAAGATCTCGAATCGATGACACGGCCGCGGCAAGTGCCTCTATCGGGCCAGGATCGATGGACTCCGTCAGTTCAATCTGAAAATTCGCGGCACGGACGGCGTAGGAATCCAGAACGAGCGCCAGTCTTCTTGCCATTCCCGGCCGCGTGACTTCATGAGCGGGCAAATTGACGGACAGAGACAAATCGTCATAGCCGAGCGCAGCCCAACCGGCGAGCACGCGCGCGGACTCCTCGACCACATAATCAGTGAATCGGCCTGTCAGATGCGAATCTTCGACGAGGTCAATGAACGCCGCCGGCATCAACACGCCGCGCTCCGGATGCTGCCAACGTATCAATGACTCGAATCCGGACAACAATCCGGTCTGAAGGCGGAGCTTTGGCTGATAAACGAAAAAGAACTCCTTCCGCGCCAATCCACGCTCCGCGTCTTCGACAAGATCATCGGTATTGCAACGCACGGCCGCACCATCCACAGCGATCTCCAATGCACGCACTCGAAATTCCGGTGCCCGCCGATACGCCTTGCTCCCGCTCCGGGCTTTCAGTCGGCCGTGCGCGAACATGCAATTATTTCCACTGATACAGCATGCCGGCGCCGATCACCTTCTGACCGCCGCTGAAGCCGCCGTTGATCGACGCCTTCAGGTTGTCCGTGATGCGCGCCTGCATGTTGACCGCCATCGCCTTCTGGCCGAGGAAGGTCGACGTGCCCACACCCATCCCGAAGTTGGCGTCGCGATCGAGCTGCGGGATCGACGCCATCGCGCCGACGGCTGCGATACCCTGCTTCGCCATCTGGTCGGTCTGCTGCAATTGCGAACCCAGCGAGTTGATCTGCGCCTGCTGGCCCGACAGTGCCGTCGACAACGTCGTCTGCACCTGCGTCAGCTGGTTCACGTTCACCGCGTCGGTGCCTTGCGTACCCGGCGCGACGTTCGTGATCTGGCGCTGCTGCGTGTCGCTGCCGACCGACACCACGTTCGAGCGACCGCCGTCGTTCGAATTCGCGCCGATTGCCACCGAGTTCGAGCCGGCAGTGACGGTTGGTTTGTCGGAGCCGGTGCCGTTCATGTCGGCGGCGACGCCGGCGGTGTTCGTCGTGTTCGTCGTCATCAACGTGGAAAGCTGACTCAACTGGTTGTTGATGTTCGTCACGCCAGTCGACAGCGAGGCCACGCTGTTGTTCGTCGTGCTCAGGCCGGTGGACAGGGAACTGAGACCGGCCGCCGTCGATGTCGACAGCGCGTTGATCGCGGTTGAGGTCGAGGTGGACAGCGCAGACACGTTGCTATTGGTCGAGCTCAGGCCCGTCGACAGCGAGTTGATACCCGTCGAAAGTGATGCGACGTTCGTTGCGGTCGACGTCGACAGGTTGTTGACCGCCTGGTTCGTCGCGTTCAACTGGCTGCCGTTGATCGCGTCCGTGCTGGTGGCCGAGACCTGGCCGGCAGCGACGTTCGTGATCTGGCGTTCCGCGCCCGGCGCACCGACGCTCAGAACGCCCACCGGACTGGTGCCGGCGACCGAGTACGTGACGCCGCCGACCGTGACGCTCGACACCGCGACCGCATTGTCGGTGACCGCGTTCGCACCGAGCGCGATCGAGTTGGCGACGTTCGCGGTGGCGTTCGATCCGAACGCGAGCGCGTTGGTGGCGCTGGCCGTGGCGCCCGAGCCGTAGGCCTGCGCGCCGATGGCGCTGGCCGTGGCCTGGTTGCCGAGTGCGATCGTGTTGTCCGCTGTGGCCTGGCTCGAGTTGCCGAGTGCGAGCGCGCTGTTGCCGGTTGCCGTGCTCGCGTTGCCGAGCGCCACTGCGCCGGTACCGGTCGCCGTGTCGTTCGCACCCATCGCGACTGCGCCGGTACCGGTCGCGACGCTCGGGTCGCCGATCGCGACCGCGCCGTCGCCGCTCGCGGTATTGCCGGAGCCGATCGACACGGCCTTGCCACCTGTTGCCGATGCGCTTTGACCGATCGCGACCGAGCCGTCCGATTGTGCGTTCGAGCCGTAGCCGACCGCGACGCTGCTTGCGCCCGCGGCAGTTGCGGCTACGCCGGCGGCCAGCGAGTAGAGACCGGTCGCCCCGCTGTTGGCGTAGTTCGAGGATTGCGTACCGCCGTCGTTGACGCTGTAGTAGTGCGTTTTCGCGGCTTCGATCGCGGTCGAGGTCGACGTGGACAGCGACGTCATCGAACTGTTGGTCGAACTGAGACCCGTGGACAAGGAGCCGATACCCGTCGACGTCGAGGTGGACAGCGACAGGATCGTGCTGTTCGTGCTGCTCAGGCCGGTGGACAGCGAGCCGATGCTGGTCGAAGTCGACGTGGACAGCGAGGAGATCGAGCTGGTGGCCGATGACAAGCCGGTCGATGTCGAGGTCGACAGGGATGACACCGAGCTGTTGGTCGAGCTCAGGCCGGTCGACAACGAGCTGATGCCCGTCGAAGTCGAGGTGGACAGCGAGGAGATCGAGCTGTTCGCCGACGACAAGCCGGTCGACGTCGAAGTCGACAGCGACGTAATCGAGCTGTTCGCCGACGACAGACCCGTCGACGTCGAGGTCGACAGCGACGACACCGTGCTATCCGTCGAGCTCAGGCCCGTCGACAGCGAGTTGATGCCCGTCGAGGTCGACGTGGACAGCGAGGAGATCGAGCTGTTGGCCGATGACAAACCCGTCGACGTCGAGGTCGACAGCGACGTGATCGAGCTGTTCGCGGACGACAGACCCGTCGAAGTCGAGGTGGACAACGAGGAGATCGAGCTGTTCGCCGACGACAAGCCGGTCGACGTCGAAGTCGACAGCGACGACACCGAGCTATCCGTCGAGCTCAGGCCCGTCGACAACGAGTTGATGCCCGTCGAGGTCGAGGTGGACAGCGAAGAGATCGAGCTGTTGGCCGACGACAGACCGGTCGACGTCGAAGTCGACAGCGACGACACCGAGCTGTTGGTCGAGCTCAGGCCGGTCGACAACGAGCTGATGCCCGTCGAAGTCGAGGTGGACAGCGAGGAGATCGAGCTGTTCGCCGACGACAGACCCGTCGACGTCGAGGTCGACAGCGACGACACCGTGCTATCCGTCGAGCTCAGGCCCGTCGACAGCGAGTTGATGCCCGTCGAGGTCGACGTGGACAGCGAAGAAATCGAGCTATTCGCCGACGACAAGCCCGTCGACGTCGAGGTCGACAGCGACGACACCGTGCTGTCGGTCGAGCTCAGGCCGGTCGACAACGAGTTGATGCCCGTCGAAGTCGAGGTGGACAGCGAAGAAATCGAGCTGTTGGCCGACGACAAGCCCGTCGACGTGGAAGTCGACAGCGACGACACCGAGCTATTGGTCGAGCTCAGGCCGGTCGACAACGAGCTGATACCCGTCGAGGTCGACGTGGACAACGAAGAGATCGAGCTGTTGGCCGATGACAAGCCAGTCGACGTCGAGGTCGACAGCGACGACACCGTGCTATCCGTCGAGCTCAGGCCTGTCGACAGCGAGCTGATACCCGTCGAGGTCGACGTGGACAGCGAGGAGATCGAGCTGGTGGCCGATGACAAGCCGGTCGACGTCGAGGTCGACAGCGACGACACCGTGCTGTCGGTCGAGCTCAGGCCCGTCGACAACGAGTTGATGCCCGTCGAGGTCGACGTGGACAACGAGGAGATCGAGCTGTTGGCCGACGACAAGCCCGTCGACGTGGAAGTCGACAGCGACGACACCGAGCTATTGGTCGAGCTCAGGCCGGTCGACAACGAGCTGATACCCGTCGAGGTCGACGTGGACAACGAAGAGATCGAGCTGTTGGCCGATGACAAGCCAGTCGACGTCGAGGTCGACAGCGACGACACCGTGCTATCCGTCGAGCTCAGGCCTGTCGACAGCGAGCTGATACCCGTCGAGGTCGACGTGGACAGCGAGGAGATCGAGCTGGTGGCCGATGACAAGCCGGTCGACGTCGAGGTCGACAGCGACGACACCGTGCTGTCGGTCGAGCTCAGGCCCGTCGACAACGAGTTGATGCCCGTCGAGGTCGACGTGGACAACGAGGAGATCGAGCTGTTGGCCGATGACAAACCCGTCGACGTCGAGGTCGACAGCGACGTGATCGAGCTGTTCGCGGACGACAAGCCGGTCGACGTGGAAGTCGACAGCGACGACACCGAGCTATCCGTCGAGCTCAGACCGGTCGACAGCGAGTTGATGCCCGTCGAGGTCGACGTGGACAGTGAGGAGATCGAGCTGTTGGCCGACGACAGACCAGTCGACGTCGAAGTCGACAGCGAGCTGATGCCCGTCGAGGTCGACGTGGACAGCGAAGAAATCGAGCTATTCGCCGACGACAAACCCGTTGAAGTCGAGGTGGACAGCGAGCCGATCGAACTGTTGGCAGACGACAAGCCAGTCGACGTCGAGGTCGACAGCGACGTGATCGAGCTGTTCGCGGACGACAGACCCGTCGAGGTCGACGTGGACAGCGAGGAAATCGCGCTATTCGCCGACGACAAGCCCGTCGACGTCGAAGTCGACAGCGACGACACCGAGCTATCCGTCGAGCTCAGACCGGTCGACAGCGAGCTGATCCCCGTCGAGGTCGACGTGGACAACGAAGAAATCGAGCTGTTCGCCGACGACAAGCCAGTCGACGTCGAGGTCGACAGCGACGTAATCGAGCTGTTAGCGGACGACAGACCCGTCGAGGTCGAAGTGGACAACGAGGAGATTGAGCTATTCGCCGACGACAAGCCCGTCGACGTCGAAGTCGACAGCGACGACACCGAGCTATCCGTCGAGCTCAGGCCGGTCGACAGCGAGTTGATGCCCGTCGAGGTCGAGGTGGACAACGAGGAGATCGAGCTATTCGCCGATGACAAGCCAGTCGACGTGGAAGTCGACAGCGACGACACCGAGCTGTTGGTCGAGCTCAGACCGGTCGACAGCGAGCTGATCCCCGTCGAGGTCGACGTGGACAACGAAGAAATCGAGCTGTTCGCCGACGACAAGCCAGTCGACGTCGAGGTCGACAGCGACGTAATCGAGCTGTTAGCGGACGACAGACCCGTCGAGGTCGAAGTGGACAACGAGGAGATTGAGCTATTCGCCGACGACAAGCCGGTCGACGTGGAAGTCGACAGCGACGACACCGAGCTATTGGCCGAGCTCAGGCCGGTCGACAGCGAGCTGATGCCCGTCGAGGTCGAGGTGGACAGCGAGCCGATCGAACTGTTCGCCGACGACAAGCCCGTCGACGTCGAAGTCGACAGCGACGACACCGAGCTATCCGTCGAGCTCAGGCCGGTCGACAGCGAGCTGATGCCCGTCGAGGTCGAGGTGGACAGCGAGCCGATCGAACTGTTCGCCGACGACAGCCCCGTCGACGTCGAAGTCGACAGCGACGACACCGAGCTATTGGCCGAGCTCAGGCCGGTCGACAGCGAGCTGATACCCGTCGAGGTCGAGGTGGACAGCGAGCCGATCGAACTGTTCGCCGACGACAGCCCCGTCGACGTCGAAGTCGACAGCGACGACACCGAGCTATTGGTCGAGCTCAGGCCGGTCGACAACGAGCTGATACCCGTCGAGGTCGAGGTGGACAGCGAAGAAATCGAGCTATTCGCCGACGACAAACCGGTCGAGGTCGACGTGGACAGCGAGCCGATCGAGCTGCTGGCCGACGACAAGCCCGTCGACGTCGACGTCGACAACGACGTCAATTGGGAAAAGTTCACCGCATCGGTCGGATTCGTACCCGGCGCCAAATTCGTGATCTTGTTGTTGTTCAGCGACGTCGTGTTTTTCAGGTTAATAGTGCCGCTCGTACCAGCGTTCAGCGTTATGCCGCTTGGGCCGTACAGTGTAATCGCACCGGTGGGGTTATTTGCGGTCCCCCCGACCAACATGTAGGCATTGGTGCCAGTTACACCGCCGTTGGCACTCGGATTCTCCGAGATGACTACCCCCGAGGTTCCGCTTGCGCAGGCCCCCTCACCGTTGACAGCGTTAACACTCGTTACACTAATGTTCGAACCGCTAATAGACGCCGTGGACGAAGGAGTGCCATTACAATTCTCAATCGCCCCCGCCCACGCCTCGTTGGGCAACATGCCCACGGTCAAGATTCCTGCCACAGCCAGAAATCCCAACACGCCATGCGCAAGCCGCATCGTCGGCACACGGCATACGCTCTGGCCAGACGAGTTCATACGTCCCTGCTCGAAAATGCTCTTGGAAGCCTTACCGCGCGCGTTCGTCAGCTCGGATGCTGCCACCCACACACCCAGCGCCTCATTCCATATGCTTCGATAAATTTTATTCATAGTGATTAGGTATCCGATATTACTTTATTAGAATTTGACACCCTCGCCGATCATCGGATTGGCATGCTTGGCGTCAACGGCTCTCATGGTTCGTGGGGTGAAGCGTCACCATCCATATTTCAAGTGTCGCCACACGATCTCGAACTTTTTGGCCTGGCGCTCTTTTTTTTTCACGTTTATATTCAGTAAAACTTATTAATTGACATCGACTGGCTTCCCGCCGTTTCGTCATTGCCGTGATCGATCGCGATCATGGTTGGACGCTCGTCATCCTCGGCGAGCGAATCGCCAAAGAAGCGGACGACGTTGAGGCCGGTGATGTTGTGCGTACAGTAGTGACACGGATCAATCCGTTCGCGCCTTGGCCTGGAGCGCCAGGAACAATGCGTCGATAGTTCGTACGGTTCGATTTCTTGACGCAAGCCTCCCGAGAACCCGCTACGCTTGACCTACGACGATCCACAAAAGCCAGCCTCGTGGAGACGACACCGGCGGATCGGGACGTCATGCACGGCCCGCTATAACTTGTCGAGACTGACCTGCTCCGCGACACATAGCTGTCTGTCGCATTCTTTGTGCAACATCCTGGTGTGTTTGACCATCAAGCCCTCCCTGTTGAGCGCTACGCCCGGCTTATCGAAATGCCTCGACCGCAACGGATCGAAGTCAACCGAGAGGTGGCAAGCGATTTGCTCACGCGTCGACGTTTCGATCGAGGCCGTACGCACGGCCACCGCGATCATCTCGCCCCTCAAAGCATGCGGCCCGATTGCAAACCGACTGACCGCTCATGCCGAATTTCGCGACAACAACTATCGGATGCAGCTTGTCGACCTTCGGCATCAACAGATGCCGCTACCCGCGCCCGTATCCCCTGATACAGGCGATCGACAGCGTTACAGAGTCTGATATCCGATTTGGCGAGCCACGGAAACGACTCGGCACACCAGACCGCCGACCTTCACTTCAATGCAAAGATCAAATGCCTCAATCCTCACGCTCAAAATTGGATATCTCAAACTGCTTGCGATCTTTATCGCGAATCCATTCAGGCGCACGACCTACCCCTGACCACGTTGCTCCGCTAACGGGATCGAAATAGCGGGGGCGCCGTTTGGTCGCACGACGCAGGACATCGACCGCGAAAATATCCTCAGGAGAAAAACCAAACTCGCGGACGCAATATCTGATCTCCAGCAAAATTTCCTCCGCAGCCGCTCGCCGCTCCTCGGCAATCCGCGACTCCAGCTTCGCCCGTCTCTCCAAATACCGCCGATACGACTCCAGGTTACGCATTTAGATAATCACGTCTCGCCATTCTTGGAAATAGACTCTGATCGAGACGGCAATCTGGTAACCGCTCGCCACTCGCCTGTCCATCGCTATCAGCCGCAAAATATTTCCGGATGCTTCAACGCCATCAATGGCGAATGACCCACATCTATTTCGTCATACAAACCATTCAGACGGCAAATTCGCCTGAAAGGCAATCGCACCCGCTTCATCAATCCACATGAAGCATGCTATATGGAGGGCAAATTGAAATTGACAACATTTGTCACGAATCAATCACGCCCTAGAATTTATTCCGTTCATAAAAGTTGACAAAAAAACAGCCAAAAAATGCCACTCTATTTCGCAAATCAGTCATGCCATCCAGGCGCACGAGGCCCAGGCATATTGTTTCAATTTACTTTCAGTTAAATCCGGCCACCAAACCACCCCATGCACGAGGGTATTCCCGGATTTAAACGACACGATAAAAATGGTGCCAATGAAGATTCTTGCCGTTGACGACGAGCCAGCACAGGCGGCGTTCATCCGCGATTCCCTGATCGCCGAAGGGTTCGATGTCCGAGGCGCCACACGGGGTGCGGAAGCCATACGCCTCCTCGAAACCGACAACTTCAATCTGGTTGTGCTCGACTGGAACCTGCCGGATATTTCCGGACTGGAAGTCCTCGCCTGGATTCGTGCGCGAGTGGGCAGAGATCTCCCCGTGCTGTTCCTGACGAATCGAGTGCGCGAGGAGCAGCTTGTCATTGCGCTCGATGCAGGTGCCGACGACTATATGGTCAAGCCCGTTCGTCGCCATGAACTGATCGCAAGAGTACGCGCGCTCCTGCGGCGTGCCTATCCAGTGAACGCAACGCCAACATCGATCAACATTGGGCGTTATCGTCTGGACCTCGTGACCGAAACCGCGTTCCTGAGCGATGAGCCGATCAAACTGACATCGAGAGAATTCAACGTCGCCGTCGCCCTGTTTCAAAACTGTGGCCGCGCGATGCCAAGAGAAGCATTGATCAAGTCGATATGGGGCCGCCATAGCGACCATATTTCTCGAACGCTCGATACGCATATCTATCGTGTGCGATCGAAGTTGCGAATCGGCCCCGAAAACGGCGTTCGACTTCGCGCTGTCTACAATCACGGTTATCGGCTGGAGTTGCTCGATCCCAACCTCACGCACGATGCAGAATAGCGGCTGCCGGTACCCGCGCCAAAGACAACCTACGTGACCGAGGGGCTGTCAAGCCGCGTTCCTGCCGGGTGAACACCGAGGGCTTGCAGTCAGGAAATGGTGTCACCCTGACCGCTGCGCAAACCATGTGCTGGTTGCACGATACGGCAGCCGGCATCGTTGATCGAAACGCCGTTGCCGACGGTTACCCTCTCAGCGGGTACCGCCAATTTCCAGGCGAACGCCGTGACGCTCAGAATTCGATACAGGGAATGTTGCATTTTTCAACCTCACATCGGAACGTCGTTTCTGGCATCGGTACGATCGTGACCGGCACGGGGGACTGCACGAACCGCCGTTACCGAGCCTGCTCGCGCGGCGGCCTGGTCACCGGCTTCGTCGAACCTTGAATCAGTCGAGCCGCAAGGGGCATGAGCTCACCATGTTTGGGGCGATCGGCTAGCCAGGCCACGCAGACGGCCAGCGCAATCGCGCTCCCCCACAATGTCAACAGGACACGCATCCTCACCTCACCTTCACCGGTTTGGCCGCGACCTGCGTGATTTTCGCCCGCGGTTTCGGTGCCGTTTCGAGGACAACCACCAGCGTCACGACAAGCCCGCAGATCAGAAGTCCGCACGTTCCGAGCATTGCCTTATTCATTTCTGCGCCTCCCCCTGCATCGTTTGAACGAATGCGCCAATCGAGCCGCACGGGCGACCGTGCATGGACGCTCGAATCACACCCGAAAGGCTCGACGCGATTCGATCGCCCGATGGCCGGCCACGGAACGGTCGCGACGCTCTTGATGCCGTGGATCGCGATGAAGTTGCCGTTGGCATGACGAGGCGCATCGGTCGTTGGCTATCTCGAGTCGCGACGGCAAACCGAGCCTTTCGACGATCCCCGAACGCATCTGCGGCGATCTCACTTGTTGCCTGTAAAGAGGTTCTTCGTTGATCTTCGGGGAATAGGTCAGCTTCAATTTCTTGCCACCCAAACTATCAGGAATGCAGAGTAATATTCCAAGAACCCGACTTCACCCAAGATACCGAAGCATCATCAGATTGGAGCGGACTCTCGACGATTCACGCGTTCGCGTCGCCCGGCACGGTCGCCTGCCCCCCCGAAAACCGCCCGCTGAAATGGCACGAGAGACGGTTCCGCTTGCTCCACTTGGTCGACTAGTCGCGCCGATGCGCCCTCTCGGCCGACAAAGCCGTAGCGTTGAACTCCAGTTCGGACAAGACGCGCTCGATTACCTCGGTCCAGTTTCCGCGCGTGGTTTGGGTAAAGATTCGCATGCCGGGATACCACGGACTATCTTCACGATTGCGCAACCAGCGCCAGCACCCCGAGTATCGGTTCAGTAACCAAACGCGCTTACCCATGGCTGCCGCAAGATGAGCGACCGCAGTGTCGACTGAAATGACAAGATCCAGTGTGTCGATGAGGGCCGCGGTATCGGCAAAATCCCTCACCTCGTGCATCCAGTCGACTACATGCGGGTACTTCTCGTGGGGCAACGCTTTCGAAATGTCTTCTGCCTTCTGCAGACTGATCCAGTGCGCACCAGGCCACGCGAGCAATGGCGCCATCGTCTCCAGGTTGATACTGCGCCGTCGATCTTCGGGCATGGCCAAATGCCCTCCCGCCCAGACCACCCCGATGCGAGGCAAAGTCCCTGGTAACAAGGTTGCCACTTTCGATGACCATTTTCGCGATCGTCGCCGATCAGCGTGCAAATATGGCAAGTTGGCGGGAATGTTGTCTACTCGCGTTCCGAAGGCCATGGGCATCGACAGGAGCGGGCAATACCAGTCCCATCGAAGCGCGTTGAATGGCTTGTCTTCGAGCAGCGTCAGATTCGGCCACCGGGAGCAGAATGAATCGGTCAGCAACCGGCGCAGCGGTTTCGGGCATATGAATCCAACTGCCGTGAAATGTCCGAGGGCCATTTCGAGATATCTGCAAAATTGCAGCGTATCGCCAAAGCCCTGCTCGGCAAAAACGAGCAGGCGGTTTTCCCCTGGCGGTAGCGCTTGCCCCAGCCACCGACGGATCGAAATAGCAGGAGGCTTGATCCCTGAAGGCGAATCGCCCTCTCGAATGGTTGCCCATCGGTGTTCGAAATGTGGCCACGCTTCCCCATAGTCGCCGGCGCAAAGCAATGCATATCCGAGATTGGCGTGAGCTACGAGATGGTTTGGATTCAACTTGATTGCTTGACGATACGCATTGATCGCCAGATCGATTTTTCCTAACTGGTAGAAACTCACGCCCAGATTGCTATGAGCATCCGGACGCGCTGGATAACGTTCGATCATGCGTCGGCAAATATCACGGGCGTCTTCCGGCTTGTCATCCAGATCCAAGGCCATAAACAAGTTATACAGCAGCTTCGAAGTGTCCAGATCCGGCTGATGATCTTCGGCAAACGCCAGACCGCTTCGCGCGCTTGCTGCCGCCTGAGGAAACGCGTTCAATCGGACTTGCGTCACGCTCAGGCTGTTGTAGAAAGTGGCATCAGGAGACACATCAATAGCCCGTGTGAACCAGTCCTCGGCCTCCTCAACCTCATTCAACGACAGAGCGATCAGCCCTCTCAGATGCAGGACATCACCGCTCGACGGGTACTCCTTCAGAACGTCTTCGACCAGCCGAAGAGCAAGTTCAGGCTGGCCAGCGTTATAAGCCTCGATGGCCTTGTCATAGCACAACTGGATATCTTCAAGATTCGATTCCACGGCAACCCCGATCAGCAGTCCAAAGCAGTGAACGTTCCGCAGCGCAGCTCGGACCCGGAAGATGGACGCTGGATATCCATTACCGCCTCAATGCCGATTTGCCAACGTTGCATGGGGCGCGCGTCGGAAACCGGGAATTTCCTGGGGCCCTTCCAACGTCGACGTGTCGGTTTGAAAATTCAACCAGACCTCGAGCCGTCGTTGAACAAACGTTATCCAGAGATCGGTCGTGACCGGATGCCGTCCGAAAACATCCTGCCCCGCAAAAAACCTCGATCAGAAAAAAGCCAAGCGTGAGCTTGGCGTCAAATCCGAGGGGAAGTGCTCCGGTAACAGAGCATTGACGATGGTACGCGTCCGCACACGGCAAGATTTGAACGATTGTCACATCCAGAAAGAGGGAGGCATTTGCGGCCTTCGGCGATCACCGTCACCGGCCTGCGATAACCGGCCATTCAAAATCATGCGAACCATCGACTCAACGACGGAAGCGTGCCTCGTCCGGAAGCCTTGCTTCGACAACACGGGCCGTCCGAATCTGAACGAGCCTCGACATTAATCGCCGGAACCCAGCCGGATGCCTCCCGTGCCCCACCCCGCGGATCCATCGCTTCGCATCCAAGCATTCATTTTCATTACGCCGATATTTACGGTTTACCTCTGCACTAAACACGCCAAACGCCCTGTCCGTAAGCCCCTGGATTACATTCGGTAATTTAATGCGAATCATTCTCGTTTACATTGACTTTCCCATTTGACACTCCTACGATGCGCCGCGTTGCGCTTCGCTTCGTGCCCTGGCCAATCGGAGCCGAGCGTCCGGACAGCGATCGACAAGCAGGACTCCACACTAATTAGAACCAGGGATTTGATATGAAGTTTGCGTCGTTCCAGGGAGACAGCATCCGTGCCCGGATGCGCCCCGCCGCCTGCGCGGCCATCCTCGCATGCGCGTCGTTCGCGAGCGGCGCCGCTTTCGCCGACGTACCCGTCGACGCACAACCCGAAGCACCCGAGGCCGACCTCTCGATCCAGGCGAAGCCGACCAACATGTGGACCGGCATCTGGACGCGCCAGAGCCTGCTCGGCGACATGGGCGGCATCCGCCCGTGGCTCGGCAAGTACGGCGCGACACTGCAGATCACCGAAACCAGCGAATACCTCGCGAACCTGCGCGGCGGCCTGAACCGCGGCGGCGCGTACGACGGATTGACGACGGCCACGTTGACGGTCGACACGCAGAAGGCGATCGGCCTGGCCGGCGGCACGTTCAACGTCAGCGCGCTGCAGATCCACGGCACCAACCTGAGCGCGCGGAACCTCGGCACGCTCAACACCGCGAGCGGCATCGAGGCGCAGGGCACGACGCGCCTGTGGGAGCTGTGGTACCAGCAGTCGTTCCTCGACAAGCGCGTCGACGTGAAGATCGGCCAGCAGAGCCTGGACCAGGAATTCATGGTCAGCACGTATGCGAACACGTTCGTCAACACGATGTTCGGCTGGCCCGCACTGCCGTCGTACGACCTGCCCAACGGCGGCCCCGCGTATCCGCTCGCGGGCCTCGGCGTGCGCGTGCGCGCGCAGATCACGCCGAAGCTCACCGCGCTCGCGGGCGTGTTCGACGGCGACCCGCTCGGCAACAACCCGAACAACCTCAGCGGCACCAACTTCAACCTGCACAACGGCACGCTCTATATCGGCGAGCTGCAGTACGCGCTGAACCAGCCGTCCGACGGCGAAATGGACACCGGCCGCTCGAACGGGCTGCCGGGCACCTACAAGATCGGCGTCTGGTATCACAACGGCCGCTTCGCGGACCAGAACGTGGGCACCGACGGGCTGTCGCTCTCCGATCCCGCGTCGAACGGAAACGCGCAGCTGCGCCACGGCGACTACAGCTTCTACGCGGTGGCCGACCAGATGATCTGGCGCCCCGACCCGACCGGCCCGCGCAGCCTCGGCGTGTTCGCGCGCGTGATGGGCGCGCCGGGCGACCGCAACCTGGTGAGCTTCTCGGCCAATGCGGGAATCGTGCTGAAGGCGCCGTTCGAAGGCCGCGACAACGACAGCGTCGGCCTCGGCGTCACGTACATCCAGGTCGGCAACCACGTGACCGACCTCGACCAGGCCGCGCGGACGTTCGCGACCGGCCCGTACGGCGTGCGCACCCGCGAGACGACGCTCGAAGCGACCTACCAGTACCAGGTGAACCCGTGGTGGATCGTCCAGGCCGACGCGCAGTACACGTTCAACGCGGGCGCCGGCCAAAACCCGAGCGACGCGACGCAGCCGCTGCGCAACACGTTCGTGCTCGGCGCGCGTACGACGATCACGTTCTGAGCGACGCGCCCACGCTACCCGTTTTTCGCGCGCCGCCCGGACGGCGCGCCCTCCAGGAGATTCACATGATTCAATCCGCCCCGCTTCGCCGCCTCGCGACGGGCGCACTGGCCGCCGCCGCACTGACGGCCGCCGCCGGCGCACTCGCCGAGCCGCAAGGTTTCCTCGAGACGCTGCATCGCCACACCACGCTCGTCAACACGGTGCCCGACAACGGCGACCAGAACCCGTACGCAATCGCGGTCGCGCCGGTGTCGGCCGGCACGATCCAGGCGGGCGACGTGCTCGTCGACAACTTCAACAACGCGGCGAACCTGCAAGGTACCGGCAGCACGATCGTCGACTACCGCCCGTCGACGAAGCAGCTGAGCCTGTTCGCATCGATCCCGCGCGACCTGAAGGCGTGCCCGGGCGGCATCGGCCTGTCGACGGCGATGACGATGCTCAAATCCGGCTGGGTGATCGTCGGCAGCACGCCGAGCAACGACGGCACGACGAACACCAAGGGGGCCGGCTGCCTGATCGTGCTCGATCCGCAGGGCAAGATCGCATCGACGTGGTCGACCCCGAACATCAACGACCCGTGGGGCAACATGGCCGTGGTCGACCGCGGCGACAGCGCGACGCTGTTCGTCAGCATGGCCGGCTTCGGCGTCGGCCGCGCGGACGGCAACCCGCCCGTCTACAAGCAGGCGACCGTGCTGCGCCTCGATCTCGACGTACCGGCGGGCAAGCCGCCCGTCATCAAGCAGGAAACGGTCGTCGCGAGCGGCCTCGGCGCGCAGGCCGACAAGGGCGTGTTCCTGGTCGGCCCGACCGGCCTCGCGTTGTCCGGCGACCAGAAGAAGCTGTACGTGTCGGACGCGATCGGCAACCGGATCGTCGAAATCGACGACCCGCTCACGCGCGACACCAGCGCGGGCGTCGGCCGCCAGGTCACCGCCGACGGTTTCCTGCGCCGCCCGCTCGCGCTCGCGACCGCACCGAACGGCCACCTGCTCGCGACCAACGCGCAGAACGGCCAGGTCGTCGAGATCGACCCGGTCGCCGGCAAGCAGCTCTACGCGCGCTGGATCAACACCGACAAGGCGCAGTCGCCCCCCGGCAACGGCAACCTGTTCGGCATCGCGATGACGCCCGAGGGCGACGGCTTCTACTACGTCGCGGACGACGTCAACACGCTGTTGCTCGCGAAGTAACGGAACGAACCATGGCAGACGATCACAACCAGCCGCCCCGCCCCGCACGGCGCGGCTTCCTGAAGGCGGGCGGCGCGGCGGTGGCCGCCGGCCTCGCGGCGGCGTCGATGCCGGCCGCGAAGGCGGCGGATGCCCCCGCCGCCGCACCGGCCCCCGCGCACGACGGCGTCGAGCCGTTCTACGGCCAGCACCAGAGCGGCATCGCGACGCCGCAGCAGCGCCACGCGTATTTCGCGGCGCTCGACCTGACGACGGCGCAGCGCGCGGACGTCATCGCGCTGCTGAAGACCTGGACCGACGCCGCCGCGCGGATGACGCGCGGCGACACCGCGCAACCGCTCGCCGCGACGGGCGGCGACGAAGTCGCGCCGGCCGACGGGGGCGACGCGCTCGGCCTCGGCCCCGCGCGCCTGACCATCACGTTCGGCTTCGGGCCCGGCCTGTTCGCGCTCGCGGGCAAGGACCGCTACGGCCTCGCGAAGCAACGCCCCGCCGCGCTCGTCGACCTGCCGCGTTTCAACGGCGACCAGTTGCTGCCCGAGAAGACCGGCGGCGACCTGTTCATCCAGGCATGCGCGGACGACGCGCAGGTCGCGTTCCACGCCGTGCGCCAGCTCGTGCGGCTCGGCGCGAAAGCGACGCAGATGCGCTGGGGCCAGGCCGGCTTCACGTCGGGCAAGCCCGGCGAGACGCCGCGCAACCTGATGGGCTTCAAGGACGGCACGATGAATCCGCCGATGTCCGATCCGGCCGCGATGAACGAATTCGTGTGGGCCGGCAGCGAAGGTCCGGCATGGATGATCGGCGGCACCTACACGGTCGTGCGCCGGATCCGCATCACGCTCGAACACTGGGACAACACGGAACTCGGCTTCCAGGAACAGGTGGTCGGCCGCCACAAATACAGCGGCGCGCCGCTCGGCCAGAAGGACGAGTTCGAGGCGCTCGACCTCGACGCGGCCGACAAGGACGGCAACCCGGTGATCCCGGACAACTCGCACGCGCGCCTCGCATCGCCGCAGGTCAACAACGGCGCGCAGATCCTGCGCCGCGCGTACTCGTACAACGACAGCACGAGCTTCTACATCGAACGCTGGCCGCCATGGCGCCAGCAGACCGAGTACGACGCGGGGCTGATGTTCGTCGCGCACCAGCGCGACCCGCGCAAGGGCTTCATTCCGATCAACGAGAAGCTCTCGAAGCTGGACATCATGAACCAGTTCACCACGCACGTCGGCAGCGCGATCTTCGCGTGCCCGCCGGGCGCGCAACCCGGTTCGTACATCGGCGCCGCGCTGTTCGACGCATGACGTCGCGCCACGCAAGCCAACGCACACCTTTCCGGCCCGGCCGGATGCAACCTGCTGAAAACGACATGATCACTTCACCCGTTAGCCGCCCGCTGCGGCACCTGATTTCCGCGACGGCCGCCGCGCTGATGCTGACCGGCGCACTGCACGCCACCGGCACGCATGCCGCGACGCTCACGCTGTACAACGCGCAACACGAGCAAGTCGTGAACCAGCTCGTCAAGGACTTCGAAGCGCAGAGCGGCATCACCGTGAAGGTGCGCTCGGGCGAGGGCCCCGCGCTCGCCGCGCAGATCGTCGCGGAAGGCGACCGCACGCCGGCCGACGTGTACTTCACCGAAAACTCGCCGGAGCTCGTGCTGCTCGACCGCAAGGGCCTGTTCGCGAAGACCGACGGCGCCACGCTGCAATCGGTGCCCGCGCGCTTCAACCCGGCCGACGGCAACTGGGTCGGCGTGCTCGCGCGCGAGAACGTGCTCGTCTACAACACCGCGAAAATCCAGCCGCAGCAGCTGCCCGCGTCGCTGCTCGATCTCGCGAAGCCCGAATGGAAGGGCAAGGTCGGCGTCGCGCCGAGCGACGCGGACTTCCTGCCGCTCGTGAGCGCGGTGCTCGCGCTGCACGGCGAGGCCGCGACGCTGCAATGGCTGAAGGGCCTGAAGGCCAACGCGCAGATCTTCGACGACGACGAAGGCGTGACGGCGGCCGTCAACCGCGGCGGCGTGCTGACCGGCATCGTCAACAACTACTACTGGGACCGCCTGCACGCCGAACTCGGCGACAAGTCGACGCGCAGCGCGATCCACCACTTCGGCCACGGCGACGTCGGCGGTGCCGTCAACGTGTCCGGCGCCGCGGTGCTGAAAGCGTCGAAGCACCAGCCGGAAGCGCAGAAGTTCGTCGCGTATCTCGTCAGCGAGCGTGCGCAGAAGCTGATGGCGGGCGGCCATGTCAGCTTCGAGTATCCGCTGCATCCGGGCGTCGCCCCCGATCCGATCCTGAAACCGTTCAACGAACTGAGCCCGCCGGCGCTGACGTTCGAACAGCTCGGCGACGACAGCCAGGCCGGCAAGCTGCTGCGTCAGGCCGGCCTCCTCTGAGCATGAGCGACGCCGTGTCCCGCACGGCGCGCACCGCGCGCGACGGCGAGCGCACCGCGACCCGGCGGCGCCCGTCGCGCGCGCTCGTCGCCGCGGCCGCGTGCGGGCCGCTCGCGATCCTGTTGCCGCTCGGCTTCACGCTGTACCGCGCGGCCACCTTCGGCGTCGACGATGCGATCGAGCTGCTGTGGCGCCCGCTCGTCGGCGAGTTGCTCGTCAACACGCTGTCGATCACGCTCGCCGCGACCCTCGCATGCACGCTGCTCGGCACGGCGCTCGCGTGGTTCATCGAGCGCACCGACCTGCCGGCCCGGCCGCTGTGGACCGCGCTGGCGGCCGCGCCGCTCGCGGTGCCGCCGTTCATCACGAGCTATGCGTGGGTGTCGCTGAGCCTCGACCTGCAGGATTTCCTCGGCGCGCTGATCGTGCTGACCTCCGCGTATTTCCCGCTCGTCTACCTGCCGGTGGCCGCCGCGCTGCGCGAGCTCGACCCCGCGCTGGAGGAAAGCGCGCGCACGCTCGGCTGCTCGCCGTGGCATACCTTCTTCCGCGTCGTGCTGCCGCAGTTGCGCCCCGCGCTGTGCGGCGGGATGCTGCTCGTCGCGCTCGGCGTGCTGTCCGAGTTCGGCGCATTCCAGTTGCTGCGCTTTCGCACGTTCACGACCGAGATCTATGCGGAATACCGCACCGCGTTCGACGGCGGCGGCGCATCGCTGCTCGGCTGCGTGCTGATCGCGCTGTGCCTGCTGTGCCTCGCGATCGAGGCGCGCGCACGCGGCCATGCGCGCTACGGTCATACGCACCGCGCCGCACGCCGCGTCGCGATGCGTTATCCGCTCGGCAACCTGCGCGGCCCCGTCACCGTCGCGTTCGCCGCGCTCGCCGCCGCGACGCTCGGCGTGCCGCTCGCGATGATCGGCTACTGGCTCACGCAACAGGGCGCGGCCGCCGTCACGCCGGCCGACGTGTCGCCCGAGCTGCTGTGGCAGGCCACGCTCGCGTCGTCCGGCTACGGCCTGACGGCGGCGGCCGTCACGACGCTGCTCGCGCTGCCGCTCGCGTTCCTGCTGGTCCGTTATCCGGGCCGCGTCGCCACCGTCCTCGAGCGCACGGCGATGACCGTGCAGGGCGTGCCGGGCATCGTCGTCGCGCTGGCGATCGTGTCGATCACGGTGCGGCTGCTGCAGCCGCTCTACCAGAGCGCACCGGCGCTCGTCGCCGCGTACGCGATCCTGTTCCTGCCGCTCGCGGTCGTCAGCGTGCGCGCCGCGCTGTCGCACGTGCAGGTCCGGCTCGAGGAAACCGCGCGCTCGCTCGGCCTCGGCTGGCGCGCGACGCTCACGCGCATCGTGCTGCCGCTCGCGGCACCGGGCCTCGGCGCGGCCGCGACGATGGTGTTCATCTCGGTCGTGACGGAACTCAACGCGACGCTGCTGCTGTCGCCCATCGGCACGCGCACGCTCGCGACGCAGGTGTGGAGCGATACGGCGACGCTCGCGTTCGCCGCCGCGGCGCCCTATGCGGCGCTGCTCGTCGCGCTGTCGCTCGGCGCATCGGGACTGCTGTTCCTGCTGCTCGGCCGCGCGTCGGTGCGCGATTGAGCGCCGCCCTTTTTCCCCGGAACCGCCCATGAGCGAACTACGCATCCACGGCCTGTCCAAATCGTTCGGATCGCATACCGTCCTGCACGACATCGACCTCACGGTGCGGCGCGGTTCGCGCCTCGCGCTGCTCGGCCCGTCCGGCAGCGGCAAGACGACCCTGCTGCGCGTGCTGTGCGGCTTCGAGCGCGCCGAGCGCGGCACCGTCGAAATCGACGGGCGCCGCGTGGCCGCACCCGACCTGCACCTGCCGCCCGAGGCGCGCCGGATCGGCTACGTGCCGCAGGAAGGCGCGCTGTTTCCGCATCTGTCGGTGGCCGACAACATCGCGTTCGGGCTGCCGCGCGCGGCGCGGCGGCGCCATCATCGCGTCGACGAACTGCTCGAGATGGTCGGGCTGCCCGCATCGTATGCGAGCCGCGCGCCGCAGCAACTGTCGGGCGGCCAGCAGCAGCGCGTCGCGCTCGCCCGCGCGCTCGCGCCGGAGCCGTCGCTCGTGATCCTCGACGAACCGTTCTCCGCGCTCGACACGTCGCTGCGCCACGAAACGCGCAGCGCGGTCGCGGATGCGCTCGCCGCGGCGGGCGCGACATCGGTGCTCGTCACGCACGACCAGCCCGAGGCGATGACGCTCGGCGACGAAGTGGCGGTGATGTGGCACGGCCGCCTCGTACAAACGGCTGCGCCCCAGACGCTGTACCGGCAGCCGGTCACGCGCGACGTCGCGTCGTTCGTCGGGCAGGCCGTGCTGCTCGCCGGCCGCGTGCGCAGCATGCGCATCGCCTGCGCGCTCGGCGAACTGCCGCTCGTCGCGCCGCTGCCCGACGGGCCGGCCGACGCGATGCTGCGCCCCGAGCAGATCGGCATCGTGCCGGTCACGCAGGCCGATGCCGCGCGCGGCCATACGGCGCGCGTCGAAGCCGCGCGGTTCGCGGGCCAGGATGCCGACGTGGTCGTGCGCCTCGATGCCGATCCTGACGTGCTCGTGCGCGCACGCGTGCCGGGACACCGGTGTCCGGCCGTGGGCGAACGTGTCGCCCTGGTGGTGGATGGCGCGGTGATGGCGTACGCGCGCTGAGCGGTTGGCGGTTGGCGGTTGGCGGTTGGCGGTTGGCGTTTGGCGTTTGGCGTTTGGCGTTTGGCGTTTGGCGTTTGGCGTTTGGCGTTTGGCGTTTGGCGTTTGGCGTTTGGCGTTTGGCGTTTGGCGTTTGGCGTTTGGCGTTTGGCGTTTGGCGTTCGGCGTTCGGCGTTCGGCGCTTTTACACACGTTCACGCGCATTCAGGCATCGGCGCAACCCGCATCCGGCAACGGCCGGAAAGTCCGGCCGTCCGTCTCGACGGCCGCGCCCAGCAGCCACGCGAGCCCCTTCGCGCCTTCGCGCATCACGACGTCGTGATTCCATCGGAACAGCGGCCGACCCAGCGGCTCCAGCCGGTTCATCCAGCGCACGTGCGTGCGGATATGCCAGTCGTAGCGCACGATCGTGCGTGCGCCGTCGGCGGCGAACGACCAGCATCCGTCGCCCTCGATCGCGCCGCTCGCGCGGCCTTCGAGCGCATGACGCGGCTCGACGCGTCGCACGCGCATGTCGAAGGTCAGCCGGTACGGCAGCGCGCCCTTCCACGTGTACCGGTGCAGCGCGCCGACGCCGCGCACGTCGCCCGGCTCGATCTCGACGGTGCGTACGGCGCCCTTCCACCAGTCGGGCCAGCGGTCGACCTGGTAGATCGCATCCCACACCGCCGCGAGCGGCGCGTCCACGCGCCAGGTCGTCGAGAACCGGTATTCCGCCATGCAGCCTCCGGCATGCCCGTCAGGGGCATGAGTCAGCGCACCGCTCAGGGCGCGAAGAAGCGTTCGGGAAACGCGACGTCGATCTCGACGTCGTCGAGCGTCACGGTTTCGAGCGGCACGTCGCCATCGTCCGCGAAGCTGACGACCTTCAGCGGAAAGCCGTCCTCCGTATCCAGCCACAGCCGGTAGCGATGCACGCCGTCGACCGCATGCGCGGGCGCGCCCGTAACCGACACGCGCAGCGCGGTCCGGCCGCCGACGGCCTCCTCGCCTTCGGTCACCGTCGAGCCGCCCTCCTGCAGCGCATGAACGTTGCGCAACAGTTCGCCGACGTCGGACCGGTCGACCCGGTGGCCGCTGCGGTCGCGCACGAGCGGATTGGACGGCGACAGCGTCAGCGCGGGCGGCGCATGCGCGCCGAACGGGCGCAGCCGCACCTTGCCGTCGCCGGGATCGTACGCGAGCACCGCGCCGTGATGCGGCGACACGAAATCCATCCGGACGAAGCCCGGTTTCAGGTATGCGTAGCGGAATTCCGTATGTTCGCCGCTGCGCGCGGACGAGCGGATCGTCGCGCGGTACGAGCGGACGTGGTCGAAATGCGCCTGCGCGACGGTCACGGGGTCGGCGGTCATGCTCGCTCCTATCAGGCTCGCGGCCAGCAACGCGGCGATCACGGCGCCGCCTCGACATCGAGCACGCCTTCCATCCCGCGCTCGCGATGGCTGCTGAAAAACAGCAGCCGATGCGTGCAATAGTAGGCGAACCGGCCCGGCTGCGCCGGCGTGAAGCGAAACGTCTTCGGCGTCGTGCCGAGTGCCGTGTGCACCGCGATGCCGGCCTGCGGCGCATCGATTTCGAAGCTGTGCGGCACCAGGCCGGGCTCGGCCGACACGGTCAGCTCGACCGGCACGTGCGCCCGCACGATCACGTGGTTCGGTCGGAAGAAATAGCTGCCGCCGACGATCGCGACCCGCTGCACGCCGTCGGCGTCGACGGGCACGCGCACGGGTACGTCGCCCTCCGCCCGGGCAAGCGCGGTGCCCGCGGCGAGTGCCGCCAGCAACGGGATCAGCACGAGCCCCTTCGTCATCGTCATCTTCATCTCGTGCTCCGTACCGGCGCCGCGCGCATCACCCCTTCCACGCGTCGGTCTGGCCGCCGAGCGCACCGCACGCTTCGATCGCGAGTTCGCGCAGGCGCCGTTCATCGCCCTGGCCGGACAACGCGTAGCCCATCCCGCGATCCGACCAGAAATACGTGTAGCGGTCGCCGGCCGACATCGCCCGCGGCGCGACGCGCCGTGCGTCGTAGGCCGTCATGTACAGCGTCACGCGCTCGCCGTCCGCGCGCTGGTACATGAGTTGCGCGGCCGGCCCCGCGTCGCCCGGGAGCAGCCGGCCGCCGAGCAGCGCGTAGCCGTATTCGTCGAGCGACGGCGCGCGCACGGGCCGCCCGAGACGCGCGGACAGCCACCCGGCGAGGCGTTCCGGGTCGCCCGCTCCGACTTCGACCGGATGTTCGCGATCGGCCACGTACGTCGCGTACGCGACATCCGCGCGCGCGGCGAACGCCGGTTCGCTGTCGAGCGCGACCCAGCCCGCGTGCAGCGCGATGCCGATCAGCAGCCCGGCCGCGAGCCCCGCGAGCGCATGGGCGATCCCGCGCCGACGCGGCGCGCGGCGCTGCACGAACAGCGCGGGCGCGGCACCCGGCAGCGGAAACAGCGCCTGCAGTGCGTCGCGCTGCGCCCGATAATGCGCGAATCGTTCGGCCTCCTCCGGATCGGCCTGCACCCGCTCGAGCATCTCGTTTCGCTCGCGCCCGGACAGCTCGCCGTCCAGCAACGCGGACAGCAGTTGCGCCGACGCATCGTCGTCCCGCTCGTCGTTCGAAGGTTTGCGCGGTTCGTCCATCATGTCTTCCCGATCACCCGTAACGCGGGCGTGCCGTGCGCCGACGGCTCGTCCGACAGCATCGCGCGCATCTGCCCGCGCGCCCGTGCGAGGCGCGACATCACCGTTCCCACCGGGACCCCGAGCACCTGTGCGGCGTCGCGATAACTCAACTCTTCGAGCGCGACCAGCAGCAACACCTCGCGCTGCTCGACCGGCAGCCGGTACAGCGCGCGCTGCACGTCGCGCAGCACCAGCCCGCCGATCTCGCCGGCCGGCGCGGCCATCGTTTGCCACGGCGCCGTCGCATCGTCGACCGCGATCTCGTGCCGCGCGCGCAACTGGTCGATGAAGCGGTGCCGCAGCAGCGTCAGCAGCCACGCGCGCAGGTTGCCGCCATCGCGCGGCGGGCGGTTCAGCGCACGCTCGAGCGTGTCCTGCACGAGATCGTCCGCCCAGGCGCGGTCGCCCGTCAGCGCGCGCGCATAGCGCGTGAGATGCGGCAGCCATACCAGCAGATCCGATTCATAGCTCATCAGGATGCCTCGCGCACCGCCATGCGGTCACGGGCGCGCAACGTGCCACATGCCGCCGATCCCGTCGCCGCCCGCGTCGCCGGGCTTGCGATCCTGCTTCCAGCGATACAGCGGGCGCCCGCGATACGCCCATTGCTTGCGGCCGTCGTCGCGCGCGACGAGACTCAGTGCACCCACGGCCTTGTCGTACGCGTCGGCGAGCGCGGGCGGCCAGTTGGCCGCGCACGCGCTGTCGCACGCGCTCTTGCCGGGCGCGTCGCGATCGAACACGTACAGCGTCATGCGATCTTCGTCGACCAGTTTGCCGTCGCCGGCACGGGGCGGTTCCGCGGCGGCCGGCCGCACGATAGCCGCCGTCAGCGCGGCGGCAACGAGTATCCGTTTCATGTCCTTTCTCCTTGGCACGGCATCGCGACACGGCGGCACCGGCCGGGACGATCGGCTTCGTCGCGACCATTATCCCGCCGGCCGGTGCTGCCGGGATTCGGTATGTAAACGGACGAAGGAGGCCGATTATTCCGCGTCGGCCGACGAACGCCGGCCGCGGCCGTTCATACGACGAAAGAAAGCGCGCCCCAAAAAGGACAACGCGGCATGACATCCCTGTCATGCCGCGTTGCGCGACCCGTTGCGCACGGCGGCCGATCTCGCGCCGCCGTGCGTGTCCGGCCGTTTACCTCGGCAGTGCGCCCGTCAGCGACTGGAGCAGCGACGACACCGGTGCGAGCGGGTTGCCCGGCGCGCTGTTGCCCGAATGCGGCGTGACCGACAGGCCCGGCGCGGAGCCGAGCGCCGTGCCCACCGTCGTGCCGACCGCGTTGACGACCGTCGCCGTCGCGTTGCCGCCCGTCGTCAGCAGCGAGCCAACCGCCCCCGCCGTGCCGCCGGCCGCGTTCGCGCCCGAGCCAAGCAGGCTGCCGCCCGCCGCTGCCGTCGAACCGGCCGCGCCCGACAGCGCGCCGGCCGCCTGCCCGAGGGCCACCGGACCGTTCGCGAGTGCGCCCGTCACCGAACCGAGCGCACCGGTCAGTGCGCCGGCCGGGTTGCTGCCGCCCGTCAGGCCGCTCACGAGGTTCGTGATCGGTGCGATCGGGTTGTTGCCCGCCGCGCCGGACAACGTGCCGACGACCTGGTTCACGACGCCTTGCACCGGCGCCAGCGGGTTCGACCCGCCGAGGTTGCCGAGCGTGCCGACCACCTGGTTCACGACGCCCTGCACCGGCGCCAGCGGGTTCGTGCCGCCGAGGTTGCCGAGTGCGCCCACGACGGAGCCGACCGCGTTACCCAGTGCGTTCGTGGCCGTGCCGACCGCATTGCTGTTGCCCAGCGTGCCGACGACCCGGTTCACGACACCCTGCACCGGGGCCAGCGGATTCGAGCCACCGAGGTTGCCGAGACTGCCGAGTGCGCCCGTCACCGAGCCGAGTGCACCGGTCAGCGCACCAGCCGCGTTGCCGCCCGTCGGCAGCGCGTTCTGCAGGCCGTTGACGAGGTTCGTGATCGGCGCGATCGGGCTGCCGCCACCGGCGCCGGACAGCGTGCCGACGACCTGGTTCACGACGCCTTGCACCGGCGCCAGCGGATTCGAGTCGCCGAGCGTGCCCGCGAGCTGCGTGACGACACCTTGCACCGGCGCCAGCGGGCTGCCCGCGCCGCCGACGTTGCCGAGCGTGCCCGTGATCGTGTTGACCGCGTTGCTGAGCGTGCCGGCCGGGTTGCCGCTGCCGAGCGTACCGGTAACCTGGTCGACGACGTTCTGGATCGGGGCCAGCGGGTTCGAACCGCCGCCGATGCCGCCCAGTGCGCCCGTCACTGTGCCGAGTGCGCCGGTCAGCGCGCCTGCCGGGTTGCCGCTGCCGAGCGCGCCCGTGACCTGGTTCACGACACCTTGCACCGGGGCCAGCGGGTTCGAGCCGCCACCGATGCCGCCCAGTGCGCCCGTCACCGTACCGAGTGCGCCGGTCAGTGCGCCTGCCGGGTTGCCGCTGCCGAGCGCACCCGTTGCGGTACCGAGTGCGTTGCTTAGCGTCCCGGTCGCCGTGTTCAGTGCGCCGGTCAGCGCACCCGCGGGATTGCCGCCGCCGATAGCGCCCAATGCGCCGAGCGCCCCCGTCACGTTGCCGATTGCACCGGTTACCGTGCCGGCCGGATTGCCAGCACCGAGCTCACCCGCCACGGTACCGAGCGCACCCGTCAATGCGCTGGCTGGGTTGCCGTTATTGAGCGCAGTCGTGACTTGATTGACGACGCCTTGAACCGCCCCCAGCGGGTACGAGCCGCCGCCGATACTGCCCAGTGCGCCCGTCACCGTGCCGAGTGCGCCGGTCAGCGCACCAGCCGGGTTGCCACCGCCGAGTGCGCCCGTTACTTGATTGACGACGCCTTGAACCGGCGCCAGCGGATTGGACCCGCCGCCGACGTTGCCCAGCGCGCCCGTCACCGTGCCGAGTGCCCCCGTCAACGCACCAGCGGGATTGCCACCGCCGAGCGCGCCCGTTACTTGATTGACGACACCTTGAACCGGCGCCAGCGGATTCGACCCGCCGCCGACGTTGCCGAGCGCACCGGTCACCGTACCGAGTGCACCCGTCAATGCACCAGCCGGGTTGCCACCGCCAAGCGCGCCCGTTACTTGATTGACGACACCTTGAACCGGCGCCAGCGGATTCGCGCCGCCACCGACGTTGCCGAGCGCACCGGTCACCGTGCCGAGTGCCCCCGTCAACGCACCAGCCGGGTTGCCACCGCCGAGTGCACCCGTCACTTGATTGACGACACCTTGAACCGGCGCCAGCGGATTCGCGCCACCACCGACATTGCCCAGCGCCCCCGTCGCCGTATTCAGCGCACCGGTCAACGCGCCGGCCGGGTTGCCGCCGCTCAGCGCACCCGTCACCGCCCCCACGGCGCCCGACAGTGCCTGGCCGGGGTCGCCAAGGGACGTCTGGATCGCGCCTGCCCCGCCCGCCGCCACGGTGACCGAACCCAGCGGCGACGTCCCCGTCGCGACCAGCCCGACCGAGACGCTGTTCGTCGGCGGGTTGACGATCACTTGCGGGATCGGCAGCCCATCAAGGGGCCCCGCCACCGCGGAACCCGAAGCCAGCACCCCGAACACCGTCGCGACCGACAGCGCTGCACCCGTCAATTTCAGATTTTGTCCCATCTTTGTTTTTCCCCATCTCGGTTGGCACAACGTTGATAAAGCATGGGGACGGATTGCACGAAGTGTGCCAATTCGAAAAACCGGATTGATTCGTCTGTCTATTAGCGATCAATAACGCTTTTTTAATCGATTTCAGACGAAAAGCATGACCCCGGCATCGCAATCATCTGATGAAAAAGGGCGTCGGAGCACGGATGTAACGTAACGTTTGCGAGCCCCGTGGTAACGTGTTCCGGTACATTCCGCGTAACACCGGAGCGCGCCGCCAGGGTGGTGCATCAGACCGTCACGAGCAGCTGCCGATTACACATTTCAGCAAAATGAAAATGCATTGATAAATCGCCGATTTGCTGATTTTCTTTATTTGGCGATCATCTTTCTTGCCGATTACGCAGATCATTTCCGATTGCGCGATTTCCGGTAATCCGGATAGCAGAATGAAACATTGTAAAGGCCGCGTCGCAACCGGCGCGCGCGAGGCTGCGCGCGCCGCCGGATCAGCCGAAGCGTGCGGGCCGGTACGGATGGGGATCGATATAGGTCGGCGCGCCCGTCATCATTTCGGCGAGCAGGCGCCCGGTCGCGGGGCCGAGCGTGAGCCCGTGGTGACAATGGCCGAACGCGAACCACAGGTGGCGATGGCGCGGCGCGGGCCCGATCACCGGGCGCATGTCGGGCGTGCACGGCCGCATCCCGAGCCACGGCTCGGGATCGAGCCGCTCGCCGATGCCGAACGCGTCGCGCGCCAGCGGCTCCGCACGCGCGAGCTGCACGCCGGTTGGCGGTGCGCCGCGCAGCGCGATCTCGACGCCGGTCGTGAGCCGCAGGCGGCCGCCTTCCATCGGCGCGACGACGAAACCTTCCTCGGTATCACACACCGGCACGTTCAACGGCGCGCGCGTCGGCCGGTAGTGCATGTGGTAGCCGCGCTTCGCGCGCAGCGGAATCCGGTAGCCGAGCGGCGCGAACACGTGATCGGACCACGGCCCGAGCGCAACCACCGCCGAGCGCGCCGAGATCGGCCCGTGTTCGGTACCGACCTGCCAGCCGTCCTCCACCTGCGCGAGCGTCTTGGCATCGCCGAGCACGAACGTGCCGCCGTCGCGCTCGAACAACCGGGCGTAGGCCTTGGTCAGCCCGCCCGGGCTCGACACGGTCTTTGGGTCCTGCCAGTGGAATGCGCCGCAGAACGCGTCGCTGACGCCGGGCTCCGCCGCGCGCAACGCACGTGCGTCGAGCACCGTCATCCGCAGCCCGTGCGCGTCGGCCACGCGCTGCTGCACGCGCGTTTCCGCATCGAACAGCGCGGGCGAACGGAACGCCTCGATCCACCCGCCGTCGTGCACGAGCGGCTGCGCATCGGTACGCGCGAGCAGCGCGTCGTGCTCGACGACGCTCGCCGCGACGAGCGGCAGCAGGTCGCGCGCGGCGGCCGCGAGCCGCTGCGGCGACGATTCGCGCCAGAAGCGCGCAAGCCAGCCCGCATACGCGGGCAGCGCGCGGTAGTCCCAGTAGAGATCGACCGAGCGGTTGCGCGCATAGCGCAGCAAAGTACCGAGCCGGCGCGGAAACGCGTACGGCACGACCGACGAGCGTTCGATCAGCCCCGCATTGCCGTGGCTCGTTTCCTCGCCGGGCGCACGCCGGTCGACGAGCGCGACGCGCAACCCGCGATCCTGCAGATGCAGCGCCGACGACACGCCGACGATGCCGGCCCCCAGAACGATGACGTCGAAATCCATGGTTCCCCGTACTGCGTCGAGATTCGATGCGGCACGCACCGGCCCGGCGGCCGGCGCGCGGCGGTCATTACTTCGCGACGATGTCGCGCTTGAAGTACTTCTGCGACAGCGCGCCGAGCGTGCCGTCCTTCTTCAGCGCGTCGAGCGCGCCGACGATCTTCGCCTGCAGCGCCTTGTCGTTCTTGCGCATCCCGAAGCCCGTGCCTTCGCCGAGCGTCGCCGGATCCTTCAGCGGCTCGCCGACGATCTGGTAGTCGCGGCCGGCCGGCTTGTCGAGGAAACCGTCCTGCGCGGTCTGCGCTTCCTGCACGGCCGCGTCGAGACGACCCGCGACGAGATCGGCGTAGATCTGGTCCTGATCCTGGTACGACACGACGGCCACGCCCGCGTTGGCCCAGTGCGCCTTCAGGAAATCCTCCTGCGACGAGCCCTGCAGCACGCCGACGTGCTTGCCGCGCAGGCTCGCGACGTCGGGCCGCAGCGGCGAGCCGTGCTTCGCGACCATCACGATCGGCACCACGTAGATCGCCGGCGTGAAGTCGATGCTCTGCTTGCGCTTCGCGGTGATGTTCATCGCCGAATTGATCGCATCGAACTTGCGCGCCTGCAGCGCCGGAATCAGGCCGTCGAACGAATTCTCGACCCACACGCACTTCATGTTCAGCTTCGCGCACACCGCGTTGCCGATGTCGACGTCGAAACCCTGCAGCTGACCGGCCGGCGTCTTGCTCTCGAACGGCGGATAGGCGGCTTCGATCCCGAAGCGCAACGTGGTCTGTTCCGCGTGGGCCGTGACGGCCGCGCAGGCGAGCGCCGCAGCGGCGCAGAGGGAGAGCTTCCAGTTCATGACGGTCCTTCCGTTCTGGATTGAGGCGATGAAGATCGGTACACGACGGCCGCGGCCGGGCGCCGGATCGGCATTCGAAGCAGGCGGTCGCCACGCGGCGGCGGGTCGTGTCCTGCACGCGAAATATAGACTCAAAGTCTACGATAGACTATAGGGGATACGAAAATCGTGCCCCGATACGCGTCATCTGAAATTCGCCCGACATCGAAAACACCCTTGATTTATCGATGTTTTTCCCGAATCTCGCGATGACACACAGTCTCGAAAAGAAAAATTCTCCCGATTTCGTTTGTCTATATTAGACTTTTCGTCCATCACGAACACTGCCGGACACGTCGATCGAGACAGTCCAGTCCGGCCCCGACCGGAGATGTCCCCATGACGCAAACCGCCCCGACCCTGCCGCTGACCGTCGACGAAGCCGCGGTGCGCGCGGCCCTGCCGTCGCTCGACGTGCTCGGCACGCTGCGCAGCATGTTCGCGTCGCTCGCCGCGACGCGCGCGGTGCAGCCGCCGCAAACGCTCACACTGTTTCCCGAGCAGGCCGGCGACTTCATCACGTATCTGGGCGCGCTCGCCGATGCGCAGGTGTTCGGCGCGAAGCTGTCGCCGTATGTCGTGACGGGCGGCAAGCCCATCGTCACCGCGTGGACCGCGCTGATGTCGATGCGCACGGGCCAGCCGCTGATGTGGTGCGACGCGGGCCTGCTGACGGTCGAGCGCACGGCCGGCACGACCGCGCTCGCGGTCGATTGTCTCGCGCCGGGCAACGCGCGCCATCTCGCGATCGTCGGCGCGGGCGCGGTCGGCCTCGCGCACCTGCGGCACACCGCGGGATTGCGCGACTGGGAGACGATCCGCGTGTACTCGCCCGCGCTCGCCGGCGACGCGTCGCAGCAGGCGGCGCTTGCGCAGCTCGACCCGCGCGCACGCGCCGCGGCGAGCGTCGAAGCCTGCGTGCGCGACGCGGACGTCGTGATGCTGTGCACGTCGTCGGGCACGCCCGTGCTCGGCGACGGGATGCTCACGCGCCCCGCGCTCGTCACGTCGATCAGCACGAACGTCGCGCGCGCGCACGAGATCCCGCCCGCCTGGCTGCCCGACATGGACGTGTACTGCGACTACCGGCACACGACGCCCGCGAGCGCCGGCGAAATGCAGATCGCGACGGCCGAGCACGGCTGGGAAGCCGCGCGGATCGCCGGCGACCTGCCCGCGCTCGTCGCCGGCACCTGTCCGGCACCGTCGTACGCGCGTCACGCATTCTTCCGCTCGATCGGCCTCGGGCTCGAGGACATCGCGATCGCGCACGCGCTGTACGCGCACCTGACGCGCGCATGAGCGGCACGCGAGCGCGGGGCCGATACAATGGCGCAACCGCCGCGGCGGCCGCGCGCGGGCGCACGGGCATGCCGGCCACCGGCACGCCGCCTCGCCGGCCCGATGGGCCGCCCGGCCCCCGCCCACCCGAGATGGCGACACCGATGCGCAAGAAGAAATCCCCCGTCAAAGACCTGCTGCTCACCCGTTATGCGCCGATCGCCGACGGTATCGCCGCGCTGTTCTTCCCGTACGCGGAAGTCGTGATCCACGATCTGCACGACCAGACCGTGCTGTATCTCGCGAACAACCTGTCGAAGCGCGAGGTCGGCGACGATTCCGCGCTGGAGGAAATCGATCATTCCGCACGCGAGCGCGTGATCGGCCCGTACGAGAAGCTGAACTGGGACGGCCGGCGGATGCGCTGCGTGAGCAACGTGCTGTTCGACGACGAAGGCCACCCGGCCGGGATGATGTGCATCAACTTCAACATCGCGGTGTTCGACGAGGTGCGCGCGACGCTCGACCTGTTCATCAAGGGTGCGGGCGTGGTCGCGCAGCCGGACGAGCTGTTCCGCGACGACTGGCAGGAGCGCATCAACACGTTCCTGCACGGCTGGCTGCGCGAGCGGCAGGTCGGGCTGAACGGGCTCACGCGCGAGCACCGGCGCGAGCTCGTCGAAGCGCTGTACGCGGAGGGCGCGTTCCGCGGCAAGAGCGCGGCGAACTACGTCGCGAATGTGCTCGGGATGGGCCGCGCGACGGTCTACAAACACCTCAAGCACCTGAAGGAAACGCAGGGCGACGCGTAAGGGAAACGCGGCGGGCTGGTTCGCCGGAACGACGAAACGCCTGTTCGTCGGAACGCGCGGCGGCGGCCCGTATCGGCCATCGCTATCGGTGCGCCGCTTCCGTGTCTATGCTTCGTGATGCGGCGGGCGCCCGTTTCACGCGCCCGCCCGGCCTGGACGAAGCGTCGAAGCACAAAGTGATATAGTCCCGGTTACATTTTTTTGCTGCCCGGAATCGCCCATGACGACCGCTCCCGCCCCGATTGCCCGCCCGACCCTGACCGTCGAAATCTGGTCCGACCTGATCTGCCCGTGGTGCTGGATCGGCAAGCGCCGCTTCGACGAGGCGCTCGCCGCGTTCGCGCACGCCGAGCGCGTCGACGTCGCGCTGCGCGCATACCGGCTGATGCCGGGCCAGCCGGTCGAGCCGGTCGAGGCGATGCTCGCCGGCAAGTACCGGATGTCGCCCGCGCAGGTCGACCAGATGCTGCGCCAGGTGACCGAGGCGGCCGCGAGCGTCGGGCTGCGTTACGACCTGCCCGGCACGCTCGTCGGCGACACGCTCGACGGCCACCGGCTCGTGAAGCTCGCGGAAGCGACAGGCCGCGCGCACGCGCTGACCGAGCGGCTGTACCGCGCGTATTTCTGCGAGCACGGTTCGCTGTTCGATCACGCCGAGCTGACCGAATTCGCGGTCGAAGCGGGGCTCGAGCGCGCGGCCGTCGAAGACGTGCTGCGCAGCGACCTGTACCGCGACGAAGTCGAAGCCGACATCGCCCGCGCCGCGCAGATCGGCGGGCGCGGCGTGCCGCTGTTCGTGTTCGGCGGCCGTTACGCGGTGTCGGGCGCGCAGCCGGCCGACGCGTTCGCGCAGGCGCTCGACCAGGCATGGCGCGACGGCATCGTCGAACTCGACGGCAGCGACGCGGCCGCATGCGGCCCCGACGGCTGCGAACTGCCGGCGCGCGCGTAACGCCCGTCGCATCCGTCACGCGCGGCCCGCCCGGACGCGCGACTACGCATCGCTCCTGCCACAAACCGGCAGGAAGCCCGCGCCGAGGGGGCCTACAATGCATCCTTTCAAATAACTATCAGAAGGCTGCAAGCCCATGACCCACGGGATCCACGGCGAAAAGCGCTGGTACGCGCTGATCGTCCTCTGCCTCGGCGTGCTGATGATCGTGCTCGACAGCACGATCGTGAACGTTGCGCTGCCATCGATCAGCACCGACCTCCATTTCACTGAGACGGCCCTCGTGTGGGTCGTCAACGCGTACCTGCTGACGTTCGGCGGCTGCCTGCTGCTCGGCGGCCGGCTCGGCGACCTGTATGGCCAGCGGCGCATGTTCCTCGCCGGCCTCGTCGTCTTCACGCTCGCGTCGCTCGCATGCGGCCTCGCCCAGTCGCAGACGATGCTGATCGCCGCGCGCGCGGTGCAGGGGCTCGGCGGCGCGGTGGTGTCGGCCGTGTCGCTGTCGCTGATCATGAATCTCTTCACCGAGCCCGGCGAACGCGCCCGCGCGATGGGCGTGTACGGCTTCGTCTGCGCGGGCGGCGGCAGCATCGGCGTGCTGCTCGGCGGGCTGCTGACGAGCTCGCTGTCGTGGCACTGGATCTTCCTCGTCAACCTGCCGATCGGCATCGCCGTCTATGCGATGTGCGTCGCGCTGCTGCCGCGCCTGCGCGCGCCGGCCGGCACCGCACGGCTCGACGTCGCGGGCGCGGTCACCGTGACCGCGTCGCTGATGCTGGCGGTCTACGGGATCGTCGGCGGCAACGAAGCCGGCTGGCTGTCGACGCAGACCGTCGTGCTGATCGGCGCGGCCGTCGCGCTGCTCGCCCTGTTCATCGCGATCGAGGCGCGCGCCGCGCATCCGCTGATGCCGCTCACGCTGTTCGCCGCGCGCAACGTCGCGCTCGCGAACGTGATCGGCGTGCTGTGGGCGGCCGCGATGTTCGCGTGGTTCTTCCTGTCCGCGCTGTACATGCAGCGTGTGCTCGGCTACGGGCCGCTGCAGGTCGGTCTCGCGTTCCTGCCGGCGAACCTGATCATGGCCGCGTTCTCGCTCGGGCTGTCCGCGCGCATCGTGATGCGCTTCGGGATCCGCGGCCCGATCGCGGCCGGCCTGCTGATCGCGGCCTGCGGCCTCGCCCTGTTTTCGCGCGCGCCGGTGGACGGCGGCTTCGCCTGGCACGTGCTGCCCGGCATGACGCTGCTCGGCATCGGCGCGGGCGTCGCGTTCAACCCGATGCTGCTCGCCGCGATGAGCGACGTCGATCCGGCCGATTCCGGGCTCGCGTCGGGGATCGTCAACACCGCGTTCATGATGGGCGGCGCGCTCGGCCTCGCCGTGCTCGCGAGCCTCGCGGCCGCCCGCACCGACGTGCTCGCGGCCGCGAACGCCGCGCCGCTCGACGCACTGAACGGCGGCTACCATGCGGCTTTCGCGTTCGGCGCGGCATTCGCTGCCGCCGCCGCGCTGATCGGGCTCGCGCTGCGCATCCGGCGGCAGGACGCCGTCGAAGGCGCCGGCCCCGCGATGCACTGACGCCGACGAGCCGCAGGCGGCGGACGAATCCGGCCGTTTGCATCGAACCTGGGGCGCGCACCGTCGCGCCCTTTTTCTTCTTCCGGGTGCCGCGCACCGCCCGTCCTGTCGTGGCTGGCCGGCACCGGCCATCACGTTGGCCCTGCCCCGTTCAAACGCCCGTTTCACCGCCGCCTGCCGCCCGCGCCTTCCCGGCCGATTTTTAACGCAGTCGTACACCGACCCGCCACATTTGCGACAATGGCGGACTTTGACCCACGCGCCGCTACCGCCGAACGCCGCATAACCGCCTCCTTCCGATGTCGCTTCCCCATATCGATCTGCTGTACTCGTTGTCCGGCCTGTTCGTCGGCATCCTCGTCGGCCTGACCGGCGTCGGCGGTGGTTCGTTGATGACGCCGATCCTCGTGCTGCTGTTCGGCGTCCACCCCGCGACGGCGGTCGGCACCGACCTGCTCTATGCGGCGGCGACCAAGGCCACCGGCACGCTCGTCCACGGCCTGAAGGGTTCGATCGACTGGCGCATCACGGGCCGGCTCGCGACAGGCAGCGTGCCGGCCGCGGCCATCACGCTGTGGTGGCTGCACACGCACGGGATGAACACGCCGGGCACCGCGCGGATGATCCAGCTCGTGCTCGGCGTCGCGCTGCTGCTCACGTCGCTCGCACTGATCTTCCGGCCGCAGCTCACCGCGTTCGCCGCGCGCAACCCGCTCGCGCCGAACCCCGCGCGCACGCTGTGGTCGACCGTGCTGACGGGCGCCGTGCTCGGCGTGCTCGTGTCGATGACGTCGGTCGGTGCCGGCGCGATCGGCGTCACCGTGCTCCTGCTGCTGTATCCGATGCTCGCGACGACCCGCATCGTCGGGTCCGACATCGCGCACGCGGTGCCGCTCACGCTGGTCGCCGGCATGGGCCACTGGCTGCTCGGCTCGGTCGACTGGTCGATGCTGCTGTCGCTGCTGCTCGGCTCGTTGCCGGGCATCGTGCTCGGCAGCCTGCTGTCGGCGCGCGCACCCGAGCGGCTGCTGCGTAACCTGCTCGCCGCGACGCTCGTCGCGGTCGGCGTAAGGCTCGTGCTCGCGTAGGCGGGCGCCGATCCCGCCCTTCACCCGCGGCTGCGCCCTTTCCCGGCCAGCGCATCCGACGCGCGGCGCCCTCCGCTGCCGATAAAAACAGCCCGACCGGCCTGCGCCGATCGGGCTGTCGTCCGTCCGGGGCGGCTCGAGCCGCCCGCCGCGCTTACTGCCCCTGCTGCTGCAGTTTCTGCTGCTTGAGCTGCTGCGTGCGCGCCTGCAGCTTCAGCACCCGCTGCAGGGCGGTGCGGTTCGCGAGGATCCCGTCGTAGAAGTTGGCGAGATCGCCCTTCAGTGCGGTCCGCGACGCGTCGTTCAGGTAGATCATGTGGCCCGACGGGTAGTTCTTGATCGTCAGGTTCTGCGCCTTGAGCGTCGGGTCGAGCGGCATCTGCGCGAGCGTCAGCTCCGTCTGGTGGAACGGCGTGACGGCGTCGAAATAGCCGTTCGCCGACAGCACCTTCAGATCCGGGTTCACGCTCATCGTCGACGCCAGGTCGCCGGCCGTGTACAGCGTGTTGCCGCCGCCCTTGTTCGCGCCGGTCGGGTCGGTGTGGCTGAAGTCCCAGTTGTTGAAGACCTGGTCGTTCAGGTCCACGAACGACGACGTCGACGTGTACTTGAGGTCGGTGTTGATGTAGCTGTTCCACAGCACCGTGTACGCGCCGCCGACGTTCGTGATCGACGGATCGTTGCTGCCCGAGTTCGGCAGGATGTACGGCGCGATGCCCTTGCCCGTGAAGTTCGCGCGACCGTCGTACTGGCCGATCTGCGTGCCCGGCACGAGCGTCAGGAAGAACGTGTACGGCGGGTTGTCGTCCGACGACGGCACATTGCCGAGCGCGGCCGGGTTGCCGAACGTCTGGATCAGCGACGTCGGGTCCGTGCCGATGTACGCGCCCATCTGCTGCGCGGTCTGCAGGTTCAGGTTCAGCCGCACGTTCACGAAGCCGCCGTCCTGCGGGTTCGGCTTCTGCGCGAGCGGCGCGAGCGTGTTGTCCGCGTAGTTGCGGGCCTGGACCATGTACGCGTCGAGATCGGTCGGCGTCGGGTTGAGCGTCGTCTTCTTCCAGTAGAACGCGTCGGCCGCGAGTGTCGGGAACGTGCCCGGCGCGGACAACGCATTCGCGTAGTCGAGGATCGACGACTGCAGCGTGATCCCGTTCAGGTCGATGCCGTCCTCGTGCAGCACCCACGACACGACCGCGCTGCGCGCGGTGCCGTACGACTCGCCGTACAGAAATTTCGGCGAATTCCAGCGCGAATACTTGGTCAGGTAGCGCTGGATGAAGCGATCGATCGAGCGGGCGTCCTGGTCGGTGCCCCAGAAGTCCTTGTTCTTCGCCGGGGCGATCGCCGTCGAATAACCGGTGCCGACCGGGTTGATGAACACGAGGTCGGTACGGTCGAGCAGGCTGTCCGGGTTGTCGAGCAGCTTGTACGGCGCGGGCGGCGTGAAGTTCGGGAACGACGACTGCAGGCGCTTCGGCCCGTACGAGCCGAGCAGCAGGTAGACCGACGACGAGCCGGGGCCGCCGTTGTAGAAGAACGTGACCGGGCGCGGCTTCGACGGGTCCGGATTGTCCTGCGTGTACGCGACGTAGAACATCTTCGCGTTCGGCGCCGACGTGACCGGGTCGATCGTCGTCAGGTGGCCCGTGGTGGCCGTGTACTTGATGGTCTTGCCGCCGATCGTGACCGAACGGTGGACGACGGCCGCCCCTTCCGTGGAATCCGTGACCGCGTCGTTCGGCCCGGTGCCGTACACGTCGTTGTCGACGTACGGCTGGTCGGCCGCCGCGGCCGTTGCGTTGGTGTTGGCCGACGTGCTGGCGCCGGCCGACGTCGCGGCCGCGGCGGCGGCCGAAGCAGCCGGGCTCGGCCCGTCGTCGCCGCCGCACCCCGTGACGAGCAGCGCCGCGGCCGCGGCTGCGGCGAGCGGCACGCTCAGTGTCGTTCCGAATAGCGCGAAACCGTCTTTCAAGGACTTCCGTGTCGTCATTATTGCCTCTCGAACAGAACGATAAATACCGCCGGTCGCAAAGGATCATTTGCGCCGGCGCTCCGCACCAGGAATGCATTCGTTATGCGACGCACTCCGAGTTTTTTACCGGATCGGCGAATACCGATCGGCACGATTTACCCCACCCATGTTTTTTTGCAACCGCACAATGGAATCAATTCCATTGCAAACGGCAATTCAATAATCCGCAGCAATACGAATTCATTGCGCGAATTTGCATGCACACAAAATCGGCGGCAAAAACACACCCCGCAAGGCCCGCCCGACAAGGGCACCTCACTTGGAACAGACGAGCGATCCCCCTCGGCGAGATACCGATTAATCGCAGAATGGCGATCAACCGCGACTCGAGCCGATTTAACAAAATCGAAAGGATCGATTAACTAAACGGAAAGGAATATCTTCGTATCTGTAATTTATTAAATTAAGTGAAAATACCGGCGCATATTAGGGTTCTGATTTACCGCCGTAAAGTAAGAATTTGTTACAGCGCTCGCCATTCGGACAAAAGCCAATCCGGGACCGATTCCATTCGCACAAAGGAAAAAGCCGGACGGCTGTCCGGCTTCGTGCGGGCGGCGCGGCGGGCGCCGTCAGAGCGGCACGTCGATCGTGCCGGCGCCGGTCGTGATCGCGTTCGCCCCCGGCGCGGCCGAGATCGGCGGCAGGTTCGCGCTCGTCAGCGCGGGCGCGGCGCCCGGCGTGCCGCCGCGCGGCACCGTGCGGATCACCTGCGACGGCGGCAGCGGCGCACCATTCTTCAGGTGCCGCCACATCAGGTTCAGCGCCTGCAGGTTGTAGTAGTGAACCGGCACGAAGCGCGTGTCGAAGCCCGGCACCGGCAGGAACGCGTCGAAGTGCTGGCCGTTCGTCACCTCGTAGAACACGAGCCGGCTGCGCCCGCCTTCGCTGACGCCGTTCTGCGCGACGTATGCGCGCGATGCGTGGTTCACGGGCACCAGCGCATCGCTGCGGCCCTGGACGATGATCGCCGGCTTGCCCTGCAGGTTCGCGTTCACGCGCACCGCATCGACGTTCGCGGGCATCCCGAGCATCCCGTTCGTCCAGAGCCGGCGCAGGCACAGCGCGCCCGCGAAGCTCGCATCGGGTGTCGCGAGCCGGTGGTCGATACCCGCGCCCGTGTTGAACACGAGGTCGATGCCGGCCGTCGGCGGCACGCCGTTGCCGACGCCGAAGACGGCCGGCATCGGCGACGTGGCCGGCGCGGCGACGGCGCCCGTCGCCGGGTTCGTCGTCGCGAAGCTGAAATTGCACAGGTTGTCGGTGACGCGCGAGCGCGTGTACGCGTTCGCATACGTGACGGCGATCGCCGGAATCGCCTGCGAATCCCACATCGGCGCTTGCAGCAGGTCGGAATCGGCAAGGTAGCCGGCCGCGTGGAGCTGTGCGAGCGCGTCGGCGGCCTGGCTTTGCGTATCGGCCCCCGACACGAGCCCGGCCGCGGCGAGCGTCGCGCAGCGCTGCGTGCGGATCGACTGCGTGGTCGCCGCCGGCAGCGCGCTCAGGTACGGCGCACCGGCAAGCGACGCCGACGCGGCCGCGCACGGCTGAAGCAGGTTCGCGAGGGTCGCGTAGTCGGCCAGCGGCCGGCCGAACGACGGCACCGGCTGGCCGCCCGAGCGCACGACCGCGTTCGGCGCCATCCGCACGTTGATTTGCGGCTCGCCGACCACGACCGCGGTGATCCAGCCGCGATTGTCCTGCTCGGCCGCCGCGAGCGACGCGCCGCCGCCGTTGCTGACCGACGCGGCGATCGTCGTGATGTCGCCCGCGCGATAGCGCACGCCGTGATGCGAGCTGTCGATCAGCGGGCCGAACTGCTCGTTGAGCGCCCAGTACGCGAACTCGACCGACTGCAGCGTCACGCGCCCCCAGTCCTGCTCGGGATTCTGCTGCGAATGCGCGTGCTTGAACGCATAGCGGTTCGGGAAGCGGGAATTGAAGGTGGCGAGATCGCCGCTCGTCACGTTCGCGGTGAACAGGCTCGCGGTGCCGGCCAGCACCGCGTTGGCGAGCGTGCCGTCGATCAGCGTGACGGTGTCCGACATGAGTTCGTGCGCGCCGTTGCCGCCGCCCTTGTCGTTGTAGGCAACCGCGCAGCCGCGCTTGAGCGCCCATTCGCCGGCCGCGGAAATCGCGCCGTACACGCCGCGCGAGCCCGACGACGTCGCGGTGACGATGCACGGCTGCGCGGGATTGAAGCTGGCGGGCACCTGCACGAGCAGCGTCACGTTCTTGCTGCCGCTGCCGTCGTCGGAGTATGCGAGATATTCGGTGCCGGGGATCTTGCCTTCGCCGAGCGTGGCGTTGCCGTCTAGATCGACGTTCGGCCCCCAGAAGCGGCCGTAGCCGCCGTTCGCGCTCATGTCGACGAGCGCGCGGTAGTTCGACCAGATCGCGAGGCGGCGCAGCTCGGCGCCCGTCGGCCGGGCGGCGTTCGCGAAGCCCGGCGCGGTGGCCGAGCCGAGGCCCGTCTTGCCGAGGCCGGCCGTCAGCAGGTCGTCGCTTGCGCCGTCATAGGCTGTCGTGCGCACGCTGCCGGACACGAAACCGGGCAACCGGTTGCGCTCGGCCGATTCGTCGCCGTTACAGGCGCCGAGTAGCGCGATCGCGGCCAGCGCCGCGCCGAAAACCATCCGCCTGCCCCACCCGAGCCTCGTCATCGCCGCCCTCTCGATATCGTTATCGGTCCGCCGCCGCTTCATGCGGCTTGCGGCCTCTCAAGCGCAAACGGGCCCCGGCATGCCGGGGCCCGCCTGGAAACGGGCGCACGCGGCGCTCGCGCGCCGCCGCCCGGCATCACTGCTGCTGAACCGTCAGCTTGTTCGTGACCGACGTCACGCCCGCCACGCCCTTGGCTGCGGCTTCGGCCTTGTCGATCTGGTCCTGGGCCGGCATCGTGCCTTCCAGCGTGATCGCGCCGCCCTTCGAACGCACGACGAGGTTCGACACGTTGACGCCCGATTCCTTCGAAATCGCCTTGCGCACCGTATAGCCGAGCTTGCGGTTCGCCTTCTTCGCGGTTTTCGCGGCGGCCTTCGGCGCGCTGGTCGCTGCCGCGGGCGCTTCCGTTGCCGCCGCATCGCTCGACTGCGCATACACGCTGCCCGACAGACAGGCCGCCACGGCGGCGACACCCAACGCTCTCAACACGATCGACTTCATGCTATCTCCTTATCACTCCGGAACGGCCGTGCACAGTACGGCCGGATACCCCCAAAAACAGCCGGCCCGCGCGCGAACGGGCGGGACAGCCGGTGTTTTCCACGGCGATACGAGAGAGGCAAGACGGGCTGGCGGACGGCGCACGCGAGAGCGGGCCGGCCGGGCCGGACAGCCGCCGGCCGGACGCGCCCGGTCTCATTGCGTGCCGGGTCGCGCGCGAATCGGGCGCGGCTGCGTCGCACAATGTAATCCAGCGCCCGCGGAAGCGCAAAGCTTTTGACGCGGCGGCCCCCGCCGCTGTCGTCGCGCCGCCGCGCCGCACTCGCGCACGCACCGCGAAACCGGGTACCATCGCCGCGAGAATCCGCATCGTCCGCGCCGACCGTCACCGATACGTCACGCCAGCGTCATCCGCCGCCCCCCATGAAGCCAGCCCGCCCCCGCCCGCCTCGCCGCATCCTCGCCCGCTTCGTCGCGGTGTCGTGGCGCGACCTCGCGCTGTCGATCGGCCCCACCGTGCTGCTCGCCGCCACGGCCGTCTGGCTCGCGGTCAAGCTGATCCAGCCGGCCCCGCCGTCCACGCTCGTGATCTCGTCCGGGCCGCCCGGCAGCACGTACTGGAACGCCGCGCAGAAATACAAGACGATCCTCGCGAAGAACGGCGTCACGCTCGACGTCCAGTCATCCGAAGGGTCCGCCCAGAACCTCGCGCGGCTGTCGAACCCGAACGCGCCGGTCGACGTGGGCTTCGTGCAGAGCGGCATCGGCCCGAAGGAGCGCGACGAACACCTCGTGTCGCTCGGCAGCATCGGCTATGTGCCGCTCGCGATCATGTACCGCGGCCCGGTCGTCGCGCGCCTGTCCGACTTCAAGGGCAAGCGGCTCGCGCTCGGCGCGGAAGGCAGCGGCGCGCGCGAACTGAGCCTCGCGCTGCTGAAGATGAACGGCATCGTGCCGGGCGGGTCGACCGAGCTGCTGCCGACCGCCGGCGAGGATGCGGCCACCGCGCTGCTCGACGGCAAGATCGACGCGGCATTCCTGTCCGGCGACTCGACGCAGATCCCGGTGATGGCGAAGCTGTTCCGCGCACCGGGCGTGCACGTGTATTCGTTCACCCAGGCCGAGGCGTACGCGCGGCGCTTCCCGTACCTGACCGCGATCACGCTGCCGATGGGCGTCTACGATCTCGGCCGCAACCTGCCGCCCGCCGACATCCACACGGTCGCGCCGACCATCGAGCTGGTCGCACGCGACTCGCTGCACCCCGCGCTGTCCGACCTGCTGATCGAGGCCGCGCGCGAGGTGCACGGCCACGCGACGATCCTGCAGCACGCGGGCGAATTCCCGTCGTCCGTCACGCGCGGCTTCCCGCTGTCCGACGACGCCGCGCGCTACTACAAATCCGGCAAGACCTTCCTGTACCGGCGGCTGCCGTTCTGGGTCGCGAGCCTCGTCGACCGGCTGCTCGTCGTGGTCGTGCCGCTGATCGTCGTGCTGATCCCCGGGCTGCGGCTCGTGCCGTCGCTGTACGGCTGGCGCGTGCGCTCGCGCATCTACCGCTGGTACGGCGCGCTGATCGCGCTCGAGCGCCGCGCGCTCGGCGAGCACACGGCCGAGGAGCGCGTGCAGCTGCTCGACGAACTCGACGACATCGAGGAAGCCGTGAACCGGATGAAGATGCCGCTCTCCTATGCGGGCCAGTTCTACGTGCTGCGGGAGCACATCGGCTTCGTGCGCGAACGGCTCACCGCGCACGACCACGACACGCCGGCCGGCCCGCCGGGCGCCGGCGGCCCGCCGCAGGCACGTGCCGACGCCGCGCCGCCGGCCGGCACGCCCCCTCGGGCGACTCCCGGTTCCGCTTGACCGGACGATCCGCGATCATTGCCGCATGCGTGCACCGCCGCGTAACATGGAGGCCGCCGCCAGACGCCGCACGCCCCATCCACTGGAGATCGACATGACAACCGGCCTCGATATCGCCCAGCCCGCCTGGTTCTTCGACTTCGTGTCGCCGTTCTCCTACCTGCTCCTCGAACAGCACGACAAGTGGCCGGACGTGCCGTTCGAACCCGTCGCCGTGTCGCTGCCCGACCTGCAGCGGCACTGGGGGCAGCGCCCCAGCGCCGACGTGCCGGCCAAGCGCGTGTTCACGTACCGTCACGCGCTGTTCCGCGCCGAGCAGCTCGGTATCCGCTTCAAGATGCCGCCCGCGCACCCGTTCGAGTCCGACAAGGTGCTGCGCCTCGCGATCGCGCTGCGCGCCGACATCGCGACCGTGCTGGAGATGTTCCGCTTCATCTGGCGCGACGGCAACGATCCGTCGACGCCGGAAGGGTTCGCGGCATTGTGCGAGCGGGTCGGCGTCGGACACGGCGACGAGCTGATCGAATTCGAGGAGACCGCCGCGCAACTGGCACGCAACAACGCCGACGCGATCGCGCTCGGGGTGTTCGGCGTGCCGACGTTCTGGATGAACCAGCAGCTGTTCTGGGGCGAGGATGCGCTGCCGATGGTGCTGTACTGCGCGCGCACGCCGAACTGGCTCGAATCGCGCGAGGTCAAGCGGATCAGCGCGCTGCCGAAGGGCCGCGCGTGATGGCCGGTATCACGCACGGCAACGCGCGATTACGGTAACGTTACGCGTCACCCGAATCACCCCCACCGATGGAAGACGACGACCGTACCGCCTCGCTCGATATCTGGCTCGTGCGTGTGCTGCGCACGCTGCTGCTCGAGCGCAGCGTCACGCAGGCCGCGCTGCGGCTGAACCAGACCCAGCCCGCGATCAGCACCGCGCTGCGCAAGCTGCGCGAGACGCTGAACGACCCGATCCTCGTGCGCGGCAAATCCGGCATGGTGCCGACCGAATACGGCGCGTCGCTGCTCGAGGCCGCGCAGCGCGCGCTGCGCGAGGTCGATTTCATCGCGACGCCGCACGGCGACTTCGATCCGTCGTCCGCACGGCGCACGTTCCGCGTCGCCGCGCCCGATTACCTGAACGATTTCTTCATGCCGACGCTGATCGAGCGCTTTCGCGACGCGGCGCCGCATGCGCACCTGGAAATCGATTCGCTGAATCCCGCGCTCGATCACGCGGGCGCGCTCGAATCCGGCGCGCTCGATCTCGTGATCGGCAACTGGCCGAAGCCCGACCCGCAGTTCGCACGCCAGGACCTGTTCTCCGACACGATCGTGTGCCTGATGCGCGATGCGCACCCGCTCGCGCGCGGGCCGCTCACGCGCGAAGCGTACGCGTCGGCCGCGCACGTCGCGCCGACGCCGTACACCGGCGACAAGCGCAACGCGATCGAGATCGGCCTTGCCCGCGCGCACCTCACGCGGCGCATCGTGACGACGCTTCCGTACTTCGGGATCGTGCCGCAGGTGCTGCTGCAATCGGACCTGATCTTCACGACGACGCGCCGCTTCGCGACGCATTACGCGCAGTTGCTGCCGCTCGTCGTCGTCACGCCGCCGGTGCCGTTTCCGCGCATCAAGAGCTACCTGCTCACGCATCCGCAACCCGACCGGCCGACCGACATCGCGTGGCTGTGCGCGCTGATGCAGAGCGTGTCCGACGAGCTGACGGTCGCCCGCGGCCGCAAGCGCTGAGCCGCAAGCGTCGAGCCGAGCTGAGCCTCGGCGCGGCCAATCAGGCCGTTCAGGTCGTACAGAAGGTTTCCTGCAGATGGGCCCAGCGCACGACGCCCGCCGCGTCGCGTTCGAACACGGCGGTCGCGCGGCGCGCGGGCAGCTCGCCCGAGGCCGCGTGCTGCGCTTCGAGATAGGTGAGCGTCGCATGCGACGCGTCGGCGGCGAGCACGCGGGTGTCCGACAGCGTGATGCGCAGCCCCGGCTTCGCGCCGGCGAGCTTCGCGAACAGCGCGCGCGTGCCGTCGTGGTCGACCTCGCGGCCGTCGGTCAGGATCATCGTGAAATCGGCGGAGAACGAAGCGAGCAGCGCGTCGAGCGCCCCGGGCGCGGTATCGACGCCGGACAGCCAGCGCTCGATGGCGACGAGGCTCGCATCGAGCGTGTCGAGATAAACCTGGTGATCGGACATGGTGCGTGCACGGTAAGGCGCGGCCCGGTGCCGCGCGTCGTCGTGCAGTGTATGCAAAAACGCGCGGCCATGCGCTGGCCGCGCGGTGCTACCGCGCGCAGGACACGTCGTCGCGCGCACGCCCCGCCGCGGCGGCCTTCACGTCCGCCACCGGCATGCCCGAGCGCGCCTGCAGCAGCTCCGCGCAGACGGCCACCGCGATCGCGCCCGGCGTCTTGTCGACGATGCCCGCGACGCCGATCGGGCACACCATCTCGACGAGTCGCGCCGGATCGACGCCGCGCGCGGCAAGCCGGCGCTCGAACTTCACGCGCTTGGTGCGCGAGCCGATCATCCCGAAGTACGCATAGTCGCGCCGCCGCATGATCTGCGCGGCGAGCGAGAAGTCGAGCGCGTGGTTGTGCGTCATCACGAGGAAATATGCGCCGGGCGGCGCCGCGTCGACGACGGCCTCCGGCGTGTCGGTCGGCTCCGGCTGCACGTTCGGCGGACATTCGTCCGGAAACAGCTCGTCGCGCGTGTCGACCCACTGCACGACGCACGGCAGCGCGCCGAGCAGCGTGACGAGCGCGTGACCGACGTGCCCGGCGCCGAACAGCACGATGTGCATCGGCGCCGGCGTGCCGCTCGCGCGGTTGCGCTGGCCGGTGCCCTGCGCGAACGCCGGGGGCGGCGCGGTGCGAAGCGAGCGTGCGGGGCCGTTCATGTCAGCCTCCGCCGGGCCGCCCCTGGGAGGCTGACCGCCCCCATCGGAAGCGGCGAACGAAGCGAGCGTGGGAGCCGTTTCATCTCAGCCTGCCTGACCGGCGCGCGCCGCACGCACCGCGCTGACCGCGCGCAGGATCGACTCGCCGGTGGCCGGCGCGTCGAGCGGCGGGTTCACCTGGTAGTCGCCGACCGCGGCCACCGCGTCGCGCACCGCGAAGAACACCGAGAACGGCAGCAGCAGCGGCGGCTCGCCGACAGCCTTCGAGCGGTGGATGCTGTCCTCGACGTTGCGGTTCTTGAACAGCTGCACGTTGAACTCGGGCGGCGTGTCGTTCACCGTCGGGATCTTGTAGGTCGACGGCGCATGCGTCATCAGCTTGCCGCCCTTGTTCCACCACAGCTCCTCGGTCGTCAGCCAGCCCATCCCCTGGATGAACGCGCCTTCGACCTGGCCGATGTCGAGCGCCGGGTTCAGCGATGCGCCCACGTCGTGCAGCGCATCGACGCGCAGCGTGCGCATCTCGCCCGTCAGCGTGTCGATCACGACTTCCGACACGGCCGCGCCGTACGAGTAGTAGTAGAACGGCCGGCCCTGCAGCTTCGACTGATCCCAGTACAGCTTCGGCGTCGCGTAGAAACCGTCGGACCACAGCTGCACGCGCGCGAGGTACGCCTTCGCGACCACGTCGCCGAACGGCACGCCGTTGCCGCCGACCCACACGAAGTCGTTGCCGAACTTCACGTCGGCCGCATCGACCTTGCCGTCGCCGAACTGCTTCGCCGCGAACACCGCGAGCCGCTCGCGCAGCTGGCGCGCCGCATCCTGCGCGGCCTTGCCGTTCAGGTCCGAGCCCGTGGAAGCGGCCGTCGCGGACGTGTTCGCGACCTTGCTGGTGTCGGTCGCCGTCACGCGGACCCGGCCGAAGCGGATGCCGAGCTCGTGCGCGACGACCTGCGCGACCTTCGTGTTGAGCCCCTGCCCCATCTCCGTGCCGCCGTGGTTCACGAGCACCGAGCCGTCGGTGTAGATGTGCACCAGCGCGCCGGCCTGGTTGAAGTGCGTGACGTTGAACGCGATACCGAACTTCACCGGCGTGAGCGCGATGCCCTTCTTCAGCACCGTGTTGCGCGCGTTGAATTCGCGCACGCCCGCGCGCCGCGCGCGGTAGTCGCTCGTCGCCTCGAGTTCGCCGAGCAGTTCCTGCAGCACGTTGTCCTCGACCGTCTGCCCGTACGGCGTCACGTTGCGTTCGGTCTTGCCGTACAGGTTCGCGTAGCGCACGTCGAGCGGATCGCGGTCGAGCGAGCGCGCGATGTCGTCGAGGATGTACTCGATCGCGAACGCGCCCTGCGGGCCGCCGAAGCCGCGGAACGCGGTGTTCGACTGCGTGTTGGTCTTGCCGCAGTAGCCGGCGATGTTCACGTCGCCGAGCCAGTACGCGTTGTCGAAATGGCATACCGCGCGCGTCATCACCGGGCCCGACAGGTCGGCCGAGAAGCCGCAGCGCGACGTCATGTCGAGCGCGACGCCGTCGATGCGGCCGTCGTCGTCGTAACCGACGTCGAAGCGGTAATGGAAGTCGTGCCGCTTGCCGGTGATCATCATGTCGTCGTCGCGATCCGGACGCAGCTTCACCGGGCACAGCAGCTTCCATGCGGCAAGCGCCGCGCAGCACGCGAACAGGCCCGACTGCGATTCCTTGCCGCCGAACCCGCCGCCCATCCGGCGGCACTCGACGAGCACGTTGTGCGACGCGACGCCGAGCACGTGCGCGACGAGGTGCTGCATCTCGCTCGGGTGCTGCGTCGAGCAGTACACGTGCATCCCGTCGTCGTCCTTCGGCACCGCGTACGCGATCTGCCCTTCGAGGTAGAACTGCTCCTGGCCGCCGAGCAGCATTTCGCCCGACTCGCGGTGCGGCGCGACGGCGAGCCGTGCGGCCGCGTCGCCGCGCGCGAGCTTCAGCGGCGGGATCACGTAGGTTTCGGCCGCGCGCGCTTCCTGCGCGGTGAGAATCGCCGGCAACTCCTCGTAGTCGACCTGTGCGCGGCGCGCGGCGAGCCGCGCGGTTTCATGCGACGTCGCGACGACGATGAACATCGGCTGGCCGACGAACTGCACGATGCCCTTCGCGAGCACCGGGTCGTCGTGGATGATCGGGCCGCAATCGTTGACGCCCGGGATGTCGTCGGCCGTAAACACGGCGACCACGCCCGGCGTCGCGCGCACCGCGTCGAAGTTCATCGACACGATCTTCGCGTGCGGCTTCGCCGACAGGCCGAGCGCCGCGTGCAGCGTGCCCGCGACGATCGGGATGTCGTCGGTGTAGGTGGCACGTCCGCTGACGTGCAGGTGCGCGGATTCGTGCGCGCGCGAGACGTGGACCTGCGCGGCGTCGGCTTGCGGATCGAGGGTGTTCAGGAACGGTTCTGCTTGCTGGTTCATGTTCGGGGTTCTCCGTCTTCAGACGCGCGCCGCGTCGGTGCCGGTTTCGGCGGCCACTTCACGCACATTCAGGGCTTGCGGCGGCAGCGGGTCGTGCGGGCGCGTCTCCAGCCAGAATCGGTACATCAGGTTCTTCGCGGTATCGAGGCGATACGTGCTCGTCGCGCGCATGTCGGACAGCGGCTGGTAGTCGCGCTCGAGCGCCTGCATCGCGGCCTGCGCGGTGGCTTCGTGCCATTGCGCGCCGTCGAGCAGGCTTTCCGTGTGCGCCGCCCGCTTCGGCGTCGCGGCCATCCCGCCGAACGCGATGCGCGGCTCGCAGATCGTGTCGCCGTCCGCGATGAACGCGAACGCCGCGCACACGGCCGAGATGTCGGAGTCGAACCGCTTCGACAGCTTGTACGTGCGGAACTGCAGCTTCTCGCGCGCGCCGGTGCGGGTCGGCACCTTCAGGCCGACGACGAATTCGTGCGGCGCCATGTCCTTCTGCTGGTAGCCCGTGTACAGCGCCTCGAGCGGCAGCTCGCGCACCGTGTCGCCGCCGCGCAGCACCACGCGCGCGCCGAGCGCGATCAGGCCCGGCATCGAATCGCCGATCGGCGAGCCGTTCGCGACGTTGCCGCCGATCGTGCCGGCATTGCGGATCGGCAGCGACGCGAAGCGCTTCCACATTTCGGTCAGCTCCGGATACGTGCCGGCCAGCGCCGCATACCCGTTCTCGACCGTCACGCCCGCACCGATCTCGATCCAGTCGTCGCCGTGCACGACGCGCTGCAGTTCGGCGATCTGGCCGACGTAGATCAGGTCGTCGAGCCGGCGCATCTGCTTCGTGACCCACAAGCCGATGTCGGTGCTGCCCGCCAGAATGCGCGCGTCGGGCCGCTCGACCTTCAGCGCGGCCAGCGCATCGAGCGTGCGCGGCGCCGCGAAGCGCGCGCCGTCGAGCGTCGTGTAGTCGAACGTGTCGTCGCGCTTGAGCGACGCGAGCGTGCGGGCCAGCGCGGCCGTGTCGACCGGTGCCGACGGCGCCGGCCCATCGAACATCTGCACGGCCGCGTCGACGATCGGCCGGTAGCCGGTGCAGCGGCACAGGTTGCCGGTCAGCGCATCGGCGATCTCGGTGCGCGTCGGTACGTCCTTCGCCTTCGCGCACGCGCTGCCGCAACCTTCGTGGCCGTGCTTCTCGTACAGTGCCCACATCGACATCACGAAGCCGGGCGTGCAAAACCCGCATTGCGAACCGTGACAGTCGACCATCGCCTGCTGCACCGGATGCAGCGCGCCGTCCGGCTGACGCAGGTCCTCGACCGTGAGCAGCGCCTTGCCGTCGAGCGTCGGCAGGAACTGGATGCATGCGTTGACGGCCTTGAACTCGACCGCGCCGGTGTCGGTCAGCTCGCCGACGACGACCGTACATGCGCCGCAGTCGCCTTCCGCGCAGCCTTCCTTGGTGCCGGTGCAATGCGCGTCCTCGCGCAGGTATTGCAGCACGGTGCGGGTGACGTCCGCGCCGCTGACTTCGCGAATCGCGTGACGATGGTAGAAGCGGATCGGCTCACTCATGTCTCGAGGGTTCTTCAAATGGGGGGCAAGGCGGCCTGCGCAGTGCGCTCGACCGACGTTTTTCTGACAGTTTGCACGCTATCACCATCAAATTTCGCAACCCATAGCCCATCACGCATGGGGCCCATATAACTGCCGCGATATGAACGCCGGGGAACGCCGGGGCCGCTCGCCGCCCTTTCCGCACGGTGCCCTGTACCCATTCCCGATGTCTTCAACACCGTCCGTCATCGTCAAAAACGGGGCGCGATTAACTAAATGGTACCTGCGTGAAAACCGGTTCCATGGGAAAATCCCGATTCCCTTTTTCGCCGTCTTCCGTTCGTTTCGTTCATTCGTTCCGACCCCATGTCAACCGATTCCGCCACACCGCCGCGCAGCGGGTTCGCGGTCACGCTGCAAATCGTGTCCGTCGTCTGCTTCACGTTCATCTGCTACCTGACCATCGGCCTGCCGCTCGCGGTGCTGCCGGGCTTCGTCCATGACGACCTCGGTTTTTCCGCGATCGTCGCGGGCGGCGCGATCAGCGTCCAGTATTTCGCGACGCTCGCATCGCGGCCGCTCGCCGGGCGCTTCGCCGATACGCTCGGGCCGAAGCAGACGGTGCTGCGCGGGCTGGTCGGCTGCGGGGTGTCGGGCGTGCTGCTGCTCGTCGCGCTGCTGCTCGCGCACTGGCCGGTCGCGAGCCTCGTGCTGCTGGTCGCGAGCCGGCTCGTGCTCGGCGTCGGCGAGAGCCTGTGCGGCACCGGCGCGATCCTGTGGGGCATCGGCCGGGTCGGCGTCACGCACAACGCGAAGGTCATCTCGTGGAACGGGATCGCCACCTACGGCGCACTCGCGCTCGGCGCGCCGGTCGGCGTCGCGATCGCGCATACGCTGAATCCGGCGCTGATCGGCGTGATCGTGATCGCGCTCGCCGCGACCGGCTTCTATCTCGCGCGCCTGATCGATTCCGTGCCGCTCGTGCACGGCGAGCGGATGTCGTATGCGAGCGTGTTCACGCGCGTGCTGCCGCACGGCCTCGGCCTCGCGCTCGGCTCGGCCGGCTTCGGCTCGATCGCCACCTTCGTCACGCTGTACTACGCCGCGCGCCACTGGCCGAACGCCGCACTGTCGCTGACCGTGTTCGGCACGCTGTTCATCGGCGCGCGCCTGCTGTTCGCGAACACGATCAAGACGTACGGCGGCTTCCGCGTCGCGATCGTGTCGTTCGCGTTCGAATGCTCGGGCCTCGTGCTGCTGTGGCTCGCGCCCGTGCCGCACGTCGCGCTCGTCGGCGCCGCGCTGACGGGCTTCGGCTTCGCGCTGATCTTCCCTGCACTCGGCGTCGAGGCCGTCGCGCTCGTGCCGCCCGCGAGCCGCGGCGCGGCGCTGTCCGCGTACTCGGTGTTCCTCGACCTGTCGCTCGGCATCACAGGCCCGCTCGCCGGCTATGTCGCGGGCGCGTTCGGTTATCCGCAGGTGTTCCTGTTCGCGGCGGTGGCCGCCGCCGCGGGCGTCGCGCTGTCGATGGTGCTGTACCAGCGGCAGGCGCGGGTTGCGGGGAGCGGCGCGGCGGCATGAGCGCCCGGGCCGCGGGATATCACGCGAGCCCTCGTTCCGACGGAAGGCCGCGCGGGGCCATTCGTCGGCGTCCGGCGAGACACGGCTTGACGTGACTTAACGCGGCAGTATGTTGAAGTCCCGCAGCACGCGGGCAGCGTCGACGTGGCGCCGGAACGGCACGGCGCGCTCGAGCATGAGCTTCGGTTCGGCACGATCGAAAAGCACGAGCGCTTCCGACGTGTTGAGATGGCGTGACATATACAGAATACCGTCGACCCGGCGGCCATGCCCGTGCACGGCGAGCGACCATTGCTGCGGGATGTCGTACGGTACGACGGTCGACAGCGCGCCGTCGCCGCCAAGGTTTTTCAGCGGTAAGCCGTGCAGGACGGCCACCGTCAGCGGAGAGCCGGTAAACGACAGCACGAAGCGCTCAAGCTCCGTCGTCACGAGCGGAAAGCCGCCAACGGCGAGATCGGCGACTTCGTCGTGCAGCACCGTCTCGGCAAACGCACAGTGCAGGTCGAAACCGAAATAGCTGGTGCCATACCGGCGCCGCTTGCGCGGGTCGTCGAAACGGTTGCCGCCCGACTTGCCGAAGTACGGCTCGCCCGTCTCGTACCTGGAAACGCGCACCAGCGCCGCCGGCGGAATCGTTCGCGTAACCAGCGTCGCATTCGCGAAGTGTTCGCTCGGCGGCCTCAACGTCAACCGCGCCTCCTAGCGTTCCGCGAACGCCGCCGCGGCACGCTCGACCTCGGCAAGCTTCCCCTGCGACAGCGCCTTCAGCGGCGTGACGTTGCCGAGGGACGCCTTGGGCGTCGTGAAGAATTGCCATTTGCTCCACCCCGGCAAACCACCCAGGCATTGCGTCACCTTTCCGAGCGTCTTGCGATCGATATCGCCCGTCAGATAAAAGGCCGGGTAGTACTGCGCCGCCCCCACGTCGACCGCGAAGATGCGCCCCGACACGACCGCCTTGCTGAGCGCCTGCCGTGTCATGCCGAGCCCCGCCCAGATCTCCGCGGCCGGCAGCAGCGCGCCCTTCGCGACGAGCGCCCGCCGTTCGGCCAGCGCGCGCTGCTCGAAATCGGCGGCCGCGGCATCCGCGCGGGCCGCCGGCCTCGCAGGCGGTTTCCTGCGAACGGGCGGTTGCCTGTCGCGGGTCGCGGCGGCAGCGATGCCGAACGTGATCGTGCCGGCCAGATCGATGACCTGGGCGATGCCGACCTTGAACAAGTGCCCCAGCTGTTCGTCCGACAGCCTGAGCAGCGCCCGGGCCCGATCGGGCCCGAGCATGGTCGCGGCGCCGACGGCGCTGCGCAGCGCCTCCTCGGTCTCGACATCGAGAACCGCAGCCACGCCTTCAAGCGCACGAGCCTGCCTGACCATCGCTACCTCCTTGCACGACCGGAAGCTCGAGACTAGGCCCGATTCGGAACCAAGTCAACCATGACAACCAAACTGACGACCGGGCAGGCGACATCGGGCCGCCCCCTCATCCGTCACGCCGTCCTCGGAAACAGCCTCCGCGTCAGGTCGAACGCGACCAGGTTGCCGGCCACCACCAGCAGCAGCCCGACCACCGCGAGCGGCGACCACTGGTAACCCTCGAACACCGTCGACACCGCCAGCGCGACGATCGGGAACAGCACCGTGCAGTACGCGGCACGCTCCGGCCCGATCCGGCCGACGAGGGTCAGGTAGGCGGTGAAACCGATCACCGAGCCCGGCACGGCCAGGTAGACGAGCGCGCCGAGATAACGCGGGCTCGTGTCGAGCGTGAACGGCAAGCCGGCCGCTGCGCTGCCGACGGTCAGGATCGCCGCGCCGATCAGCATCGCCCAGCCGTTGGTCGCGAGCGGGTGCAGCCCCATCGACTGCATCCGGCTCGACAGCAGGTTGCCGGCCGAGAAGCACATCGTGCCCGCCAGCGCGATCGCGAGCCCCGTCCAGGTCGCGTGGTCGTCGAGATGGCCGGCCATCTGCTGCCAGAACAGGCATGCGATGCCGGTCAGGCCGAGCAGCGCGCCGGCGATCGCCGACGGCCGCAACGGGCGGCCCATGAACAACCGGCCGTTGATCGAATTCAACAGCGGCGCGGTCGAGAAGATCACCGCGACGAGGCCGCTCGGTACGACCTGTTCCGCGTAGTAGAAGCACAGGAAGTTCAGGCAGAACAGCGCGAAACCCTGCGCCAGCAGGAAACGCCACGCTTCGCGCGGCGGGCGCACCGGCCGGCGCATCACGCGCAGCAGCGCGAACAGCACGGCGGCCGCGAGCCAGAAGCGCCAGGCGATCGACACGGGCGGCGGCACGGAGCCGAGCTGCCACTTGATCGCGATCCAGGTGGTGCCCCAGATCAGCACGGTGACGAAATAAAGCGACAGGTTCATGGCGGCAACGATCCAAAAAAGCGGGTGAAACGGGACTCCGACTATGCCGCCGCCCGGCGCGCGCCGATTGTCCGGAATTGCGGTCTTTTTCGGGCCGCCGCCCGCGGCGCCGCCCGCCCGCTTATACTCGGCCCATCATGAGCCTCACCCTTTCCGCGCCCCCCATCGACCACCCCGCCGCCCTGGCCGGCGGCGATCTGCCGTTCGGCCTGCAGTCGGTCTGCCGCACGCTCGCCGACGCGAACGCGACGCTCGAGCGCTTCGCGTGGCTCGGCGACCATCTCGCGATCGCCGAATGGACGCGGATCACCGACGAAAGCGAGACGATCTACGAGCAGCCGGGCCACCACACGCTGTCGTGCTACCTCGACGGCGGCTACCAGACGGAACGCCAGCGCGTGCCGCGCTACGGCGCGCCGAGCCTGCTGTGCGCGCTGCCGGGCGACCACGAATCGCGCTGGTGGGTGCGCGGCGAGATGCACTTCATCCACCTGTATTTCCTGCCCGAGCACTTCACGCAGCGCGCGATCCGCGAACTCGACCGCGAGCCGCGCGAGCTGAAGCTCGCCGACCGCACTTACTTCGAGGATGCGCGCGTCGCCTCCCTGCTGCGCTCGCTCGCGCTGGACGGCTGGGACGATGCCGACGAGCGGCTGCGCGTGAACGAGACCGCGCACGAGGTGCTGAGCCTGCTGCTGCGCGGGCAGAGCACGACCCGCACCGACACGTCGTTCCGCGGCGGGCTCGCGCCGGCCGTGCGCCGCCGCGTGCGCGACTACATCGACACGTACCTGACGCAACCGCTGACGCTCGGCGAACTCGCCGACGTCGCCGCGCTGTCCGAGTACCACTTCTCGCGGATGTTCCGGCTGTCGTTCGGCCGGGCGCCGCACGCGTGGGTGGCCGAGCAGCGGCTGGCGCGGGCGCGCGAGCTGTTGCGCACGACGGCGCTGCCGCTCGCACAGATCGCGGCCGACTGCGGCTATGCGAACGCCGGCCACTTCAGCCATCGCTTCCGCGACGCTCACGGTACGACGCCGATTACCTACCGGCGTGCGATGCAGGGCCGCTGAGCGCGGCCCCGGCGCGGCTTACGCGCCGCGTCGCGACAGTTCCTGTTCGAGCGCCGCGACGCCGGCCGGCAGGTCGACCGGCACCTTCAGGTCGACCATCGTGCGGCCGAACGCATGCAGCGTGCGGAACAGGTTGTGTTCACGGCACTGCTCGCCCATCTGTCCGATCCGCACGATCGGCAACCCGAACGAGCCCGAGATCTCGACCTGGTACTGCTTCGAGATGTGGCCGCAGACCATCCCCGGCGTCAGCCCTTCCGGCGTCTCGATCCCGACGACCGAGTTCAGCCGGCAATCCTTCGGCGCATAGAGCTTGAGCCCCATCGACTCGACGCCTGCCTGCAGCGCGAGCGAGCAGCGCAGGTGGCGCGCGAAGCGGCTTTCGAGCGTCTCCGCGCAGACGAGCCGCAGCGCTTCGTGCAGCGCGAGCACGCCCGACACGGGCGCCGTGTAGTGATAGCCCGCGTTGTGCCAGAAATTCTCCGCGAGCGCCATGTCGAGGCACCAGTGCGCGTTCGGTTCGGGGCGCTGCTTCATCCGGTTCCACGCGGCGTCGGAGAACGCGATCAGCGACACGCCCGGGATCGACGACAGCCCCTTCTGGCCGCCGGTGATCACCGCGTCGATGCCCCACGCGTCCATCTCGAGCGGCATCGTCGACAGCGTGCACACCGCGTCGACCACGACCAGCGCACCGGCCGCCTTCGCGAGCGCCGCGATGTCGCGCAGGTCGCGGTTCCACACGGTGTTCGACGTCTCGCCCTGCACGATCGTGACGATCTCGGGCCGCTCGCGCGCGATCGCGTCCGCGATCTCGTCGAGGCTCGCGACCGCGCGATCGGCCACTTCGAGCGTCGCGACGTCGGCGCCGACGCGCGTGGCCATCTCGGCCATCCGCGCGCTGAAGAAGCCATTGCGGATCGACAGCACGCGGGTACCGCGCCACGCGAGGTTCGAGATCGCCATTTCCATCGCGGCCGAACCGGGGCCCGCGACGCCGAGCACCCACTTCGTGCGGGTCTGGAACACGTAGCGCGCCATCTCCTTCACCTGCTCGATGATCTTCGCCATCGTCGCGCCGAGGTGGTTGATCACGATCGTGTTCGCCTTCGCGACGGCGGCCGGGATCGGAACCGGGCCGGCCCCCATCATCAGCAGCGGTTCTTCGGGCAGGATCGCGTCGAGCGGCACGACGACGGGACAGGGAATCGGCGAGTAATCGATGGACATGGCAGGTAAAAGGTGAGGAAAGGAAGTGCACGGACGCTCGCCGCGCAGCATGGCGAACTGATCGATCATTCCGTGTTCCGCCGCCTCGCGCAAGAGGCACGCACGGCCGGACAGCGCAACGCTGGCCCGGTCGCCGGACCGGGCCAGCCAGCCGTGCGCGTGCCGCACGCCAGCCATTCGAAATGAGAAACGATTGCGGGCCGGGTTGTGAAACGGTTCCATTCGTACGCCAGGCGCCCGATTTTCTCCGTCAATAACACAACGAATCGCCGAAACCGCCGGTTCAACGCGACTTCTGTATCAAAAAAATAGACCGAATCCGCCCTAAAAATCGCTTCACGGAATCCGGCACGCAAAACAGACGTGCGGCCCCAAAAAACATCCATTACTTCTGCATGTATTGGGGCACGCTTCCCGTCAATACCGGAACAAGCACGCCAGAATTGCATACAACTCATTGATTAAAATAGGAAATACCCGAACAACCGCGCTTACTCTAATACCCTTCCGTCTTTGAACGGCAGGCATCGATACAGCACCGCGTTTAACGCGTTACTCCCTATTTCGATTTTCCGCAACCCGCCCCTTTTCTCAGGTTGACGGATATCGCTTCTGTATTGAACAATCGTCTGCGGAATCGAAAAAAACGATTTTTCGATACGAAGGAAAACTGGGTGCCGCGCGATACGCTTTCGAGGTTGCGCGGCGAAAAGCATCAACCATAATCAATCAACCGGGCCAGAAATACGCAAGCCATGAACCAGATTCAGACCATGGGTGTATTCGTCTGCGTCGCCGAGCAGCAGAGCTTCCGGCGCGCGGCGCACCATCTCGGCGTGTCCAATGCACTCGTCACGCGTTCGATCGCGATGCTCGAGGGCCACCTGAACACACGGCTGATCCACCGCACCACGCGCAACCTGTCGCTTACCGAGGCCGGCGTGCGCTACCTCGACGGGTGCCGTGCGCTGCTCGAGGAATTCGACCACCTCGAATCGTCCGTCGCGCATGCCGTGCGCGAACCGGCCGGCACGCTGCGCGTCGTCGCGTCGGGCCTGCTGTCGCCGCTTGCACTGACGCCGCTCGTCAGCAGCTTCCGGCACCGCTACCCCGAGTTGCGCGTGCAGCTGACCGTCTCCGAGGGGCCGCTCGACGTGCTCGATTCGGGTTACGACGTCGGCATCGTCACGGGCAACCGGCTCGACGGCAACCCGACGCTGATCGGCCACGCGCTCGCGCCGAACCCGTTCGTCGCGTGCGCGGCACCGGCCTATCTCGAGCGACGCGGCGAGCCGCGCTTGCCCGACGACCTGCCGGGCCACGACTGGGTCACGCTCGCATCGCACCAGCATGCGCCCGCGTGGCAACTGGTCGGCCACGACGGCATCGCGCATTCCGTCACGGTGCGCCCGACCTGCACGGTCAACCAGCTCGCGCTCGTCCAGGCGGCCGCCGTGGCCGGGGCCGGCATCGCGGTGCTGCCCGAGCCGTGCGTCGCCGACGCGCTCGCGAACGGCACGCTCGTGCGGCTCATGGCCGGCTACCGGATCGACGATCCCGACACGCAACTGTCGCTCGTCTACCCGAACCGCCAGTACGTACCGGCCCGCACGCGCAGCTTCGTCGAGCACGCGCTCGACCACTTCAGTGCGCAGCCGGCCCGCGAACGAACCGACTACGGCTTCCTGCGGCCGCCGCGCGGGCCCGACCGCTCCGACATCGTCACGGGCCTGCAGTAAACTGCGCGCGTCAGCCTTCGGGGGTGCAGCGTGCGCGTGATCCTGTTCAGCAGCCGGCAGTACGACGACGATTCGTTCGCTGCCGCCAACCGGCAGTTCGGCTATCGGCTGCACTTCCAGCCGTCGCACCTCGACGCGGAAACCGCGATCCTCGCGCACGGTTATGAGGTCGTCTGCCCGTTCGTCAACGACACCGTCGACGCGGCCGTGCTCGAACGGCTGGCCGACGGCGGCACGCGCCTGATCGCGCTGCGCTCGGCGGGCTTCAACCATGTCGACCTGGCCGCCGCCGAGCGGCTCGGCATCACGGTCGTGCGCGTGCCCGCCTATTCGCCGCACGCGGTGGCCGAGCACGCGGTCGCGCTGATCCTCGCGCTCAACCGCCGCCTGCCGCGCGCGGTCGCGCGCACCCGCGAAGGCGACTTCTCGCTGAACGGCCTGCTCGGCTTCGACTTGCACGGCAAGACCGTCGGCGTGATCGGTACCGGCATCATCGGCAGCGTGTTCGCGAAGATCATGATGGGCTTCGGGATGCATGTGCTCGCGCACTCGGTGCCGCCGTACAACGACGAACTGATCGCGTTCGGCGCGCGTTATGTCGAGCTCGACGAGCTGCTGCACCACGCCGACATCGTCAGCCTGCACTGCCCGCTGCTGCCGTCGACGCATCACCTGATCAACGAACGGACGCTCGCGCGGATGAAGCATGGCGCGATGCTGATCAACACCGGGCGCGGCGGCCTCGTCGACGCGCAGGCGCTGGTCGATGCGCTCAAGAGCGGCCAGCTCGGCCATCTCGGGCTCGACGTGTACGAAGAGGAAAGCGGGCTCTTCTTCGAGGATCACTCCGACCTGCCGCTGCAGGACGACGTGCTCGCCCGCCTGCTGACGTTCCCCAACGTGATCGTCACGTCCCACCAGGCGTTCTTCACGCGCGAAGCGCTGGCCGAGATCGCGCACACGACGCTGCTGAACATCGAGGCGTGGCATGCGGGCACGCCGCAGAACGTCGTGACAGCGAATCGCTGACAAACCGACGAAAACGGCTCATTTGACGGTTGCTGGCGCCACCGCAATCGTTTGCTTGTGGCCATCGCCGCAAACGAAGCGCGTTTCATCAACAATTTCGCGATTTGTTTCGACTGATGTAACGATTCCGGTGCGGCGTCTGCTATCGTTGCGCCGACGTTATCCCGCCCCTCCCGCTCATGCGTTTCGACGACTCCGACATCGCCGCCGTCTACCGCGCCATTTTCGAACGGCGCGACATGCGCCACTTCACGCCGGCGCCCGTCGATCCCGCCGTGCTCGCGCGCCTGCTGCGCGCGGCGCATCATGCGCCGAGCGTCGGCTTCATGCAGCCGTGGCGCTTCATCCGCATCACCGATCCCGCGCTGCGCACCGCGATCCACGCGCTGGTCGAGGCCGAGCGCCGCGCGACCGCCGACGCACTCGGCGAGCGCCAGGACGAATTCATGCGGCTGAAAGTCGAAGGCGTGCGCGAATGCGGCGAACTGCTGGTCGTCGCGCTCGCCGACGGCCGCGAGCGTCACGTGTTCGGCCGCCGCACGCTGCCGGAAATGGATCTCGCGTCCGCCGCGTGCGCGATCCAGAACATGTGGCTCGCTGCCCGCGCCGAAGGGCTCGGAATGGGCTGGGTCTCGCTGTTCGACGTCGACGCGCTGCGCGCGCTGCTGCGCATGCCCGACGGCGCGAAGCCGATCGCCGTGCTGTGCGTCGGGCACGTCGACGCGTTCTATGCGAAGCCGATGCTCGAGCAGGAGCGTTGGGCCGCGCGGATGCCGATCGAAGCGTGCCTGTTCGAAAACGGCTGGGACGATCCGGCCCCGATCGATGCCGCCGGCGCGCCTTCGTCGCGCGCGGACACGACAGCGGACCCCGACTCGGCAAGCACACCGGGCGCGTCGACCACGGGCGTCGACGGCTCTCCCGAACACATCGCCTGACGAGCACGCGGTCGCCGGCATCATGCCGGCACCGCGGCACATTCACCGCAGCCAGCCCGGTTGAATCCCACACTGTGAGCTTCACGCGCGCAGCCTCGTCGCACGCCGGCAACATCCGTTTTGGCCCCAAGCATAGGGGTTTTCACTGAAGTAGAATCGCGGCTGTCGTTCGCCTTCCCGCCCGCCCGTCCCGCGCATCCTGCGCCAGCCCGAGCGGCGGCTTTTCCCGAGCCCACCGCGATGCCCTTACCTCTTTTCGCCCTCGCCGTCGCCGCATTTGGAATCGGTACCACCGAATTCGTGATCATGGGGCTGCTGCCCAACGTCGCGCGCGATCTCGGCGTGTCGATCCCGGCCGCCGGGATGCTCGTGTCGGGGTACGCGCTCGGCGTGACGATCGGTGCGCCGATCCTCGCGATCGTCACCGCGAAGATGCCGCGCAAGCGCGCGCTGATGGGCCTGATCGGATTGTTCATCGCGGGCAACCTGTTCTGCGCGATCGCACCGGGCTACGCGGTGCTGATGGCCGCGCGCGTCGTCACCGCGTTCTGCCACGGCGCGTTCTTCGGGATCGGCTCGGTGGTCGCGAGCAACCTCGTCGCGCCGAACCGCCGCGCACAGGCGATCGCCCTGATGTTCACCGGCCTCACGCTCGCGAACGTGCTCGGCGTGCCGCTCGGCACCGCGCTCGGCCAGGCATTCGGCTGGCGCGCGACGTTCTGGGCCGTCACCGGCATCGGCATCGCCGCGGCCGCCGCGCTCGCGGTGTGCCTGCCGAGGAACCTCGCGATGCCCGACACCAGCATCACGCGCGAATTCAGCGTGCTGAAGCACCCGCAGGTGCTGATGGTGCTCGGCATCAGCGTGCTCGCGTCGGCAAGCCTGTTCAGCGTGTTCACGTACATCACGCCGATCCTCGAGGACGTGACGGGCTTCTCCCCGCGCCAGGTCACCTACGTGCTGCTGCTGTTCGGCCTCGGGCTGACGGTGGGCGGCACGCTCGGCGGCAAGCTCGCCGACTGGCGCCGGATGCCGTCGCTGATCGCGACGCTCGCGCTGATCGGCGTGGTCCTCGCGCTGTTCGCGGGCACGATGCACCTGCCGTTCGCCGCGCTCGCGACGATCTTCGTGTGGGGCATCCTCGCGTTCGCGATCGTGCCGCCGCTGCAGATCCTGATCGTCGACCGCGCAAGCGATGCGCCGAACCTCGCATCGACGCTGAACCAGGGCGCATTCAACCTCGGCAACGCAACCGGCGCGTGGCTCGGCGGGATGGCGATCGGCTCCGGCGTGTCGCTCGTGAGCCTGCCGTGGGTCGGCGTCGCGATGGCCGTCGCCGCGCTGGCGCTCACGCTGTGGTCGGCGTCGCTCGAACGCCGCCCGGTGACCGTGCCGACCGAATACGTGTAACGCCGCCCCGCGCGCATTCGTTGCGCGCGCAACGCCAGCAACACCATCCGAACCTGATGGCCTTCATGGACCTTTCAAGGTCCGCGGTGTAGCATCCCGGCCGATGAAAGCCATTCTGAATCGCGATTTCCTCGCGCTGATCCTGAGCGTCGCGGTCGTCGGCCTCGGCACCGGCGCCACGCTGCCGCTCACCGCGCTCGCGCTGACCGAGGCCGGGCACGGCACCAACGTCGTCGGCATGCTGACCGCCGCGCAGGCCCTCGGCGGCCTCGCGATCGTCCCGTTCGTCACCGCGCTCGCACGCCACATCGGCTCGCGCCGCGCGATCGTCGTGTCGGTCGTGCTGCTCGCGGCAGCCACGGCGCTGATGCAGTTCACGTCGAACCTGATCCTGTGGGGTGCGCTGCGCGTGCTGTGCGGCGCCGCGCTGATGCTGCTGTTCACGATCGGCGAGGCGTGGGTCAACCAGCTCGCCGACGATTCGACGCGCGGCCGCGTCGTCGCGATCTATGCGACCAATTTCACGCTGTTCCAGATGGCGGGCCCCGTGCTCGTGAGCCAGATCGCCGGTGCGACGAGCATCCGCTTCGCGCTGTGCGGCGCGCTGTTCCTGCTCGCGCTGCCGACGCTCGCGACGATCCGGCGCGCGCCGCTCGCCGGCGACGACGCGCATCACGAAGCCCACGGCCGCTGGCTCGACGTGCTGCCGCGCATGCCCGCGCTGATCATCGGCACCGGTTTCTTCGCCCTGTTCGATACGCTCGCGCTGTCGCTGCTGCCGCTCTACGCGATGGATCACGGCGTCGCGAGCGCCACCGCCGTGCTGCTCGCGTCGATCATGCTGTTCGGCGATACCGCGATGCAGTTTCCGATCGGCTGGCTCGCGGACAAGCTCGGCCGCGAACGCGTGCACCTCGGTGCGGGCTGGATCGTGCTGGCCGGCCTGCCGCTGCTGCCGCTCGTCATCGCGAACCCGTGGCTGTGCTGGCCGCTGCTGTTCGTGCTCGGCGCGGCGGCCGGCAGCATCTACACGCTGTCGCTCGTCGCGTGCGGCGAACGCTTCCGCGGCGCGGCGCTCGTCACCGCGAGTTCGCTCGTGTCGGCGTCGTGGAGCGCCGCGAGCTTCGGCGGCCCGCTGGTCGCCGGCGCGTTGATGGAGCAACTGGGCAGCAACGCGCTGGTCGGCGTGCTGGTCGTCTGTGTCGCCGCGTTCGTCGCGGCCGCGCTGTGGGAGCGCCGCGCCGCGTTGCAGCGCGCGGTCTGATATCGGTGCTGTCGATGTTGCAAACGCAAACGCAAACATTGACGCTCGCACTCGGCGCCCCACACGTACGCACACGCGCCGCCCCCGGCCTGCCAAACGAAAACGGCCCGCGCAATGCGGGCCGCCCTGTCCTTCCAAACGACTTGTTGCGTGTCGCGCCGCGCCCCGTCACGCGCTCCGCGCGGGCAGGATCTTGCCGGCACACGTGCCGAAGCCGACGCGATAACCGTCGCCCTGGCACCATCCGGCGAGCGTGAGCTCGTCGCCGTCCTCGATGAATGCGCGACTGCCGCCGCCGTTCAGCGCAACCGGCTCCTTGCCGTTCCACGTCAGTTCGAGCAGGCTGCCGAACGAATCCTTCGTCGGCCCGCTGATCGTGCCCGAACCCATCAGGTCGCCCACGCGCGTGTTGCAGCCGGCCACTGTGTGATGCGCGAGCTGCTGCGCCATCGTCCAGTACATGTGCCTGAAATTCGTGCGGCAGATCGACGTCGCCTCCGCCGCCCCTTCCGCGCGCAGCGTCACTTCGAGCGCGATGTCGAACGCATGCTTGCCCGCATGCCGCAGATACGCGAGCGGCTGCGGCGACTGCTCGGGCTGCGCGACGCGGAACGGTTCGAGCGCATCGAGCGTGACGATCCACGGCGAGATCGTCGTCGCGAACGTCTTCGCGTTGAACGGGCCGAGCGGCACGTATTCCCACTGCTGGATGTCGCGCGCGCTCCAGTCGTTCAGCAGCACCATCCCGAAGATATGTGCTTCCGCGTCCTCGCACGCGATCGGCTCGCCGAGCGCATTGCCGCGGCCGACGATGAAGCCCGTCTCCAGTTCGATGTCGAGCTTGCGGCACGCGCCGAACACCGGACGCTCCTGGTCGGGCAGCTTCAGTTGCCCGTTCGGGCGCCGCACCGGCGTGCCGCTCACGACCACCGACGACGCACGGCCGTTGTAGCCGATCGGCATCTCCGACCAGTTCGGCAGCAGCGCGTTCTTCGGATCGCGGAACATCGAACCGACGTTGGTCGCATGCTCCTTCGACGAATAGAAATCGGTGTAGCCGGGAATCTCGACCGGCAGATGCAGCGTCGCGTCGCGCTGCGCGACGAGCACCTGCGCGCGCAGCGCCGCATCGTCACGCAGCCGCGGGTTGTCGCGCGAGAACAGGTCCGACAGCTGCACGCGCACGCTGCGCCATGCGTCGCGGCCGAGCGCGATGAACGGATTGAGCGTCGGCGCGGCGAACACGTCGGCGCCGGCCGGCAGCGTCACGAGGCCCGCGCGTGCGAGCGCGGCGAGATCGACGATCCGGTCGCCGAGCGCGACGCCGGCGCGGCGCGCCGTCTGCTTCGCATCGCTGAAGATCCCGAACGGCAGGTTCTGGATCGGGAAATCGCAGGCGGGATCGTTCGCCGTCTCGACCCAGCTCTTGCGGGCCGGGTCGAGCGTCGCGCGCCAGTCTTGGGTATCGCTCATCTTTGCTCCGGGTTGAAGTGTTTCCTGATGCCTTGCCAGCATTCGAAGTAGTCGGCCTGCAGCTGCGCGGTGTCGAGCGCGTAGCGCGTCGGCCGGATCAGCGTGCGGGTTTCGAACATGAACGCCATCGTCGCGTCGACCTTGTGCGGCTTGCTCGTATCGCTCGCGGACGCCTTCTCGAACGTGTCCGCGTCGGGCCCGTGGCCCGACATGCAGTTGTGCAGGCTCGCGCCGCCCGGCACGAAGCCTTCGGCCTTCGCGTCGTACGCGCCGTGCACGAGCCCCATGAACTCGCTCGCGACGTTGCGGTGGAACCAGGGCGGGCGGAACGTATCCTCGGCCGCGAGCCAGCGCGGCGGGAAGATCACGAAGTCGATCGTGTCGACGCCCGGCGTGTCGCTCTGCGACTGCAGCACCAGGAAGATCGACGGATCGGGATGGTCGTAGCTGATCGAGCCGATCGTGTTGAACAGGCGCAGGTCGTATTTGTACGGCGCGTAGTTGCCGTGCCACGCAACGACGTCGAGCGGCGAATGGCCGATGTCCGCGCGCCACAACCGGCCGTTCAGCTTCGCGATCAGCTCGAACGCGCCTTCGCGGTCTTCGTAAGCGGCCTGCGGCGTCAGGAAGTTGCGCGGGTTCGCGAGACCGTTCGAGCCGATCGGGCCGAGGTCCGGCAAACGCAGCAGCGCGCCGAAGTTTTCGCAGATGTAGCCGCGCGCATTGCCGTCCGGCAGCGCGACGGAAAAACGCACGCCGCGCGGGATCACCGCGATCTCGAACGGCTCGACGTCGAGCCGGCCGAATTCCGTCGCGATGAACAGGCGCCCCTGCTGCGGCACGATCAGCAGTTCGCCGTCCGCGCTGTAGAAAAAGCGGTCCTGCATCGAGCGGTTCGCCGCGTACAGGTGGATCGCGCAACCGTTCATCGCGGCGGCCGACCCGTTGCCGGCCATCGTCACCAGCCCTTCGACGAAATCGGTCGGCTCGACCGGCATCGGCAGCGGGTCCCAGCGCAGCTGGTTCGGCGGCGTCGGCGGCACGTCGGCCGAGTCGCCGAATTCCGACACGAGCCGCTGCGGGCCCGCGTACGGCTCGAAAGGCCGATGCACGGCCGCCGGACGGATGCGGTACAGCCACGAGCGGCGGTTGTGGCCACGCGGCGCGGTAAACGCGGTACCCGACAACTGCTCCGCATACAGCCCGTACGGCGCGCGCTGCGGCGAGTTGCGGCCGTGCGGCAGCGCGCCGGGCAGTGCCTCGGTCGCGAATTCGTTCGCGAAACCGCTCAGGTAGCCGGCGTTTGCCGGTTTCGACAGGTCAAGCGTCATCGTTTCCTTTCTCCCTCAATTCGTGGCGGCGGTCGGCGCCTGCACGCCGTTGCGCCGCGTTACGCCCGCAAGCCCGAGGACGAACAGCGCCGAGCACAGCACGGGCACCGCGGCCGCGTGGAACAGCGCGCCGTTCGACCAGTTGAGCGCAATCAGTTGCCCGCCGACGAGCGGCCCGAGCACCGAGCCGATCCGGCCGATGCCGAGGCTCCAGCCGATGCCCGTCGAGCGCAGCGACGTCGGGTAATACTGGCCCGCGAGCGCGTTCACGGCCGGCTGCCCGCCGACCACGCAGAACCCGCCCGCGAACACGACCACCAGCAGCCACGGCAGCGCATGCGCGACCGAGCCGATCAGCCCGACCGACACCGCGGCGCATGCAAAGCAGGCGAACAGCACGCGCACGAAGCCGTAGCGTTCGATGAACCAGCCGAGCGACAGCGTGCCGATCACGCCGCCCGTCTGCAGCACCGTGCCGACGATCACGGCCGTACCCGGCGAATAACCGGCATCGCGCATCACCGTCGGCAGCCAGTTCGACAGGAAATACAGGTCGATCAGGTTCATGAAGCTGATCGACCACAGCAGCAGCGTGACCGGCAGGCGGCCATGGCTGAACAGCTCGGCGACCGGCGCGCCGGTCGCGGCCCGCTCGCGCACGACGAGCCGCGTGTGCGCATCGATGCCGGCCTGCGGCGCGAAACCCGCGAGCCAGTCGCGCGCCTGCGCGACGCGCCCTTTTAGCACCAGAAACTGCAGCGATTCGGGCAGCCGCGCGACCATCGCGATCGTGAGCACGAGCGGCACCGCGCCGCCGACGAAGAACACCGAGCGCCAGCCGAGCGCCGGAATCAGCGCGGCGCTGATGAAGCCGCCGAGCGCCGCGCCGAGCGTGAAGCCGCACGACACGATCATCATCCGCTTCACGCGATGCGCGGCCGGGCTGAACTCGCCGACCAGCGCCATCGCGTTCGGCATGATGCAGCCGAGGCCGAGGCCCGTGACGAAGCGCAGCGCCATCAGCACCGGGATCGAACCCGCGAACGGCGTCGCGAGCATCGTCACCGCGAAGAACAGCGTCGAGCCGATCAGCACCGGGCGCCGCCCGATCCGGTCGGCCAGCACCGACAGCCCGAGCGCGCCGAGCAGCATCCCGAACAGGCTTGCGCTGAACACCGGCCCGAGCGCCTGTTTCGGCACGCCCCATTCGGCAATCACGCTCGGGGCGACGTAGCCCATCGCCTGCGCATCGAACCCGTCGATCACGAGGCACAGCCCGCACAGCACGAGCAGCATCCAGTGAAAGCCCGGGCGATGGGTCTCGTCGATCACGTGCTCGACTTCGAGCACGCGTGCGTCGGCCGGCGCCGCGCTCATTGCGCGACCTCGGCGGCCGGATGCACGGGCGGCGTCACGCCCTGGCGCGCGAGCGCCATCGCTTCGCGCAGCACGTCGGCGTCGCCGATCTGGTTCGCGAGCAGCAGGATCAGCTTCGCGTTGACGAGCTGGCTGTCGGCGTCGGACAGGTCGCGATGCATGTCGATCAGCGCTTCGTAGAACGCGTCCGGGTCGGCCAGGCGCGGGCGGGTGTCGAGTGAGGGCATGACGGAGTCTCCGGTGTCTTTATCGTATTCAGCGTGCGCAGGTCGCGCGCGCCAGTGCGTCGGCAAGCGCCTGACGCTCGAGCGTGCGCATGCGGGCGCAGACATGCTGGTCGGGGCGCAGCAGGTAGAACGTGCCTGGCTTCGCGTCGTAGCGTTGCGCGGCGAAACCGTCGACGTCCTCCACGACGTCGACACCCGCGACCGGCTGCGCGTGCCCGGCCGGCACGACGAGCACGGGCCGCACCGGCAGCGCGAGGCCGTCGAGCGCCTGCGCGAGCGCGCCCGCATCGCCCGGCAGCCCGAACAGCACGCCGGTGAAGCCGCTGCCCAGATGCTGGAGCAGCCAGCCCGACGCGCCCTGCGCACGCACCGGCGCATCGGCTGCCGCCGCGCCCGGGCGCATCGCGCCCGCGAATGCGTCGCCATTGCGGTCCGGCGTGTTCAGCGGCGAATCGGCCAGCACCGCCGGCACCGACAGGCGGCCGCTGTTCACGAGCTTGCGCGCGAACTCGCAGTCGCGCGCGAGCTTCAGCGTCGCGTCGCGGAATACGCGCGACACCGGGCTTTTCGGCGTGATGAAGTCCGTCGAGCGCGTCGAGTTGCGGATGTTCTCGTCGGCGGCGAACTCGCGCTCGCTCGCATACGTATCGAGCAGGCTGTCGGCCGAACGGCCGTCGAGCACGAGCTTCAGCTTCCAGGCGAGGTTGTCGGCATCCTGCACACCGCTGTTCGCGCCGCGCGCGCCGAACGGCGACACGCCGTGCGCGGAGTCGCCCGCGAACAGCACGCGGCCGTGGCGGAACGTATCCATCCGCTGGCAGCGGAACGTATAGACGCTCACCCATTCGAGCTCGAACTCGACGTCCGGCCCGAGCAGCGCGCGCACGCGCGGGATCACGCGCTCCGGCTGCTTCTCGGCGACCGGATCGGCATCCCAGCCGAGCTGGAAGTCGATGCGCCACACGTTGTCGGGCTGGCGATGCAGCAGCACCGACTGATTGGGGTGGAACGGCGGGTCGAACCAGAACCAGCGCTCGGTCGGAAACTCCGCCTTCATCTTCACGTCGGCGATCAGGAAGCGGTCCTTGAACGTGCGGCCGCGGCTTTCGAGGCCCATCATCGTGCGCATCGGGCTGCGCGAGCCGTCGGCCGCGATCACGTACTGCGCGCGCAGCGTCGCGATGCCTTCCGGCGTCTCGATCGTCAGCACCGCGTGTTCGGCCGCCTGCTCGATGCCCGTCACCTTGTGCTTCCAGCGGATATCGATGTTCGGCAGCTCGAACGCGCGGTCGGCCAGATAACCTTCGACGTAGTACTGCTGCAGATTGATGAACGCGGGGCGCGCGTGCCCTTCCTCGGGCAGCAGGTCGAATGCGTACAGCTGCTCGTCCTGCAGGAACACCTTGCCGACGTGCCAGCTGACGCCCTTGTCGACGAAGCGCTCGCCGCAGCCGAGCCGGTCGAAGATCTCGAGCGTGCGCTTCGCGAAGCAGATCGCGCGCGAGCCGGTGGACAGCGTGTCGTCGTCGTCGAGCAGCACGACGGGCACGCCCTGCTGCGCGAGGTCGATCGCCGCCGCGAGACCCACCGGGCCCGCGCCGACGACGATCACCGGGTGAACGGTCGCGTCCTGCGCACGCGGACGGTATTCGAACTTCAGCGTCTGGTAATCGATGCTCATGGTCGCCGTCCGCCCCTCAACCCTGCCGGGCGGGCGCCGGCTCGCCCGTCATCCCGCCCGTCATCCCGCCCGTCGCCTGCCGGCGCGCCGCGCCGCCGTCCCGCGTGCCATTCCTGTCAACCGCCACGTCTCGCTCCTTGCTTCCTGTTGATTCGCGAACGGCGCCGTTTCGCGGCGCCCGCCTGCCGCATTTCTTGATCGGCGACAAATTCTGGATTTACGAATAGTAAAACCAATTACGAATAGTGAAATCAACGTAAACCCTAGGCGAAGGCTCGGAGACGGGATAACCATATAAGTGAAACGCCGAGCCGACCTTGGCCGGCACTGCTAATATCAAGCTACGAGGCGGCCCGTTCGGCCGCCGTTTTTCCTTCTTACGCCGATGATTCCGCCCACCATTCCCGAGCTGGTCGCCCGTGCCGGGCAACTGCCGTACCTGCGGGATCACCTCGCGCTCGCCGATGGCGGCACCGCAAGCGCGAACCTGCCCGAGCGCACGCTCGGCAGCGCCTACGAACCGATCTACGACGTGACGATGCCGGGCGCACCACAATCGACGTCGTTCGCCGACGCCATCGAGCGCTATGGCGACGAGCTCGGCTTCCAGGCCGTGACGGTCGTCACGGGCGCGCCGCACGATCCGGTCGACTCGGCCGTCGACGACCAGACGCTCGTGGCGATCGACCGCCTGTCGCGCGCGCTGCACGCGATCAATTTCTTCGGCGCCCAGCGCCACGGGCTGTTGTTCCTGCGCGTGCACGAACGCCTGCTGAAGAGCGTGAAGTACGACCACGGCAAGCATTTCTCGTCGGTGCTGCAGCGCTTCGGGTTGCCGACCGAGCGGATCGTGATCGAGCTGCCGGCGGTCGCGGTCGCGCACAAGACCTTCCTCGGCTACCTGACACGCAGCTATCAGCATCACGGCTTCAAGGTGGCGGACAAGCTGCCCGACCCGGGCCGCATCCTCGCGGTCGAATCGGACATGGCGCGCCCCGACTACATCAAGATGGATGCGGGCATCGCGTTGCGCGACGGGATGGTCAAGGCGCTCGTCGCGTATGCGCAGCGCGTGCGGATTCCGCTGATCTTCGACGGTGTCGTCGACGAAACGCAGTGCGAGCTGCTGCGCCAGCACGACGTGCGGTTCATGCAGGGGCCGGTGTTCGCGAAGGTCGTGACGGCCTGAACGGATGAGGTAGCCGGCGCACGCGGGGAGCGGCGCGCCGGATGCGCGGCGAGGGTGTGGCGCCGCTTGAAGAAGGATGAAGCGATCGGGTGGCCGGGCGTGACCCGCGGCTCGACGCCTGCCCGTCAGGGCAGACGGTTACCGCCTACGCGCTTCCGCCATCGTCGTACTTGGGCAGATCGTCGTCGATCTCGATGCCCGGGAAACGATCCCCATACCAGACGTGCCACGCCGGACGTAGCCGCGACGGCTCATCGAGCGTGGCGTAATTGATCTCGACCGTTTTCGGCGCGTCGATCAGCCGGTATTCGAGCTGCGCGCCGCAACGGCCGCAGAAGCGCCGCTCGCCCCACGCGCTCGACGCGTAGACGGTCGGTTCGCCCTGCAGGTATTCGAACGCGTCGATCGGCACCGATGCCGATGCGACGACCGCCGCACCGGTCGTGCGCTGGCAGAGCCGGCAGTGGCAGAAGCCAGCGTCGGTCGGGACTTGGGCGATACGGTAGCGGATTGCGCCGCACGCGCATCCGCCTTCCATGGATTCCGGGTGAGACATCGCAGACCTCGTCGTCGGGAAGCTGGCGATCGATGATGAGCGCGGTTCGGGCGCGGCACAAGAGACGGCGGCAGCCGCCACCCGCCGTCACCATCCCCCTCACCTTCACCGGCGACGACGCGGTTGCGGTGCGAGGGCAACGCGCGCTGCATTTCTCAGGCCGTCTGCCCGAGCCGTTGCGCGAGCGCCTTCAGCTTCGGCCCGACCTGCGTGCGAAACACCTCCTCGTCCATCGACGATGCGGGGCCGCTGCAGCTCAGGATCAGCCAGCGCCCCTCGCGCGGCTCGCGAAACGGCACGGCCGCCGCGTTGACGTCCATGTGCCACGCCCGGAACGAATAACAGCAACCGCCCGCCGAGAACTCGGCCACCGCGTGCTGCGCGGCGGCGACGAGCGCATCGGCGTCGGCCGCGCCGCCGGCCGCGCGGTGCAGCTCCGCATAGAGCGCGCGGCGCACGTCCTCCGGCTGCACGGCCAGGTACGCGCGCCCCATCGAGCTCGTCAGCATCGACAGCCGCGAACCGGGTGCGAGCCCGAGCGTCAGCGCGGTCTCGCTGCGGATCGTCTCCAGATAGATCATGTCGAGCCCGTCGCGGCAGCCGAGCGACACGGCCGCGCCGATGTCGCGCGCGAGCGCCTGCATGTGCGGCCGCGCGAGGTCGAGCGTCCCCGAGCCGGACAGCAGCGCGTAGCCGAGCGACAGCACGCCGGCGTCGAGCGCATACTTTCCGAGCGTCTCGTCGTAGCGCAGGTAGCCGAGCACGGTCAACGTATAGGCGAGCCGGTTCACGGTCGCCTTCGGCAGCCCGGTGCGCTCCGCGAAGTCGCGGTTGCCGAGCATCGTCTCGCCGGGCCGGAATGCGCGCAGCAGGTCGAGCCCGCGCGCGAGCGCGACGACGAACTTGCGCTCGTCAATCGTGGTTTCGTCGATGGTTGAAAGTGTCATCTGGTGCTACACTGAGTTCGATTTGCAAAACATTGTTCCGCACAGCGGAACTCCAGTCAAGCGAACTTTTCGCATGGGGCCCGGCTGGAAGACCGGACCGACCGCTAAGCATGGGGCCAGAGTAAGCGCTGAAGCGCCAACTCTGCCCGACAGGAGATGAGACGATGAGTGCTGCAACTTTTCATTGGGACGATCCGCTGCTGCTCGACCAGCAACTGACCGAAGAAGAGCGGATGGTGCGCGACGCGGCGCAGGCGTATGCGCAGGACAAGCTCGCCCCGCGCGTCACCGAGGCGTTCCGCCACGAGCGCACCGACGCCGAAATCTTCCGCGAGATGGGCGAAGTCGGCCTGCTCGGCCCGACGATTCCCGAGGAATACGGCGGCCCCGGCCTCAATTACGTGAGCTACGGACTGATCGCGCGCGAAGTCGAACGCGTCGATTCGGGCTACCGGTCGATGATGTCCGTCCAGTCGTCGCTCGTGATGGTGCCGATTTACGAATTCGGCTCCGACGCGCAGAAGCAGAAATACCTGCCGAAACTCGCGACCGGTGAATGGATCGGCTGCTTCGGGCTGACCGAGCCGAACCATGGCTCCGACCCGGGCAGCATGGTCACCCGCGCGAAGAAGGTGCCCGGCGGCTACTCGCTGTCCGGCGCGAAGATGTGGATCACGAACTCGCCGATCGCCGACGTGTTCGTCGTGTGGGCGAAGCTCGAGGAGAACGGCAAGGACGCGATCCGCGGCTTCATCCTCGAGAAGGGCTGGAAGGGCCTGTCGGCGCCCGCGATCCACGGCAAGGTCGGGCTGCGCGCATCGATCACCGGCGAAATCGTCCTCGACGAGGTGTTCGTACCGGAAGAGAACCTGATGCCGAACGTGAGCGGCCTGCGCGGCCCGTTCACGTGCCTGAACTCGGCCCGCTACGGGATCGCGTGGGGCGCGCTGGGCGCCGCCGAATCGTGCTGGCACACCGCGCGCCAGTACGTGCTCGACCGCCAGCAGTTCGGCCGCCCGCTCGCCGCGAACCAGCTGATCCAGAAGAAGCTCGCGGACATGCAGACCGAAATCACGCTCGGCCTGCAAGGCGTGCTGCGCCTCGGCCGGATGAAGGACGAAGGCACGGCGGCCGTCGAAATCACGTCGATCATGAAGCGCAACTCGTGCGGCAAGGCGCTCGACATCGCCCGGCTCGCGCGCGACATGCTCGGCGGCAACGGCATCTCCGACGAATTCGGCGTCGCGCGCCACCTCGTGAACCTCGAAGTGGTCAACACGTACGAAGGCACGCACGACATCCACGCGCTGATCCTCGGCCGTGCGCAGACGGGCATCCAGGCGTTCTTCTGACCGGCCGGATGCGGCGCGCCCGGCAGCCATGCCGCGCCGCGCACGCATAAACGACACGGCCCGCCCGGCATCACTGCCGGGCGGGCCGTTTTTCATCGGAAACGCACTCCGGGCCGGCGGCCCGGTACGCGTTCACGTGCCGCAGATGCTTACTTGTTCGGCTGCGGCGTGAGGCGCAGATACGGACGCACTGCTTTGAAGCCCTTCGGGAAGCGCTTCTTCAGCTCTTCCGGATCCTGCAGCGACGGCACGATCACGACATCATCGCCATCCTTCCAGTTGCCGGGCGTCGCGACCTTGTAGTTGTCGGTCAGTTGCAGCGAATCGATCACGCGCAGCACTTCGTCGAAGTTGCGCCCCGTGCTGGCCGGATACGTGATGATGAGCCGCACCTTCTTGTTCGGGTCGATCACGAACAGCGAACGCACCGTCAGCGTTTCGTTCGCGTTCGGGTGGATCATGTCGTACAGCTGCGAAACCTTGCGGTCCGCATCGGCGATGATCGGGAAGCCGACGACCGTCGACTGCGTTTCGTTGATGTCGTTGATCCAGCCCTTGTGCGATTCGACGCCGTCGACCGACAGCGCGATCACCTTCACGTTGCGCTTCTCGAATTCGCCCTTCAGCTTCGAGGTCAGCCCGAGTTCGGTCGTGCATACCGGCGTGTAGTCGGCCGGATGGGAGAACAGGACACCCCAGCCGTCACCCAGCCACTCGTGAAACTTGATCGGGCCCAGGCTCGATTCCTGCTCGAAATCCGGTGCGATGTCGCCAAGACGCAGACTCATGATGTTCCCTCCTCGAACGATGCTGGTTGAAACCGCGCCCGGGTCGGCGCGGGAAAGTGTGTCAGCTTACGGGAAGCAATGGGGCATGCGAACGATTATTCCGTTTGATATTCATACTTTTTTGTCATTTTTGCCCGGTGTCGGTGCAGCGCGGGCAGCCCTGCGGGAAACTTTTCACCCCGTTTGCCGCTCTGTTGATCATTACAAGTCGTTTACCATGCGGTCTTGCGCTGCCGTCGTGTGTCTTCCCGGCTCGCCAGCAGGCAGGCGTTTCGCTACGATGTGAACCTGCAGCATGACAGCATGACAGCATGAAGGGAGTTGCAATGTCGGAAATCAACAAGGAGAAACTGATGTCGGATATCAAAACCGTTCTCTCGGACGCCGAAGACCTGCTCAAGCAAGCTGCGAGCAGCACGGGCGACCGTGCGGCCGAGCTGCGCGAGAAAGCCATGTCGCGCCTGAAGCAGGCCAAGGAAAAGGCAGCCGACGTCCAGGTCGTCGTGGTCGAGAAAGGCAAGAAGGCCGCACGCGCGACCGACGATTACGTGCACGAGCATCCGTGGACGTCGATCGGCGTCGCCGCCGGCGTCGGCGTGCTGATCGGCCTGCTGATCAACCGCAAGTAACGCGCCCTGCGTCGTTCCGTCCCGCGGGCCGCTTCACGCGGCCTGCGGGCGTCGAAGCCAGCCGGCGGTTTCCGCCGGCCGGCTTTGTCCTAGCTGCACACTGCACGCGCACGCACCTCACCCATGACGACAGACACCACCTCGCAGCCGTCCGGCCAAGGACCGCTGCGCCGCCTCGTCGGCTCCGCGATCGGGCTTTTGCAAACGCGCCTCGAACTGGTGGGCATCGAGCTTGCCGAGGAGAAGGAGCGCCTGATGGGCGTGCTGTTCCTCGGGCTCGCCGCGATGATGCTCGCGACGATGGCACTCATCAGCCTGACCGTACTCGTCGCGATCGCGTTCTGGGATACCTACCGCTGGCAGTCGCTCGCGGCGATCACCGCGCTCTATGCCGCAGGCGGGATCGCGTGCGCACTGAAAGCCCGTTCGGGCCTGCGCGACGCGCCGACCGTATTCGAGGCGACGCTCGCCGAACTCGAGAAAGACCGCGAACTGTTCCGCGGCAAGCCGTGAACGCAGTCGCGCTCACCCCTCCCACCTACTTCGCCGACGCGCCATGAGCCAGAACGTCACGGGCAATTCCCCCCGCTCCCATTCGTCGCGATCGAACTGGAGCGCGTCGCAGCATCGCGCGCTCCGCAAGGAACTGCTGATCCTGCGATCCGAAGTCGAGCGGCTCGAACTCGCGGAAGCCGCCGGCGAAATGCGCCAGGCCGTCACGCGCTTCAGCTGGCTCAAGGTGTTCATCCCCGGCCTGTCCAGCAACAAGTTCAGCCAGTCCGCCAAGAACCTGAACGCAAGCCTCGGCCAGCTCGTCAACCAGTATCCGATGCTGAGTTCGCTCGCATCGCTCGTGCTCGCCAAACCCGTTCGCTCGCTGCTGCGCGCGAGCGCGGGGCCCGCGCTGAAGTGGGGCACCCTCGGTTTCGCTGCATGGGAGGTCTACCGGATCTGGAAGGCGTCCCGCGACGAGCGCGGGCTCGATGCGCACGACGACTGATCGTCGCCATCCTGCGCGCCCGGCCATCCGCCGTGGCGCGCCTTTCATTCGAACTCAACGCACACCCCAGCACGCGGCGACCTGTTCGTCGACGGCATCACTTCGGACATTGCCCTTCGTGCCGTCCGAGCGCAGCGTGAATGCGCCGCATGCATCGCCGTGCATCGGGCCGGTGTCGAGCGGGATGGCTTCCAGCTCATAGCTCACGGGCGAATCGTCGCCGTCCGGCCGCCGGAGCGCCAGACGATAGACCGCGCGCCCGTCCGGCGGCGCTTGCGCGAGCGCCGTGGGCAATGCCGAAGGCGGCACCCCCTCCAGTGTTTCGAGATATTGGGCCGCCCGGTACAGCGCGGCGACTGCCGATGCGCGATGAGCGCGCGCCACATGCTCGCGATACGACGGGATGCCCCATCCGGCCAGCACCGCGACGATCGCGAGCACGATCATCAGCTCGATCAGCGTGAATCCCGCCGAGCGTCGCACGGATAGGCGACCGCTCATCGAAGCACCGTCGCGACGTGACGCCAGCGCAAGGCGACGATGTATCCGTCGCGGATCGCGACCTGATGCTGCAGCCAGACGGCGCTCGATGCATGCGCACCGACACCGCGCGCGGTGACCACGTACGCACGGGCATCGGCCGGCCCGGCCCCACGCCACGCTTCGATCAGGCATCGTGGCGGTTGCACGACCGCCGGCCATCCTGCGAACGGCGCGAACGCTTCGGCCGCCGCCAGCGCCGGCGTGCGCCGCCACGCGTCGGGCTCCGCGTGCGACTCGCCTTCGCTTACGTAGGGCGCCGAGCCCCGGCGCAATCGCGCGGTGCACGCGGCAAGCGCGGCATCGGCCGCGTGAAATGCGACCAGCCGATCGGACAACGCGCGCGTGCGGCGCGATTCCGTCAGTGCAGCTTCGAACCACGTGCCGGTCAGCGCCGCAACCGCCGCGCCGACCGCGATCACCGCAGGCAATGCAAGGCCCGCTTCGCGACGCCGATCGCAGATGGTTGACCGCAAGCGCATGTGCAACGCTCGCCGTCTCGACGCCAGGGCCTCCGCACCCGAAGCCCGCCGCAGGTCTTCGCCACTTGTCGCGACACGCTCGTGCGGGTTGCCTGCCGCGACGCATGCCGACCGCTGCGGCACGTGCCGCCCCGCTCCGTTCATCGCAGCACCTCGCGGTCATCCGTTGCATCGCGCGGTGGATCGTCGAACGCGCCCGCGACATTCCTCAATGCGACGATGCGATCGAGCGTCATGCGCGCGCGGCCGTCTTGTGCAACGACGGTGCGGCCATCGCAGTCGACGTGCCGCGCCGGCTCGCCCGACGGGTCACCGCGCGCCCGCACGCAGACATGCACGGCCACGACCTCGTGCCAGTCGTCGACGCGCATGGCATCGGCATCGACGAACTGCGTGCCGTCGCGACGAAGATAGCGCACCCGCAACTGATCGATTCCCGACACGACCGGCTGTGGCGTGCCCGGACGGCCGTTTCCTTCGCAATACAGTTCGGGCTCGCCCGTCGACGGACTAACGTGCACATCGAAGCGGTTCTCCACCGGCGCACGTTCGCCGGCCCCGCCAATACCCTGCCCGAGGCAATCCGGCACCTGGCCGCTAACGGTGGGCCACGTCGACACGGCGTCGCCGACATACCGGATCAGCAGCGCGTCCGATGCAGCGCGCACGGGCTCGCACCGTACTTCCGCGCCACTTCCCCTCACACGCGCCATCGAACAGCCGAACACCGGCGGCAACGACGACACGCCCCCTGCATCGAGCGGCCGGAATCCTGCCATCTGGATCTGCTGGCCGATCAGCATCAGTGCGGTGCCGGCCGCATCGCGCATCCGGAACCCGTCGTCCGCACGCCGCTGGGCGATGCGCTGCGCGTGGAGCAGCGCAACGGCCGCCGCGAGCACGAGCAGACCGACGGTCATCGCAATCAATACTTCAAGCAGCGTATGCGCACACATGCGGCGATCAGCGTTCATCGGCGTCAGTCTCCCGATACGGAATCCGGACGCAAGAAGGCGGCTGCGCCGGCCTGCCCGTCGCATCGCATCGCGGCCCGGTAGCCGAATGACCGCCGCGCCAGCCGACAACCGCGTAGCTGGCGCCATCCGGCCCATCGCCACGCATCATCTCGCCGCCCGGCAGCGACGCCGCGGCCCGCGCCGCGAGGCCATCGTCAGCCTGCGCGGCTACGTGCAAGCGCTCGATACGCGCATCAGCCAGCCACAGCGCGCGCTCACGCCAGATCGTCGCGCGCTGCGCACGCGCCATCGCAAGCTGGCTGCCCGCCACGGCCAGCATTACGGCCGCGAGGAGCGCGACGGCCAGCATCGCTTCGAGCAACGACGTGCCGCGCATTGCGTTGCGCATCATGACACTCACGCCGCGTCGCAGCGGCCGGCGACAACCCGCGCCCGGCCGCCTGCCGCAATCCGCACGCAACGCGACGCACGTGTGGCGTCAGCCTCCGATACGTCGCGTCGTGGACTCAATTCGAACCGCCGGATACCACCGATTGCCTGACCGACCGGCGGCGCAAACGCGAGATCGTGCGCCGCACCCGCGACGGCCACTTCGGCATCGCGCGGATAGCGCCTCAGCACGCGTGACTGCCCGTCGACCTGCCCGCTGACGATCCAGTCGCACGACCATTCGGCCGGATCGCACCGTTCACCCGCACGCAAACAGGCGCCGCCGCTCCCGGCCCTGCACAGCGTGACACGCACGCCGAGGCGCATCGCCTCGGTACGTGCAAACGACAGCGCGCCGAGCAGCGCGCGCGAGCGTGCATCCACACGTTCACGCATGCGCCACTGATCGAACGCGGGCGCCGCATGGAGCGCGAGCCCGGCCGCCAGCGAGAGCGCGACCATCAGCTCGACGAGCGTGAACCCGCCCGAGCGGCGCAACACATTTTTCAGGGGTAAAGCGTGCAGTCCCATCGCAGCCGTCCTTCGCCAAGGTGATGCGACGACTGTAGCGACGCGTGCGGACGCGCGCCATTTGCCGAACGGCCGACTGGCGGCATGCGATCGCGACCGACACAATCGGCGCAAACTGATCCAACGGAGAAGACGATGAACGGACGCAGCGCGTCAGCGCTTACGCGGAGTCTTGGCGGGAGAGGCGCGACGGAACTCTTCGATCACGTCGGCAAATTCGGAAACGTCCTCGAACCGGCGATACACCGATGCGAAGCGGACATAAGCGATCGTATCGAGGCCGCGCAACTCGTTCATCACGAGTTCGCCGAGCTTCTCGCTACGCACTTCGCGCTCGCCTGTCGCGAGCAGTTGATACTCGATGCGGGCGACCGCCGCGTCGATCGCGTCGGCAGCAACCGGCCGCTTGCGCAGCGCGAGTTGCATGCTGGCGACGATCTTGCGACGGTCGAATTCCGTGCGGCTGCCGTCCTTCTTCACGACGAACGGCAGGGACAGCTCGACCCGCTCGTACGTCGTGAAGCGCTTGTCGCAAGCCGAGCAGCGACGGCGCCGCCGGATCGCGGCGCCATCTTCGGACACGCGCGAGTCCACGACCTGCGTGTCGTCATGCCGGCAGAACGGGCAGCGCATCGTCGATCAGCGATAGACCGGGAAACGCTTGGTCAGCTCGGCGACCTGCGCGCGCACGCGCTCGATCGTCGCTGCATCTTCCGGGTTTTCCAGCACGTCAGCGATCAGGTTGCCCACCTGTTCCGCTTCCGCCGGACCGAACCCGCGCGTCGTCATCGCCGGCGAGCCCAGGCGCACGCCGCTCGTCACGAACGGCTTTTCCGGATCGTTCGGGATCGCGTTCTTGTTGACCGTGATGTGCGCGGCGCCGAGCGCGGCTTCCGCTGCCTTGCCCGTGATGTTCTTCGCGCGCAGGTCGACCAGCATCACGTGGCTTTCGGTGCGGCCCGACACGATGCGAAGGCCGCGCTTCACCAGCGTTTCAGCCAGCACGCGTGCGTTCTCGACCACCTTCTCCTGGTACGCCTTGAATTCCGGCGACAGGGCTTCCTTGAACGCCACCGCCTTGCCCGCGATCACGTGCATCAGCGGGCCGCCCTGGATCCCCGGGAAGATCGCCGAATTGATCGGCTTCTCGTACTCCGCCTTCATCAGGATCACGCCGCCGCGCGGGCCGCGCAGGCTCTTGTGCGTCGTCGTCGTCACGAAGTCCGCGTGCGGCACCGGGTTCGGGTACACGCCCGCCGCGATCAGGCCGGCGTAGTGCGCCATGTCGACCATCAGGTACGCACCGACCGACTTCGCGATCTTCGCCAGACGCTCGAAATCGATCTTCAGCGAGAATGCCGACGCGCCCGCGACGATCAGCTTCGGCTTGTGTTCCTGCGCAAGCTTCTCTGCCGCTTCGTAATCGATATCTTCGTTCTCGTTCAGGCCGTAGCTCACCACGTTGAACCACTTGCCCGACATGTTCACCGGCGAGCCGTGCGTCAGGTGGCCGCCGTGCGCGAGGCTCATGCCCATGATCGTGTCGCCCGGCTTGAGCATCGCGAAGAACACGCCCTGGTTCGCCTGCGAACCCGAGTTAGGCTGCACGTTCGCCGCTTCCGCGCCGAACAGCTGCTTCACGCGATCGATCGCCAGCTGCTCGACCACGTCCACGTATTCGCAGCCGCCGTAGTAACGCTTGCCCGGATAGCCTTCCGCGTACTTGTTCGTGAGCTGCGAACCCTGCGCGGCCATCACCGCCGGGCTCGTGTAGTTTTCCGACGCGATCAGCTCGATGTGATCTTCCTGGCGGCGGTTTTCCTGCTCGATCGCAGCAAAGATTTCGGGATCGACGTTCGCGATGGTGCTTTGGGCTCTGTCAAACATACGGTTTCCGTTAAGTGTGTACAGGTTGACCGAAGTGGCCGAGTACGGTGCGCTGCTGGCGGGACCAGCTCGACGTGGCGGAGGAATCCGTATGACGCGAGGCAGGACAGCCACCGGCGATGCACGCGACGGCGCACAACGGCTGCCCAGGCGAACGGCAAAAACGGCGCCCCGCGCTTCACGGTGGGATGCTCCACCTTGAACCCGAAGGGTTCTATCGCCAGTCACGCAGGGGTGATGAGCGCGTTAGTGTATTGGATGCGTCATGAATAGGCAACCGCACGGCGGTGCGCCCGGAGCAATTGGGGCCAGACTCTACGCGCCCGTGCCGGAACGCTTTGCCGCCTTGCCGCGGTGCGGCATTCTCAGTAGGCTTGCGGGATATCACCCGCTATTTTGTCTTCGACCAGGAGCAGCAATGATCGTGTTCGTCACAGGCGCGTCCGCCGGCTTCGGCGCCGCCATCGCCCGTGCCTTTGTCAACGGAGGCCACCGCGTCGTCGCGACCGCGCGTCGCAAGGATCGTCTCGATGCGCTCGCCGCCGAACTCGGCGACTCCCTTCTGCCGCTCGAGCTCGACGTACGCGATCGCGCGGCCGTCGAGGCCGTACCGGCCGCCCTTCCCGCCGAATTCGCGGCGATCGACGTGCTCGTCAACAACGCCGGCCTCGCGCTCGGCGTCGAGCCGGCCCAAAAGGCCAGCCTCGACGAATGGCACACGATGATCGACACGAACTGCACGGGCCTCGTCACGGTCACGCACGCGCTGCTGCCCGGCATGATCGAGCGCGGCCGCGGCCATATCTTCAATCTTGGCTCGGTCGCGGGTTCGTACCCTTATGCTGGCGGAAACGTCTACGGGGCGACCAAGGCTTTCGTCAGACAATTCAGCCTGAACCTGCGCGCCGACCTGCTCGGCACGCCGTTGCGCGTCACCGACGTCGAGCCCGGCCTGTGCGGCGGCACCGAATTCTCGAACGTTCGTTATCGCGGCGACAACGAAAAAGCGGCGAACGTCTACAACAACGTCCAGCCGCTCATGCCCGAGGACATCGCCGACACGATCTACTGGATCGCGACGCGCCCGGCGCATGTCAACGTCAACACGATCGAGCTGATGCCGATCGCGCAAGCACCCGGCGGCCCGACCGTCCACCGCGGCTGAAGCCCCGCTGGCCGGCCCCTTCGGGCCGGCCAGCAGTGTGCTACCGCATACTACATTCCGTTACGAATCGGTTACGAATCAGGCTCCTGCCTTCCGGTAGAATGCGCGCCATGACCCAGCCTACCCGCTCCCCGGAAGCGCCCTCCGGCTTCATCTGGCCGGTGCGCGTGTACTACGAGGATACCGACGCAGGCGGCATCGTCTTCTATGCCAACTACCTGAAGTTCTTCGAACGCGCTCGCACCGAGTGGCTGCGCGCATGCGGCATCGACCAGCGTCGGCTCGCCGACGAGACCGGTGCGATCTTCGTCGTCCGCAGCACGTCGCTCGACTACCGCGCACCGGCGCGACTCGACGACACCCTCGCGATCACGAGCCGGCCCGGACGCATCGGCCGCGCATCGGTGGAGTTCACGCAGGAAGCCTGGTGTGGAGACACGCTGCTCGTGGCCGGGCACATCCGCCTCGGTTGCGTCGACCGTACCGGCATCCGGCCCGCGGCGATCCCGCCGGCCGTGCTCGACGCGCTGGAACGCGGGCCCGTCATCGACGACGGACAGACTGCACTGTCAACGAAGCTCGCATGAGCGCCGTTTAGACACAGCCTATGAACTTGCCTTTCTGATTCGATACTAAGCAAGGTTCGGCGCCAGGCATGGCCGGCGCGCCGCGCCGCACGCATACCGGGCGCCCCGAAGGGACGTTACTCAAACCTCTATGAACACTTCTCAAGACCTGTCGATCATTTCCCTCGTCCTCAACGCGAGCGTGCTGGCCCAGGCCGTGATGGGGCTGCTGCTGCTGCTGTCGCTGATGTCGTGGACCTTCATCTTCCGCAAGTGGTTCGCGATCCGCCGCGCACGCGCGCAGACCGAACGCTTCGAGAAGGACTTCTGGTCGGGCGGCGACCTGCAGGCGCTGTACCAGAGCGCAGCCAACAACCGCCACACGATCGGCGCGCTCGAGCGGATCTTCGAATCGGGCATGCGCGAGTTCCTGAAGGCGAAAGAAAAGCGCATCAGCGATCCGGGCCTCGTGCTCGACGGCGCACGCCGCGCGATGCGCGCGTCGTTCCAGCGTGAAATGGACGTGCTCGAAGCGAACCTCGCGTTCCTCGCGTCGGTCGGCTCGGTCAGCCCGTACATCGGCCTGTTCGGCACGGTCTGGGGGATCATGAATTCGTTCCGCGGCCTCGCGAACGTGCAGCAGGCCACGCTCGCGAACGTCGCGCCAGGCATCGCCGAGGCGCTCGTCGCCACCGCGATCGGCCTGTTCGCCGCGATTCCGGCAGTGGTCGCGTACAACCGCTACGCGCACGATATCGACCGCCTCGCGATCCGCTTCGAGACCTTCATCGAAGAGTTCTCGAACATCCTGCAGCGTCAGGCCCAGTAAGGAGCGCGCCATGGCAGGAAGCCCCATCCGATCCAGCATGCGCGGCGGCCGCTCGCGCCGTGCAATGGCCGACATCAACGTCGTGCCGTACATCGACGTGATGCTGGTGCTGCTCGTGATCTTCATGGTCACCGCACCACTCGTCGCCCCGTCGATCATCAACCTGCCGACCGTCGGCAACGCCGCGCCGCAGGAGCAAACACCGCCCGTCGTCGTCAACATCAAGGCCGATCGCACGATGAGCGTCAAGTACAAGGGCGACTCGGGCGCGACCCAGGAAGACACGATGACGAAGGCCGAGCTCGACAGCTTCATCGTGGCCCGGCAGGCCGATCATCCCGACCAGCCGGTCGTGATCGCGGCCGACAAGACCGTGCAGTACGATGCAGTCATGACCGTGATGTCCGATCTGAAGGCGCGCGGCGTCAAGCGCGTCGGCCTCCTCGTCAAATCGCAATGAACCGGCAGCAATCCACGCGCAGCTCCGCCTACCCGCCTCAGCCCCCCCGCGAGCGCGGTACCTGGCGCGCATTCGCGCTCGCCGCGCTGATGCACGTGCTGCTCGCGCTGTTCCTCTATCACGGCGTGCAGTGGCAGAACAGCACGCCGGCCGGTGCCGAAGCCGAGCTATGGACCGAGGTGCCCGACGTGCCCGCGCCGCGGCCCGTCGTCACGCCCACGCCGCCCGTGAAGGTCGCGCCGCCCGCTCCCCCCGTGCGCGACGAGCAGGCCGACATCGCGCTGCAACAGAAGAAGCGGCAGCAGGAAGCGGCCGCGCGTGAAGCGCTGCTCGAGCAGCAGCGCCGCGCACAGCAGTTGAAGGCGCAACAGGAAGAGGAAGCCCGGCGCGCGCAGCTTGCCGCGCAGCAGGCGGCCGCACTCGCCGCGCAAAAGGCCGCGGAACGCGACCGGCAGAAACAGGCCGACAAGCTCAAGCAACAGCAGCTTGCCGAGCAGCAGAAGCTCGAACAGCAGAAACTCCAGCAGCAGAAGCAGGCGCAGCTCGAAGCGCAGCAGGCGGCGAAGGCGAAGGCCGACGCGGCCGCGAAGGCAAAGGCGGAAGCCCAGGCCAAGGCGAAGGCCGAAGCCACGGCACGCGCGAAGGCCAATGCGGCGGCGAACGCGAAGCTCGACCGCGAGCGCAGCGCGCGCCTCGCGCAGATGCAGGGCCTGTCCGGCGCCGGTGAAGGCGGCGGCGAAGGCCTCGCGAAAAGCGGCACCGGCACGGGCTCCGGCGGCAATGCCGCGACGCCCGGCTATGCCGACAAGGTGCGCCGCCGCGTCAAGCCGAACATCGTTTGGGGCGGCGAGCGGGCAGGCCTGACCACCGTCGTCAAGATTCGGTGCACGCCGTCCGGTGACGTATTGAGCGCATCGGTCTCCCGCTCCAGCGGGAATTCGGGGTGGGATCAAGCCGTGGTCAATGCGATCCACGCATCGGTCCCGTTGCCGCCCGATTCTAACGGTCGTACCCCGTCGGACATTACGATTACCTTCAAGGCGGCGGAGTGAAACGAAATGCGCTTACACTCCGGGCGTCGCTGTCGGACGGGAACGAATCGGGTATTTTTACTGTCTCTGCCGTTGCGCAGCGATCCAAGCCATACGGGAAGCAAGAAGCATGAGTTTGATGACAAAGCTAGGTTTCAGGGCACTCGTGGCCTCGTGTCTGATTACGGCGGGCAGCGCCGCTAACGCCCAGGTCAACGTGCTGATCACCGGTGTCGGGTCGACCCAGTTCCCTATCGCCACCGCGAATTTCGCGAACGAGGCGAACCTGCCGCAGCAGGTCACGTCGATCGTCCGCGCCGACCTCGCCCGCAGCGGCAAATTCACCAACATCGACGCAGGCAGCACGCCCGTGCCGGAGACCGCATCGGTCGATCTCGGCGCATGGAAGGCCAAGGGCGCCAATGCGTTCGTCGCCGGCAGCGTGAACCGCGAAGCGAACGGCCAGTACAAGGTCAACTTCATCCTGTACGACACCGTGAAGCAGCAAAGCCTCGGCGGCCTGTCGCTGACGGCCACCGACACCACGCTGCGCACGGCCGGCCACAAGATCGCCGACTACATCTACCAGAAGCTGCTCGGCGTACGCGGCGTGTTCGCCACGCGCCTGTCGTACGTGATCAAGACCGGTAACCGTTACCAGTTGCAGATCTCGGATTCGGACGGCCAGAACGCGCGCATCGCGCTGTCGAGCACCGAGCCGATCATCTCGCCGTCGTGGTCGCCGAGCGGCACGAAAGTCGCGTACGTGTCGTTCGAGCGCAAGAAGCCGATCGTCTACATCCACGACCTGCCGACCGGCCGCCGCTACATCGTCTCCGACCAGAAGGGCAACAACAGCGCACCGGCATGGTCGCCGGACAGCAACACGCTGGCCGTCGCGCTGTCGCTGACGGGCAATACGCAAATCTATTCGGTCAATTCGACGGGCGGCGGCCTGCGCCGCCTCACGCAGAGCAGCTCGATCGACACCGAGCCGTTCTACTCGCCGGACGGCCGCTGGATCTACTTCACGAGCGATCGCGGCGGTGCGCCGCAGATCTACCGGATGCCCGCACAGGGCGAAAGCGCCGGCGCCGCGCAGCGCGTGACCTTCACCGGCAGCTACAACACGAGTCCGCGTATCAGCCCGGACGGCAAGCTGCTCGCTTACATCTCCCGCACGGGCGGGGGCTTCAAGCTGTACGTTCAGGATCTGCAATCGGGCGCGGCGAACGCCATCACGAATACGAATCGCGACGAATCGCCGAGCTTCGCGGCAAACGGCCAGTACCTTCTGTACGCTACCCAGTCGGGTGGTCGCAATGTTCTGGCAGCAGTGCCCTCCGACGGCAGCGCGCCGCCGCAAATCCTGTCCGTCCAGGGCGGCTCCGTACGTGAGCCGTCGTGGGGGCCCTTCATGCAATGACCACAAGGAGAGTAACCATGATGTCGAATAAAGCTCGTCTGGCCCTGGCCGTGATGATGATCAGCGCGCTCGCAGCGTGCAAGTCGGGCGTGAAGCTCGACGACAAGGCCAACAACGCGGGTGCGGTCAGCACGCAGCCGAGCGCCGACAACGTCGCGCAAGTGAACGTCGATCCGCTGAACGACCCGAACAGCCCGCTCGCGAAGCGCAGCATCTACTTCGACTTCGACAGCTATTCGGTGAAGGACGACTACCAGTCGCTGATGCAGCAGCACGCCCAGTACCTGAAGAGCCACCCGCAGCGCCACGTGCTGATCCAGGGCAACACCGACGAACGCGGCACGAGCGAGTACAACCTCGCGCTGGGCCAGAAGCGTGCGGAAGCCGTCCGCCGTGCGATGGCACTGCTCGGCGTGAACGATTCGCAGATGGAAGCCGTGAGCCTCGGCAAGGAAAAGCCGCAGGCAACGGGTCACGACGAAGCATCGTGGGCGCAGAACCGTCGCGCCGACCTCGTCTACCAACAGTAAGTAACGGAAGAATCGCCGTATGACGCACCGTGTATCCCTGCTGCGCGTTGCCGCAGCATTCTGCGTCGCGGGCGCGGCGTGGTCGGTCGCGCCGGCGCACGCCGGCGTGTTCGACGACAACGAAGCGCGCCGCGCCGTGCTCGATCTGCGCACCAAGACCGACAACCTGGCCAGCCAGTTGTCGGCCGCCCAGCGTACGATCCTCGATCAATCCGGCCGTCTCGACCAGCTGAACCAGCAGGTCGCGACGCTGCGCGGCGAGAACGAGGATCTGACGAACCGGCTGACGACGCTCGAACGGCAGCAGAAGGAGTACTACCAGGATCTCGACACGCGGCTCAAGAAGTTCGAGCCGCAGCAGGCGACGATCGATGGTGTCGAAGGCACCGTGCAGCCGGGTGAAACGGATGCGCTCAATGCGGCGCAACAGCAGTTCCGCAACGGCAACTTCAAGGCGGCCGCGGCTTCGTTCCGCGCGTTCATCGCGAAGTATCCGCAGAGCCCCTACCAGCCGACCGCGCAGTACTGGTACGGCAATGCGCAATACGCACTGCGCGACTACCGCGGTTCGACTGCAACGTGGCAAGGGATCGTCAGCAAGTTCCCACAGCACCCGCGCGCGGCCGATGCCCTCGTGGCGATCGGCACGAACCAGCTCGAGCAAGGCCAGAAGGCGGCCGCGAAGAAGACGTTCGAGCAGGTCGTTTCGCAGTACGCCGGGTCGAATGCTGCACAGACGGCGCAAGGCAAGCTTGAAACGATCAAATAATTATCGCTGCGGGTTGTTGACAGCCTGACACCCCGTCGCTATAATCTTTTGCTCTTTGGGTCGTTGCCCAAGTTGTTCAAGCAACGAACCGACAGGTTTCAAGAACGTGGGGTGGTAACTCAGTTGGTTAGAGTATCTGACTTTTAATCAGAGAGTCGAGGGTTCGAGTCCCTCCCACCCTACCAACTATCTTTGATAGTGCAAATAAAGCCTCCCAAGCGGAGGCTTTTTTGCGTCTGTCGCATCCGTGTCGATGGCAGGCATCTCCGCGATGCCTGCCGCACTACCCAGCGCCCTCCCCCCGGCTTCGGCAGAAGCGACTTTCCCTTCAAGCCGGCGCAAAGAAAGCCATCGTGAACGCGATCGAGATGATCGACTCGAGCCACATGTTCGTGAACGTGTCGACTGTTGCGCTGGCTTGCGGCCTGGCCGGGTCGTAGCGCACCGGCACCGTGTCACCGAACGCCATCGTCACGAAGCTTCCCGGAAACGATACGCGTTCGCCGCGTTTCGTCACGAACTCGATCAACGGGTGATGCGCGTCGTGCGTCAACCGGACGACCGTCCCCTGCACGGCAACGGACGATCCGATAACCGCGAGCCCCGTTCGTCGATCGTTTCCGCACCCCCACACCGCCAGGATCGCGCCGATCGCCAGCGCCACGCAATTGAACCTCGCAGGCTTGTCGACCATCATGTTCCCGGTATCGATCCGCTCATGATTCCCGTCCCGTCCACGCGTCAACGCACGCTGACGTCGCGCAGCACCGCACCATATCCCGCGTACAGATTGCCGTCAGGCAGCAACTGCCGCTGCACGAGCTGCCGATGCACGGCCGGCAGGTGATGGAACGGCATCCGCGTGAACAGGTGATGCTCGATATGAAAATGAATCGCGTGCGGGCCGAACAGGAACGTCTGCCACGAACGCCGGGCGATCGTGCGCGCGTTGCGGCTCTGGTCGGCACCTGCCGGCAGCCCCGCGTGCTCGAAGATCGCGCGCACCTGCCCGGCGAGCGGCAGCAGCGTGACGGACGGCACGATCCACAACGTGACGTACAGCAGCGGATGTCCGGCCCACGCGAGCGCACCGAGCAGCACACCGTTGCCTGCGAGCATCGACACGACCTCCCACGCGGCATACGCGCGCGACTTCCCGACCTTCGGCAACGCATGGGCGAACTCGCCGCGTGCGAGCTTCACGACACTCGTCACGTAACCGATCCCGCATGCGTACGCGAACAGGCGACCGATCAGGCGCCCGCGCGTCACCGGATAGTCGTGCACGCCGAACAGCAGCGCGACGGGATCGTCCGGCTGCATCGGCGCGCGATGGTGCTTCAGATGGCCTGCACGATACGTACGCAGCGACAGCCACAGCGGGCCGGCCGCGAACAGCTGGCCCAGCGCGTCGTTGACGCGCCGGTTCCGCGCCAGCAACCCGTGCGCGCCTTCGTGCATCATGACCGCGAGCGCCAGCTGGCTGCGCGCGATCACGACCGCGGCCAACGCGTACACGAGCGGATGCGCAAACGCGATCGCAACGGCGAACGCAGCGGCAATCAACAGCCAGTCGCCCGCCAGCGCCGCACCGACACGCGCCGCGCTCACGCGAAACAACGCGGGATCGGGCACGAACCGCGCCAGCTCGGCATTCGGCCCGGCCGGGTGAACACGGGTATCCATCAGGCGAGCCTCCTGCGCAGCGAACGCCGCTCGACCCACCGCGCACTGACCATCGCGAGCGCCACGCCGCCCAGTACATCGGCGACCGTATGCTGCTTGAGCGTCAGCGTCGACGTGCAGATCAGCAGGCCGACCGTCACGGTCACGAGCCGCCGCTGGTCCGCCAGCATCCGGCAGGCCAGACACGTCACCGCGACGTGCAGGCTCGGAAAGCCGTTGGCCGCGAGATCGAGCTGCCACATGCGCGCGAGGCGGTGGCGTACGAACGCGTTGCCGATCTCCGCGACGTCGGGTCTCGGCACGGCTTCCGGAAACAGCAGAAAACACACGACACCGAGCACGAACGCGATCAGCACCGCTTCCTTGAACGCGGCGAACGCGGGCGGCCGGGCATACCCGGCAAGCGCAATCACGAACGGAAAGAAGCCGACATAGACGAACCACGACCATGCGATGAACGGAATCCGTGCATCGATCGCCGTGGCGAACACATGGCGCGGCGTGACGCCGCGCTCCAGCAGAAAGAAGATCGCGAGGCCGGCTGCCATGCCGAACGTCGCGGCCAGCATCTGCCGGATATCGGGCCGGCGATCGTCACGAAACGACAGCGAATTCATCGTGGCGCCGGCGCCTCGCATCGCGTATCCGCATCGGCCACCTGCGCACACGGACGCAGCGCGAGGAGGCGCGACGTCCACGCATCCACGCGCGCACGCGCATGCTCGCGGCCGGCGATCGTTCCAGCCTGCGTACCGGGATCGCGCATCAGCTCGGCCGCGGCCTGCCCGACTTCCCGCCGGAACGCGGCCGCATCGCCGCGCCATGTGACAACGCGGTGCATGAGTTGCAGGCGTGCGGCGCGTGCGGCGTTGCTCGCCTGCTCGGGCTGGTCGGACTGCACGAGCAGGATCGGGCGGCGATACACGCGTGCGATCGACAGTGCGGCCATGCCGGGGGCCGACACGATCAGCGGTGCGTGGGCGGCCCGCGTCACCCAGTCGGCGTCGACGCCGGTCCAGCCGTCGTGCCCCGCATAGCCCTCGCCCACACGGTGTGCGGCGAGCCCCGCGTCGCGCATGCCGGCCGACAACGCATCGGCGAGCGCGATATCGCGGAAGTGCGGATTCAGATAGACGGCTGCGGCGGCCGGCTCCGAGGCCGGCCGTTCGGCGACGATCGGCACCGGAGTCGGCAGCCGGCAATGCGCGTGGGCCCGCCGGACTTCGTCGGCGGCATCGTATGCGAAATCGTGTTCGATGCAGCACCGCGCCGAATCGATCTGCCAGTCGACGATCCGTGCGAAAGCGCGCGCCAGCACACGCGGCAGCCGCGCATCGAAATTCGCGGTCAACGCGCGGCGCAGGCTGCCGCCGTACACGTGCACGACGCGGTGCCGCCAGCTCGGCATCGCGCCCATGAACAGCAGCGCCGGATGGAACGAGTCGTTGATCACGAGATCGGCATCGCGACCGATCGCACGCAGCCGCGCGATGTCGCGCAGCATGCGCGTCGGCCGGAACACGTAATGCGCGACATTGCGATCGGTCGCATCGCGCAGCATGTTCTGCCGCTCGTCGAACTGCACCGCGTAGTGACGGGACAGCACGGCTGCGTCGATGTCGAACGCGGCCAGGAACGCCTGCCCCGCATCGGACGTCGTCAGCACGTCGACCTGCGCGCCGGCCGAGCGCAACGCATGCACGAGCAGTTGTGCGCGCATCAGGTGGCCGCGCGCGTCGGCCGTCGCGAGATAGACGATCCGCGGCATCATGCGCGCGGACGAAGCGACTGGAGCCAGCCGGCCGCGTACATCGCCAGCGCGCCCGTCACGCCGAAACCGGCTTCGATCGCGCGGATCTCGTCCAGCAACGCGGCGAGCCGCGCAACCTCGGACGGCGCGACGAGACGGCGCAGCGTGTCCGCGCAGAGCCGGACGTGCCGCGTCTCGTCCGCGAGCACGCGCGAGAGCAGCGGATACAGCGGATGGGCAACGCCGATCGTCGCGCAGTGGCGCGCGAGCACGCGCATCGCCATCTGTTCCGCGCACAGCCCCGTCGCATAGGCCGGCACGAGCACGCCTTGCGCGAAATGCGGCGCATGGCGCCGCGCGAGCCGGCGCCACCGCATGATCTTGCGCCGGCTCAGCCAGTCCGGCTCGTGCGGCGCGGTCGACGGCGCGACGCCGCGTGCGCGCAGCGCATCGGCGAACGCGGCCGCATGGCGACGCTCGTCCGCGAGATGCTGCTCGATCCGCGGCGCGAGCCAGTCCGGCGGCTGGCCGGTCCAGTCCTCGTGCAACGCGCACTCGGTCGCTTCCTCGCCGATCAGGTACATGCGCAGCACCCAGCGCTCGCCATGCGTGCTGCGATGAAGCTGCCGGATCGCCGCCCGCTTGATGCGATCGACGAGGTACGCACGCACCCGCGCCGCACCGCGCGGCGCGGGCGCATCGAGACAGTCGAAGCGCCCATCGAGCGCCGCCGGCGGCGACGCGGGCAGTTCACCTGCCGCGGTCATGCCGGCACGCCCCGTGCGGACGCGGATTTCGTCGCGGATGCCGCGGCGGCGGCCGGATCGCGACGCCATCCGAGGATCAGGCCGATGAAGCTTTCCTGCATGAACGCATGCGCGGACGCGGTCGCCCCCGCGAATGCCTCCTCGCGGCCGTTCACGCGCAGATAACCGTTGCCGTCGCGCGCGCCGAATTCGATCCGGTCGCTCTTGCGGAAACCGCGCTCGCGCACGTCTTTCAGCAGCGCACTGCCGTCGAGACCGAACAGGAACAGCTCGCGCTGCGCGACCCACACCGGAATGTGATTGCTCAGTGCGTCAAAACGGATCGACCACGTACCCGATGCCAGTGCCTGATCGACGTCCGCATCGTGCGGCGCGCTCGACGTGAAACTCGCGCGCGCGACCGACTTCGTCAGGCCGCCGACGCCGAGTGCGATCGTGATGTCGTCCGCGGACGGCTGCTTCGGATCGGTCGCGCTCACCTTCACGAGATGCCGCGCGAGCCGCGATGCCAGCGACGGATGCGCGAACAGCGCCAGCGTTTCATCCGGCGTGAGCACGTCGTGCTCGCCATCGCCCTCCTTCACGCGCACGCGATACGGATCGATCCGGACATCGGTGAACGTGCCGTGCACGGGCGCATGTACGTACACGTCACGGTCCCATTTCGCGCCGTCGCGACGCAGCAGCACGTGAACGCTCAACGGCACGCGCCGGCCGTCGCGGTCGACGCCCGTGCCCTGAAGCAGCACGTCGCCGAGCACGTCCTTCGTGCGGCGCGTCGCATCGCTCGAGAAGACGATCGCGTGCGCATCGGTATCGATGCTCGCGTGAACGTCGGGCGCATCGAGCGCGACGCGATTGCAGTCGGCGGCGGCCGCGTTCGCGAACGGGCAGCCGCTTTGCGACGCGAAGTGGTAGATCCCGCGCCCCGCGTAATCGACCGGCGCGGCATGGGCGCCGGCGCTGGCGGCAAACAGGGCGACGCAGGCAACACGGGTGGCAAGAGAAGGCATGGTCGTGGACGGAATGAAGGCAGGGTGCGGCGTGTCGTGGCCGCGCGCGATGCGCGGCGCCGGTTCAATGACGGTGATAGGACAGCGCTTCGAGATCGCGCCGGGCCGATGCGCGCCCGACGAGACCGAAACCGCGCGCGAGCGCACCGAGCGTATCGACGGCGGACGCCGCGATCGTGACGCCGACGGCCGCGAGATAACGAAGGGCGCCGAGCCGCGGCAACTGCTGCCGATCGAGCGCGCGCAGGCTGTAGCCGAGCCGCATCGCCATCACGCAGAACGGTCCGAGCGGGCCGCTGCGTCCGAGCCACTGCCATCCGCGCGGCAGGTACGCGTTCACGAGATACGGCGTCAGCCCGACGCTGTCCTCTCCGCGCATCCAGCGCAGCTTCAGCGATTCGCGATGCGTGTCCGGCAGCCGATGCTCGGTATGCGCGGCCGGCGCGAATTCGACGGCCACGCCGGCCGCCTGCATCCGCAGCCCCATCACCTGGCAATGTGCGCGATAGACACCGTCGAGCGGCTCGTAGCGAAATTGCGCGAACACGTCGCGCCGGAACGCGACGTTGTTCGCGTAGAAGTTGCGCGTTGCGCCGGCGCGCAGCGGGCTCGGGAAATACATGAAATCGATCGACGTCAGCGCGACGCCGAGCACGTTCGGCGCATAGCTCGTGCGCCCCGCCACCGCGACGGGTGCATCGCCGGCTTCGCGTGCAAACGGCGCGAGCAGGTGCTCGAGCCAGTCGTCGGCCGGCCGGCAATCGGCATCGCCGAACACGACGATGTCGCAGCGATCCGCGTCGACGCGATCGAACCCGTCGTTCTTCGCATCGTAGTAGCCGGTGCTCGCACCGATCTCGACGAAGTCGATCGGGCGGCCGGCCAGCACGACGATCTCCGCGCACGCATCGGCCGGCAGCCCGTCGTGCGTAATGATCCATTGCGCGAGTGCCGCGGGCGGCACGGTCTGCTTCGACAGCGCCGAAACGAGGCGCTTCAGGCTATCGACGGCCTGCGCGAGGCCGGCACCGCCGCGCAGGTTGTTCGTTTCCAGCACGAGCGCGGCCCTCGCCGCCACGGCGTGAGCCGCCGTGCGCGTGCGCGGCGAGGTTTCCGTGATGTCCGGCATCCTGAATGTCTCCATCGTCATGCGCGACGGCATGGATGAAACGAATGGGCGGCGAGCCCGCGCGCATTGGCGGATGCGGGTCGCCCGCGACCGTCATCGCAAAACGGGCGGCCCGGAAGGCGCCCGCTTCGCGTGTGGTCACTCCTGGACGGACGGCGCCGATTCGGCGTCGGTATAGCGCGGCTTCGCGTTCTGCAGGTCGCGCGTGTTCTTCTGCACGGCCACCGAACCGAACAGCGCGAGCACGAACGACATCGCGTAGAAGCCTTTCTCGCTCAGTTGCAGCGTCGCATTGAAGAGGCCGACGATCAGCAGCGCGATCGACAGCAGCAGCGCGATCCAGCTGAGGCCGTAGTAGATGCCGGTGACGGGAATGCCTTCCGCGCGGTCGCGCACGCTCTTCTGCAGCGAGATCGCCGCGTACAGGCCGAACACCAGCACGGTGAAGTAGTAGCCCTTCTCGTTGAGCTGCATGCCGGCGTTCCAGAGACCGATCAGGAATGCCGCGAAACCGGCGAGCAGCGCGGCCCACGACGCGGCCACGAACGCGAACGACGGTTGCTGGATGGTGGTCTGGTTCATTGCTTTGCCCTCTCTTTCTTCTTGTTCGAAATCGTTTTCGTTGAACTGCGTTTCGCGCATGGTAGCAGCTTTGGCACGCGGCAAGACGGCTTGCTTGCAGTCTTACGATTCGCGCCGCGCGCGTCGCCAGCGCCCCGGCGTCGTGCCGAGCACCGCGCGAAACGCCTTGCCGAACGCGGCTTCCGACTGGTAACCAACCGCCTGCCCGATCTCCGCCTGCCCGCGCTGCGTGTCCTGCAGCAGCGCGCACGCATGCATCATCCGGATCTGCGCGACGAACGCGCCGACGCTCATTCCGGCCCGCTCGCGGAAATGCCGGGCGTACGTCGCACGCGACATCGCGGATGTGTCGCCGAGCGACTCGACCGTCCACGGCTTCTCCGGTGCCTGCAGGACGGCCTGTACCGACGGGCCGAGCCGCGCATCGGCAGCGAGCGCAAGCCAGCCGGACGGCACGCGCGCGCCACGACCGTATGCGCGCAACGCATACGCGAGCAGCGCCTGCCCGAGTGCGTTCACGATCGCGCCGGCGCCCGGCTGCCCATTCGACGCCTCGGTGCGCAGCACGCTCGTCAGCAGTTGCAGCGGCGCGAACACCGACGCCTCGCGCAGCCCGACATGCAGCACGTGCGGCAGCGTACGCATCAGCAGTTCGCCCGCGCCGCGCGCATAGACGAACCGTCCGCACAGCAGATCCACGCTCGCACCGCCCGGTTCGGCCGGATCGAGATTCGTCTTGACCGGCAGCACCGCGCCGCCGCCGGCACCGTGTTCGCGCAGCGCCGCAACCGGCCGCGACCGGCCTGCGCCTGCGTCGAGCAGCTCGTGCGCGCCGCCCGCGGGCAGCAGCACGAAATCGCCGTCGGCGAGCTGCAGCGTGCGCCCTTCCGCGGTACGCAGCCGGCACGTTCCGGCCAGCACCAGGTGAAACGCCGCCTCGCCCGACGGCAGCGGGTCGTGCGGCATCGCGAACGGCCCGCCAAGCAGGCAGCGCACGTCGAGCTCGACATGGCTGCGGCCCAGCGACAGCAGTTGACTCAGGGCATCCATGAGACGATTGCGCTAAAAATTGACACTCTAGCGTATCGAAACCCTCAGCGTGAACGATCAGAATAACCCTGCATCGCCCGAGATCGCGGCGCCCGCCGCCTTCCTCACCTCTTCTCGAAAAGGACGCATCATGCTGAACTGGAACGAATACCGGAAGGAACTCTCGACGCGCATCGGCGACATCGCCAAGCTGTCGCCGGACACGCTGGCCGGCTACCAGGCGCTGGCCGGCGCCGGCGCCAAGACAGGCCATCTCGACGCAAAAACGCGCGAGCTGATCGCGCTCGCGGTGGCGGTCACGACACGCTGCGACGGTTGTATCGCCGTGCACACCGCCGAAGCGGCCAAGCATGGCGCGACGAAGGAGGAAGTAGCGGAAGCGCTCGGCGTCGCGATTGCGCTGAACGCGGGTGCGGCACTCGTCTATTCGGCGCGCGTGATGGACGCGCTCGGCGACTGAACCTGACGGCCGCGGCGCTGCCGTCGCGTGACGGCGCCCGGCTGCATGGCTTCAGGCTGCATGGCTTCAGGCTGCATGGCTGCCCGGTTGCTCACCGCACATCCGGGTAAATGACGTATGAAGATTGGCCAGCGCATCTGCCCGAATGGCGGGCCGGGCGCCCGCGGGCGAGGATGCGCCGCGAAGTCGGCTACCATGCGCGAACGATCCATCGTGAAGGAGCGCTTCATGTGCCGCTGGCTCGCCTATACGGGTAATCCGATCCATCTGGAGACCGTGCTGTTCCGCGCGAAGCATTCGCTGATCGACCAGAGCCTGCATTCGGAGCTGGGGGCGACGACCACCAACGGCGACGGCTTCGGCATCGGCTGGTACGGGCGCCCCGACGAACTCCCGTTCCGCTACCGCTCCGTGCATCCCGCGTGGAACGACCGCAACCTGCGCGAAGCCGCACGCGCGATCCGCTCGCGGATGTTCATCGCGCATATCCGCGCGGCTACCGACACGCCGGTACAGGAAACCAACTGCCACCCGTTCCGCCACGGCCGCTGGCTGTTCGCGCACAACGGGCTGATCCGCGACTTCCACAAGCTGCGCCGCGACCTGACGATGAAGGTCGATCCCGCGCTGTTCCCGACGCTCGAAGGCTCGACCGACTCCGAACTGATGTTCCGCCTCGCGCTGACCTACGGCCTCGAGCAGATGCCGCTGCCCGCGCTCGAGCGGATGGTCGGCATGGTCGAGGAAACGGCCGCGCGGCACCGCGTGGCCGAACCGCTCAACATGACGATCTGCGCGACCGACGGCGAGCGGATCATCGCGGTGCGTTATTCGAGCGAACGGCAGTCGCGTTCGCTGTTCCACAGCACGTCGTTCAAGCACCTCCATGAGCTGTATCCGCACAACCCGCGCATCGCCGAAGCCGGCGACGACGCGTTCATGGTCGTGTCCGAGCCGCTCGTCGACCTGCGCGGCGCGTGGGAGGAAGTGCCAGAGAGCATGGCGATCGTCGCGCAGGGTGCTGATGTGCAGCAGCGGCCGTTCGCGCCGCGGCGAAAGTAGCGGACGGCACCATTGAAGGCATCGTAAGGGGATGCCAAACGTAAACGGAAGAACGAATACGCCCGGAAAATAACGGATTACAAACATACCGGCGCGTTACAATTGTCAATGGAAGTCGACGAGACTCCAAACAAAGTAACTGTGCGATCGTCCGTACCTCTAATCGGAAATGACCCAAGATTCCAAGAATTGGCCACCCGTCAAGCCGACGGACTGCGAACCGGCACGTCCTCGTGTGAAACAGAATCGAGCCTTCGTGGTATGGCTGACCGGGATCTCCGGCGCCGGAAAATCGACGCTGGCGAACCTGCTGAAGGAACAGCTCGATGCACGCGGGCTTCGCACCTATCTGCTGGATGCCGACCGCCTGCGCGAGGGGCTTAACCGCGATCTCGGGTTCAGCGATGCCGATCGTCATGAAAATATCCGGCGAACCGCCGAAGTGGCCAGGCTGCTGGTGGATGCAGAATTCGTCGTCATCGCCGCATTGATCTCGCCATTTCAGGCAGCGCGTGACAAGGCCCGCGCGCGCTTTGACGAAGGCACGTTCGTCGAGGTCTTTGTCGACGCTGCATTGGAGGTCGCCGAGGCGCGTGACCCGAAGGGATTGTATGCATTAGCCCGGCAAGGAAGCATTCGCCAGTTCACCGGCATCGATTCCGTGTACGAGCGGCCGCACTCCCCCGACGTACACGTCAAGACGGCCGAGACAGATCCGTCGGAGTGCGTGGATGCGATCATCCGGAAACTGCCGCTGAACGACTGACATCATCGGAGTCAGCCGCCGTCCCTTGGTTTCCGGCGCGCCGCCCGAACAAATGACGATCGTGTCCGCGCATGGTGCCGATGTACACCGGCGGCCGTTCAGTCCACGGCACAAATCGCGTCAGGCGCGGCGCGAAAACCGCATCCGCACCGAATCAAGTCCGGCGGGCAGCCGGCGCGAACGGGCGCGCGGCCGCGGCAGTGCGGTGAACCCGAGCCGTTCGTACAGCGCGCGGGCCCGCACGTTGCGGGTCAGCACGTCGAGGACGACATCGCGGCTGCCGTCGGCCGGCAATGCCCCCGTGTCCAGCGCGTCGCGGAACAACGCACTGAAGATCCCCGTGCCGCGCTGTCGCTCGTCGGTTGCGCAATGCGCGACGAGAATCTGCGAGCGCTTCGGCGCCGGAATTTCCGTTTCGAGAATCAGCCCGCGCAACAACTGCCCCATCGTGCGGCGCACGCCGAAGAAGCGCGCCAGTGCCCACACGACATGCACGTCGTCGAACATCGTCCGTTGCCCGTCGTGAATCGCCATCACGGCGAGCACGGTGCCGTCTTCACCGACCGCGACGCGATGCCGGCGCCACGAGAAGCGCCCATGGCGCGACCGGAATGCCTTCTGCAGGAAAGCGATGCAGCGCGCATCGCTTTCGCCGAGAAAAAACCCGAATTCCGCCACGCCGGACGCAAACACGAGCGGCCCGCACGACGCCGCGTCGTTCGCCTCGGCCGCACGAAACCGCACGCGCTCGCCGGCACGCGGAGCCGCTTGCGCGAACGCACCGGCCAGCGTCATCCGCTGCGCCCCGCGAGTCGCGACAACACGGCGACCGTCCGGCTGATCTGTTCCGGCTCGTGCGTCGAGCAGATGAAGAAGCGCAGGCGCGCAGCCTTTTCCTCGACGGCCGGATAGAAGATCGGCTGCACGTTGATCCCTTCGTCGAACATCGCATTGGCCCATTGCGCGGCCTTCAGCGAGCTCCCCGTGATCACCGGCACGACCGCGAACCCGGCACTCGTGCCGGTATTCAGCCCGGCGGCGCGCGCTTCGTTCAGGAACTGCCGCCCGCGCGCCTGCAGTCGCGCGACGCGCTCCGGCTCGGCCTGCAGGCGCTCGAGCGCGGCCAGCGACGCTTCGGCGAGCGTCGGCGCCAGCCCGACGCTGTACAGGAAGCCCGGCGCCAGATGGCGCAGCATGTCGACGAGCGGCTGGCAGCCGGCGATGAAGCCGCCGCAGCCGGCCAGCGTCTTGCTCATCGTGCCCATCCACATGTCGACCTGGTCGGGCGCGACGCCGCAATGCTCGCGGATGCCCTTGCCGGTCGCGCCGAGCACGCCGAGCGAATGCGCCTCGTCGACCAGCAGGAATGCACCGTGGCGCGTTTTCACGTCGACGAAGCGCTGCAGGTCGGGGAAATCGCCGTCCATGCTGTACAGCCCTTCGATCGCGATCAGCACGTGCCGGTATTCGCGGCGTACGCGCGCGAGCAGCTCGTCGAGCGCCTGCCAGTCGTTGTGCGCGAAGCTCAGCCGCTTCGCGCCGCTCAGCTGCGCGCCCTGCACGATGCTGTTGTGCGCGAGCGCATCGTGGACGATCAGGTCGCCCGGTCCGAACAGTGCGCCGATCACGGTCACGTTCGTCGCGTGGCCGCTCACGAACGCGACGCAGTCGTCGGTTTCGTAGAACGTGGCCAACGCGCGTTCGAGATCGCGCTGCACCGGGCGTTCGCCCGCGACCATCCGGCTCGCCGATGCCGACGTGCCGTACCGGTCGATCGCGGCCTTCGCGCGCGCGGACACGTCCGGATCGCCAGCCAGGCCGAGGTAGTTGTAGTTCGCGAAGTTCAGGTATTCGCGCCCGCCGATCTGCGTCGTCGCACCGGCGACGCCGTCGTGCACGCGGAAAAACGGCGAGTCGACGCGCAGCTTCTCGCCCATCTCGCGCATGATCCGGACCTGCTGATACTGCGGCATCGATTCGAAGCGGCTGCGCGCCGATGCGGTCTGCGCTGCCTGCGTGCCGGGCACGCCCGGTGCCGCGGCAGCATCCGTCGCGCGCTCCAGCTGCCGTTTCAGCGCTTTCGCCGCCAGTTGCTGGCGAAGATGCTCTCCCAGTGCCATTGCTTCCTTCGCTTAATCTCGAAAAGACGCTATGTTACGCCGCGCGTCATGAAAAGACGTGGTGTCACGCGTCGGAAAACTCGGCCCACTGCCACGCGTCGGGCGAGGCCAGCAGCGCGTCGACCAGCCGGAAATTCATCTCGTGGCTCGGCCGCAACGCGCTCACGCGCGCCAGCAGCGGCGCGCCGGCCAGCGCGAGATCGCCGACCAGGTCGAGCACGCGGTGCCGGACGAATTCATCCGGCAAGCGCATCCCGCCCAGCACGCGGCTGCCGACGATGGATGCGGTACACGACGGCCGTGCGCCGCGCAGGATCGGCACGCCGCGCAGATAGCCGGCGACGATCGCCGGCACGGCCCATTTCACGCGCCCGTACGAGCGCGACGGCGCGATTTCGGTTTCGAATGCGGCCGGCGTCAGCGCACCGTCCCAATGCATGTCGCCGAAGCCGCGCAGGTCGTTGCGCACGCTCAGTTCGTAACGCGGCGCCGGCTCGACCCGCATTTCGCGCCGCTGGTCGCCTTCGCCGTCCGTGACGACGACGGGCCGCAGCACGCGGATGAAGCGTTTCGGCGCATCGAGCGCGACCCGGCCGCACGCGCGGATGGCGTCCACCCACGGCGTGGCGCTGCCGTCGAGAATCGGCACTTCCTCGGCGTCGATCTCGACGATCGCGTGATCGATCTCGCATGCGAGCAGCGACGCGAGCAGATGCTCGATCGTGCGAACGCCAACGCCGTCCGCATTGCGCAGCATCGTGCAGAGCGGCTGGGCGCGGCGCAGCGCGGGATCGACCGGCAGCGTCGCGAGCGTGCGCCCCTGCGTGACGCGACGGAACACGATTCCCGTCACGCCGTCTTCCGGCCGCGCGGGCAGGATCCGCACACCCACCCGGCGCCCCGTGTGCAGCCCGTGACCGTCGATCGCCAGCGGACCTGCCAGCGTGCCCTGGCGCGTCGCCCAGCCGGACGGCGCGCTCATCGCGCGACCTCCAGCGTCGGCGACACCTGGCCCGCCACGGGCGCCGGCCGCGTATCGAGCATCGCGCGCGCTTCGCCTTCGATCGCGTGTTTCGCGGCAAGCGCCGCGACGGCCTCCTGAGCGGCATCGGTCGCCGCCCCGGCGTCGGACGCGTCGGCCGACGCGCCGATCGAATCGACGATGCGTCCGGCCAGCGTCGTCACCGACGCGCCTTCGGCAATCGCCATCACCGACAGCTTGACCTCGAACGCTTCCTCGACCGCCAGGCCAAGCTCCATCCCCATCAGCGAATCCATGCCCATGTCGAGCACCGACTTGTCGAGCGCGATGCGATCCGGCGTCATGTGCAGGATCCGCGCGATCTGCGCCTGCAGCGTCCGGGCAACCAGCGCGATCGCTTCGTCGCGCGGCAAGGCCAGCACTTCTTCCCGCAACTGCGTGCCGCCGTCGCGCGCATCGCCGCCCTTCGCATGCGATTGCAGCAGCGAATACCGGCGTGCCTTCGCGGCGGGCATCCCGCGCGCCACGGCATGCCAGTCGAGCCGGACCACGGCTTCGCCGGCCGCGCCCGCGACCAGCGCGCGCTCGAGCGCGGCCATCGCTTCGTCGGACGTGATCGATGCACCGCCGATCCGCGACTGCAACGCCTCGCGCGTATCCGCGTGGCGCGCGAGGAAGCCGACGTCCTCGAGCGGGCCCCACGCCATGAACGTGCCGGGCAGCCCGGCCGCGCGACGATGTTCGACGAGCGCCTCGAGGAAAGTGTTGGCCGCGACGTAGTTCGACTGCCCCGGATTGCCGAGATAGGTCGTCGCCGACGAATAGACGACGAACAGGTCGAGCGGCAGCGCGCGTGTCGCGCGGTGCAGGTTCCATGCGCCGGCCACCTTCGGGGCGAGCACCGCGGCCATGCGCGCATCGTCGAGATTGCGCACGAGGCCGTCGTCGATCGACATCGCGGAATGCAGCACGCCCTTGAGCGGGCTGCCGCGCCGCGCGATCGCGGCAATCATCGCATCGACCGCCGCGGCATCGGTCACATCGCACGAGACGACATCGACCGTGACGCCGAGCGTCGCGCGCCAGCGCTCGACCTCCTCGCGGGCCGCACCGGCAAGCTCGCCGGAACGGCTCGCCAGCGTCAGCCGGCGAGCGCCGCGCCCGACCATCCAGCGCGCGCTCGCAAACCCGAGCCCGCCCGTGCCGCCGACCACCAGGTACGTGCCGTGCGGATCGAGCGCGAGCGAGCCCGCGCGCGTGACACCGCGCGTCGGGGCCGGCGTGCCGGACGGATAGGTCACGAGTACCTTGCCGATCTGGCGCGCCTGCTGCATGTAGCGGAATGCATCTTCGGCCCGTTCAGCGGGGAACGCGCGATACGGCAGCGGATGCAGCACACCTGCCGCGAACAGCGCCATCACTTCGCCGAACAGGCGTTCGGTCAGCTCCGGCAACGCACCCATCAACTGGTCGGCATCGATGCCGAAATAGCTGATGTTGTTGCGGAACGGCCGCAGCCCGATATGGCTGTTTTCGTAGAAATCGCGCTTGCCGAGCTCGAGGAATCGACCGAACGGACGAAGCGTGTCGATGCTGCGCACCATGGCTTCGCCGGCGAGCGAATTCAGCACGATGTCGATGCCCTGCCCGCCCGTCAGCACGCGAATGTCGTCGGCGAACGCGAGGCTGCGCGAATCGAGCACGTGGTCGGCACCGAGCAGGCGCACGAACTCGCGCTTCTCGTCGCTGCCGGCCGTCGCGAACACTTCCGCGCCGAAGTGGCGCGCAAGCTGGATCGCGGCGATCCCGACGCCGCCCGCGCCGCCGTGCACGAGCACGCGCTCGCCGCGACGCAGGCGCGCGAGTTCGACGAGCGCGTAATACGCGGTGAAAAACGTGGTCGGCACGGTCGCCGCTTCCTCGAACGTCAGACGCTCGGGTTTCAGCGCGATCGCTTGCGCGCGCGTCCTGACGCGCGTCGCGAACGAGGCCGGCGCGAAGCCGAGAATCGCATCGCCCGGCGCGAATGCCGTCACGGCGCCGCCCACGCGGACGACGCGGCCGGACAGTTCCATGCCGATCGTCGCGCCCGCGAAGCCGGTCTCGACCGCCTCATCGGACAAGAGCCCCATCGCATACATCACGTCGCGGAAATTGAGGCCGGTCGCAACCGGCTCGATCTCCACTTCATCCGCGCCCAGCTCACTTTCCGGCAACGCGAACCATTCGAGATTGCGCAACGAGCCCGGTGCATCGAACGCGAGCACGGCCGCGCGCGCAATCGCGCCATCGCTGCGGGCCGCGGCCTGCGCGGCCGTCAGCATGCGCGGCACCAGACGCCCGTGTGCGCCCAGGACGACTTCTTCCTCGACTGCCGAGCCGGTCAGCTCGCGAATCAGCGCATCGGAAATCCCGTCCACCGCGCGATCGACGTCGATCAGGCGGCACGCGAGTTCGGGATGCTCGTTCGCCAGCACCCGACCGAGGCCCCACAGCGTTGCCTGTTCCGGATGCGCATTCGCGGCCCCGGCGAACGGCGCGCCGCCGCGCGTGACGACGGTCAAGCGCGTGGCCGCGTTCGGCTGCCCGCCGAGCGCGCGGACGAGCGCGGCCAGCGCGATCGCGCCGTGACGCTGCGCAGCCATCAGGCCGTCGCCCGTCGCCGATTCGGCCAGCGGCGTTTCCGGTGCGCAGAACACCACGTGCGCCGGCTGCCCGGCCGGCAACGACGCGATCGCGTCGGCCGCATGCGTGATGTCCACGATGTCGGCCGGATAGCCCGCGCGCGCCAGCGCATCGGCCAGCTGCCCGCCGAAACCGCCGGCGGCACCCGGCGCGTGCATCACGAGCCATTGTTCGTTGCGTGCGAGCGTATCGAGATCGCTCGGGTCGTCGGTGCGTTGCGCAGCAGCGGCGCTTGCGGGGTTGCGCGCGATGACGAACGTCGGCGTACCGTCCAGATCGAGCGATTGCTCGACGTGCCGCACGACGTCGACGTAACCCGCGCGTGCGAGGGCTGCCTCGAGATCCGCCGGCGCCAGCGGCGCGGGGGCAGCGGCTTCCGTCGACGTTGCCTGCGAGGCGAACACGATGTCGGAGAAGCGGCCGTGACGAGACTCGGCCAGCAGCAGCAGCCCGCCCGGCGCCAGCCACGACCGCATCGCATTCAGTGCATCGACCACATCATGACGATCGCTCAGCGCGCGGTTCGCGACGATCAGGTCGTAAGGCCCGGCGTCATCGGCCGACAGCGACAGCCGCTCGCCCGACTGCAGTGCCACCGTGCGCACTACCGCTTCCGCATCCGTGTCGAACCCGGCCAGCTGGCCGGCCGTCGCCGCGATCGTGTGGTCGCAGCGCGCGGCAGCGAGATGCATGCCGAGCGTCTGCAGCACGTCGCCGTCCGTCGCGCCCAGTTCGAGCACGCGCAGCCGGCGCGCCGGCTGCCATGCATCGACCGCCTGCTCGACGCTTGCGGTCAGCAACGCGTGCACGTGCTGCCACGTCGGCGACGCGGCAAGGAGCTGCTCGACCAGGCTGTGCCCGGTCGGCGACAGCAAGCGCGCGCCATCCTTTGCGCCGCCCAGCACGTCGGGCAACGCCGCACCGCAATGCGCGAGCAGCGTCAGTTCGGCCACGTGCCCCGGCGATTCGGCCAGCAGCCCGCGCCACAGCTCGTCGAGCGGCGGCAACGCCGCACACGCTGCGTCGTCGCGCACGAGCAGCGCGCCGTCGCGATGAGCGAGACCATCCTCGACCAGCATGTCGGCAAGACGCGCGGCCAGCGCCGCACGCCCGGCCGCCGGCTGCCACGTGCCGGCGAATGCGCCGAGCGCATCGAACGCACGGAGCGCGTAGAGGCTCGCCAGCACGTCGAGCAGCGGCAGGATTTCGGTCAGATGCTGCGTCCGGCGGACGTCGTTACCGGTTGCGTCCAGCCGCGCGACGGCCAGCGCGAGCAACGCGTCGGGGGCCGGCAAACCGGCTGCATCGACGTCGCCCGGCAGCGGCATGTCTTCAAGGCGATAGACGAAGCGTGCAGGCAGGTTCTGCCGACGGCCGACGAGATCGACGCGCCGGAACCGGCAACCGCCGAGCCGCGCGACGATCGCGCCCCGTGCGTCGAGGAATTCGAAATGCGCGACGATCGAATGCGGGCTGTGCCGGTCGATCTGCACAAGCACCCGCTCGACCATGTCGCCGCGCAGATAGTCGACCCGGCCGATCTGCACCGGCACGTAAGCCGGATGCTCGCCTTCGCGTGCGTGCGCCGCCAGCAAGGCGAACAGCGGATGAAACCCGCTGTCCATCAGCGCCGGATGCAGCAGATACGCGGACAAGGCCTTCGCATCGCCGCATGCGGCCGGCGCGGCGACGTCCGCCAGCGCCGCACCGTCACTCGCGGCAACCCGCACGGTGCGAACCCAGCGGAACGCCGGCCCGTAGCCGAGGCCGATGGCCGCGGTGTTTGCGTACAGCGTGTCGCCGTCGGCTGCGGGCAGCGCGAGCAGACGATCGAGCGCGGCGGACGGCACGACGCTCGTATCGCCGAGCGCGTTGCCGCTTTCCAGCATCCGCCCGGTTACGTTCAGCGTCCACGCGCTGTCGGACATCCGGTCGCGCGTCTCGATCGTGAAGGTCGCGGTGCGCGGCTCGATCACGAGCCGGAACAGTTTCGCCTGCTGCGGCTGGAATACGACCGGCGTGCGGATCTCGACGTTTTCGAGCGCTGCATCCGGTGTATCGAAGAAGGTCCGTGCCGCGGCGAGGGCCATTTCCACGTAACCCGCGCCCGGGAACGCCACGCCGCCGTCGACGACGTGATCGGCCAGCATCGGCAGCTTCGCCGGATCGAGCTGGTTTTCCCACGCGAATGCGTGCTCATGCAGGCGATAGCCGAGCAGCGGATGCTCGCGACGGCGATTGACGAGGCCGTAGCCTTCGACGGTCGGCGTCAGCCAGAAGCGGTCGCGCTGCCACGGATAGGACGGCAACGCAGCTCGTGATTCGCCCGGCGCGAAGCGGGCGGGATCGACGCTCGCGCCGTGCGCGATCGCCGCGAGAATCGCTTGCCGCAGCGTCGCCGCGCTGCCGTGACCGCGCTTGAGCGTCGGCAGCGCCATGCCGGTTGCACCGGCGGCCGTGAGCGCCTGCTTCACGTACGTACGCAGGATCGAATGCGGCGAAACCTCGACGAACAGGCGCACGCCCTGCTCGATCAGATGCGCGATGCCGTCGCCGAAGCGCACCGGCTCACGGATATTGCGCCACCAGTAGCGCGCGTCGAGCTCGGTGCCGGCAAGCGCGCCGCCGGTCACGGTCGACACGTACGTGCCGTTGCCCAACTGCGGCCGCAGGCTCGCCAGTTCGGCCAGCACGACCGGCTCGATGCGATCCATGTGGCTGCTGTGGAACGCGTAGTCGAGATCCAGCATCTGGAAGAACTTGCCGCTGCCGCGCAGCGCCGCCTCCAGTGCCTGCAGACCCTGCAGCTCGCCCGCGAGCGTCACCGCATCGGGGCTGTTGATGCCGGCGATCTCGACACGGCGCGCAAGCCCGTGGCGCGCGATCAGTTCGCGCGCCGCTGCATCGCCGATGCCGACGGCCGCCATCCGGCCGCTGCCGCGCGTCATCGCCTGCGCGCGGCTGCGGATCTTGATCACGCGCACCGCATCGGCGAGCGAAAGCGCGCCCGTCACCCACGCCGCCGCAATCTCGCCGACGCTATGGCCGATCGCCGCGTCGTAACGCATCCCGCTCGCATCGATCACGCGGATCATGCCGACCTGGATCGCGAACAGCAGCGGCTGCGCGTTCTCCGTCGCGGCGAGCCATTCGGCGCCCTGGCCGGCCAGCCATTCCGCGCTCGGGCCACCGCGCATCACGTCGACCAGCGACGGGCTGCCGTCGGCGCACCACAGCGCGTCGACTTCGTCGAGCGCCGCGCGGAAGACGGCGTTCTCTGCATAGAGCTCGTTGCCCATCCCGACCCACTGGCAGCCGTTGCCCGAGAAGACGAGCGCGGTGCGTGGCGTGTCGGCCGGAGCCTGGCCGGTCGCCACGCAGGCGGGCAACCCTTCCGGTGCCGGCTGGGCCAGCGCCACGAGTGCCGCACGGCCTTCGGCCAGGTCGGCCGGCGCGACGATCGCGCGATGCTCGAGCCATTGGCGACGACGTGCGGTCGCGGCGGCAAGCGCCTGCCAGTCGCCGCCGTTGTCGAGCATCGACAGATAGCGGCCCGCGAGCGCGCCGAGCGCATTCGCGCTGCGCGCGGTCAGGACGAGCGGAGACAACTGCGCGTGAGTCGGCTCGGGCGCGGCCGCCGACGTCTGGTTTGCAGCCGGCGCCTCGGTCAGCACGACGTGTGCGTTCGTCCCGCCGAAGCCGAACGAGTTGACGCCGACCGTCAGCGGCGCGTCGCCCGTGTCGAGCGGCATGAAGCGATCGACGACACGCAGGCGCCCGCCGTCGAAATCGATGCCCGGGTTGGGCGTGACGAAATGCAGCGAGCGCGGTACCGCGCGATGCTTCAGGCACAGCACGGCCTTCAGCAGCCCGGCCATGCCGGATGCCGTTTCGAGGTGGCCGATGTTGGTCTTCGCCGAACCGATGAGCAACGGACGATCGGCCGGGCGCTCGCCCGACACGACGTCGATCAGCGCACGCGCCTCGATCGGATCGCCGACCGCCGTGCCGGTGCCGTGCGCCTCGAGATACGCCAGGGACTGCGGATCGATGCCCGCGCGCGCGTAGACGCTGCGCAGCAGCGACGCTTGCGCGGCCGCGCCCGGCACGCTGATACCGCCCGGCGAGTGGCCGACCGAGTTCACGCCGGAGCCGGCGATCACCGCATGGATCGTGTCGCCGTCGGCGAGCGCGCGATCGAGCGGCTTGAGCAGCACGAACGCGCCGCCTTCCGAGCGGACATAACCGTCGCCGGTTGCATCGAACGCGCGGCAACGGCCGCGCGGCGACAACATCGACGCCTTGGAGAAGCTGACGAAACCGAACGGGTGCAGCAGCAGGTTGACGCCGCCCGCGAGCGCCATGTTGGCTTCGCCGGATTGCAGCGCCTTGACGGCCTGGTGGAGCGCGACGAGCGACGACGAGCAGGCCGTATCGACGGACATGCTCGGGCCGCGCAGGTCGAACAGGTAGGACACGCGGTTCGACGCGATACTCAGGGTGTTGCCGGTCGCCGAATACGGATCGATCACGTTCAGATCGTCCATGTTGCGGTTGCCGTAATCCATGCTGGCGGCGCCGACGAAGACGCCGCAGTTGCTGCCGCGCATGTCGGCCGGGCGCACGCCCGCGTCCTCGAACGCTTCCCATGCGAGTTCGAGCAGCAGGCGCTGCTGGGGGTCCATCTGGGCCGCTTCGCGCGGGGAAATGCCGAAGAATGCGGCATCGAAGCCGGCGACGTTGTCGACGACGCCGGCCGAGAACGTGTAGCTCTTGCCCGGTTCGCGCTTGGACGGGTGCTGGTAGAAATCGGTGCCGAAGCGGTCGGCGGGGATTTCGGTCACTGCGTCGCGTTCGTCGCGCAGCAGTTGCCAGAAGTCGCCAAGATCGTTAGCGCCCCCGGGAAACCGACAAGCCACCCCAATTATTGCAATCTTACTGTTCATCTTTTATGTCGCTTTCTCGGATGCGCACGGTTGTTGCGTGCGGTTTCCGTCATCTTGTACCACATGCAGCAGTGCCGATCCGAGTTCCTCGGCCGCCAGATTTCGGCATTCGGGGGTATCTACGCCGTAATTCCGCCAAATGAAGTAGTCGCTGTGTTGCGGATTAACGCCGAGCTTCTCGAAGACATGAGGCAAGGCGGGAACGTGGTCGCCGTAAAAACAAACGACTGTTTCACGATCGCTGGTGCGCAAATAATCGAGCAAGCGCCCGATCATTGCGTCTGCATTTTCAATGTGCCGTAAATATGCCGTCAAGTCGCGCCAAGAGGCGTCTTCGCCAAGAGTATGCCTCGAAGACGATTCACCAGGCAAAACCTGCTCGAGGTGCAGCGGGCCGTGGTTTTCCATCGTCATCGCGAAGATGAAACGCGGTTTCTCGCCCTCGCTTTCCAGCGCCGCGATCACTGCATCCAGCACAGCTGCATCGGAGATATACGGACCGGCACGCGACGCATCGACAAAGTATTCGATGTCGAGAAATGTGTTGAATCCGAGCAACGGAAAGACTCGATTGCGGCCAAAGAAGTCGCCGTAGTACGGATGAATCGCCAGCGTTTCGTAACCGCCACGACCAAACCAGCTTGCGATCGACGCGCACGCACGGCGCACGAACGCATACGGATAAAAGCGCGCATAGCCGAGGCGCTCGAACGGCAGGCCGGTCAGCATTGAAAATTCCGTGCGCATCGTATTTGCGCCCCATGCCGGCACCGAAAGCTCGCCGTAGCAAACTGCTTCGCGTCTTGCTCGATCAAATTGGGAAAGCATTGCAGGCGCAATTGCCGGTGAAATGCGTCGCACGTCGAACAGCGATTCGCTCTGGATCACGATGACGTCGGGGCGCTTCCCCGACTTACCGGCGACGAACGGCCCCGATTCGACCACGCGTCGGAAGGCTTCGAACGTCGCGGGCCGCATGCCGTTCAGCAAGTATGCGATGAAGACTGCGAAAAACCCGTGACGGCGCTGATCTTCCTTGGCATCGAGTGCCAATGGCAAGCGAGCGGCAAAGTATCGCGCCAGTAAGAATGTAAAGACGACAACGGCCGCCAACGCGAACGCCGGACGCGGCGTGATCGGCGCCTCGCCGAGATAGCCCGCGACGACGAGCACGATCCCAGCGCCAATCGCCACGACCTTGCCTGCGCTCAGGAACGGCAGATAGAGCCGCGGGTGCGAGAAAAGCTGGCTGAAGAGGCTGAGATCGGTAAAAACGAACGGTTCGCGCAGAGATTCGTACTTGGCGTTACTGACGACCGCGACGAGCCCGACCAGCGCGACCGCGACGGACGAAGAAAAGATCGGACGCGCGGTGACAAGCAACATCAGCGCCGCAAGGAACACGACGGAAAGCACGTGCAAGAGCAGCGCATCCGCGCGACGCCGCAACGGAGCACGCGGAACTGCGATCAGATCCGGCAGAAACGACACACCAGCCGCGACGGCGAACGGAGCCCAGATTGCGCCCGTCAATTTGCGTCTTCCTTGCCGGGCAGATACGAAAGCTTGTCGAGAATCGCATCGGCCAGTGCGATGGGCAGCACGGTCAGGATACGCATGCCGAACGCAAGCAGACCAGGGAACGCGATTTCCGCACGCCCGGCATCGAGCTTCCTGCGAATATATGCGGCGGCCTGCTCGGCAGTCCACATGAACGGCTTGTCGCCGGGAAAAACGTCGCTCATCGACGTTTTGACGAAACCCGGGAGAATGACCGAGACACCAATACCGTCGCGCTTCAGTAGCGGACGGACAGAATCGGCGTAGGCCTTGATCGCCGATTTGCTCGCGCAGTACGCGGGCGAGATGGCCATGCCGCGAAGCGCGGCGAGCGAACTGATCGCGGCGATACGACCATGCTTGCGGGTGCGCATACGCTCGACAATCGGGAGAACCGTGTGCATCGCACCGTAGAAATTCGTATCGACGACGGTGGAGATACGGTCGAGGTCCTCCCAGTCGGACGCGGAAGACAGCGTGCTCGCGACACCCGCGTTGGCGATGAGCAGGTCGATCGGATACTGATCATCGAAACGATGCAGCCACACGCGAATCGGATCGGACGCTCGTACGTCGACGATGCCGACGATCACTTTTGCACCGCGCGCCCTGCACGCCGCCGCAGTCGATTCAAGCTGCGCTTCGTTCCGGCCAACGATGCCGAGCACGGTATCGGGTTGCGCGTATGCGAGCGCCAGAGCGCGGCCGATGCCTGCACTCGCGCCGGTGACAACGACATGCCGAACTGGGGACTTAGTCATCCGTATGCTCTAGCCGGGCAATCGCGCCCGCGATGGCCATCGTGATGCCCGTCCGGGTGTAGAAATCGCCGTTGATCTGCGTGTGATGCATCACGTAGTCAAGGAATGCGTGATAGAGATCCATATCCGGCGGCACGCCTCCAAGCCAAAAGTCATTGAGATCTCCCTGCCAGGTCAAGCCGCGGAAATTGTAGATAGCAGAGCCTAGCGCGACCAGCGGCCGCTTGTGATGCAGCGCAGACAAGCCAACCGTGCTGTTGATAACCACGACCCCGCGCGCATGTTCGAGCAATGTCGGAAGATGGCCGGCATCGATGAAACGAATCCGATTCTCCATCCCTGCGGCACGCGCGATTTTAAGCGAAAAATTTCGATATTCGATCAGCCCCGTATCCAGGGGGTGATTTTTGATGACCAGCAACGCATCTTGCGGCGCATGTCGCGCGAACGATTCCAGAACGTGGTGGATCGCTGCGCGAATTCCGTCGAAAGACGAATGCACGACGATTTGCGCATCCGAATTCAATTGGAGCGGAAACAGATAGTAAATACGGCCGCTATCGAGCAGTTCGCGCGTGACGGCCTCCGCTTCGCGCCGATGCTTGCGCTGCAGCAGCATCCGGACGGCGAGCCCCGAATATTCGAAGAAGCCGTTCCTCGGCCGGTGACTGCGATACTTCGGAAACCGGGGCCAGCATACCGTATTCGCGAAGCGATACGTGATGTCGTGAAACGCGCGCTCGTACAGGTTGTAGCCGGTGGCCTGCCATTGCTCGGCGGGCGGCGTCACGCTGCGTTGCTGCAGATACCATGCGGGGTCACGCGGCAGCAGCGAGCGCCCATTGACGCCATGGCGCTCCAGCGTGATCCAGTGCGGACGGACGTAGCCTTCTTCGAATACATGGACGCGCAGGCCATGCGCCGTCGAGACCCCCAGCATCTCGCGATGGATGTCGCGGCAGTCACCGAACATGATGACGTCGGTGATCGCTTCTCGCCGCACGATATTGTCATACCATTGCGGCAAATTCCCAACTTCACCTCTATAGTTTAAAACGGTCCCTGCCCCGCCATACAGCAAGTCACCGCCGCAAAAATTGACTCGATAGACGGCAAACCCCTTGTCCTGGAGCGCGCGTGAGAGCCGATAGAAAAAAAGCGAGGCAGTGCCTTGCAGCACGAGAAACGAGCGCGGCATCTAGGTTATTGAATGGAAGTCCGAAGAAAGCGGAATGCTTGCGCAATACCACTGAAAGCAAAACGTAATAAACGCAAGTTTCCGAACCAGACTCAGTGGCTGAATGAGGCAACAATGGCCGCCGGAGGGATGGAGGATACCGCATCGCAACACAAATGCGAAATATCCGGCGTCGTCAAAAAAACGACATCCGGTGCTCGTCGAACCCGATTCGTACTCACATCACATTTCCGAGAGTGGTCCAGCGTGACATCGAGCCGACATTTACACCCATGTTGCCGCTAACGCCGACATGCCACGCACCTTCGATTACCTGACGCATGGCCTGGCCCCGGGCTTGCGGCCTCCGCGCTTTGCCGAATCGGGTACGAAAATCGAGACTCCGTCGACTACGACTCGAGTCATTCAGATCAACAACCGGGGCACCACGGCACGTCGTGGAGCACTTCGTCGTCGCAATGCTTGGACGTCACGACCGTGCGATAAGGGGGCTCCACACTACATCGAGGATCGCGCGCCTGCGCGCACGTCGTCGCACCTGTCCCAATGCAGCGGGCACAGTTCATGCCATTACTGCCGGGCGCAGCTTTCGTGTCAAATCCGAGGGACATCGGCAGCAAGCCCAATTTCCAATCGGGTTGCATGTGTTTTCTCAGCGCGTCTCGTCGGCAACGAGATCGCGCATTGCCTGCGGCGTCTTACTGCCCATGGAATTCGCTACGATGCGCCGGCTCATTACTGCCGCGCCCCGTCAATCGCCGACAGAACTGCTTGATTTTCCCAATACGCCGGATTATTGGCCGCCATGCTCTGGCCAGCGGGAGCACATCGCGCACAGCCATTGCCCCCTTCCAACCTTAAATCGTTAAAAAGGCAATTCTGTTGAGCACACAGTTCATCATGTTGACACGAAAGCTGTTCGCAAGATTTCTGCAAGTTCCCAAGCGCCAAGGCGTTAGCAGCACTTTCGGAGAGCGCCGTATCTCGGGCTTCCGAATGAGCCGTCAACTCGTGACTATGGCCCTCGCTTACAATACGTGCGTTTTCGGTCTCGCGAGCCAGTATGAAATCTCGCTCCGCCGTCAGGTTATCGAGACTAAACAGAAGGGTATCCCGATCATACGCCAGGCCATCCCGCTCGGAATGAATGGCCAGACGGCGACTCGCTCTATCCCGGTATACATTGAACATGACTTCCGAGATCAGATCATCAGCCAATCTCATCAATCCCATAAACTTGTACGCGGCGTAGTCATAAAATTCGTCGATCGGATGGAACTTACCTTTACCGAACGTCACATCAAATGATGTGACTGCGAACCGACCATTCAGATCAAGGACATTCAACCTACCCAGGAAACTGTCAATTTTCCTCCGGAGCAGGTCAACCCGCTAATTGATTTCCGCCGAACTGGGATCGCCCAACCCGATCACACCATCGTGAGTAATCTCGTTGACGCACGTTCGCCGCTTCATGATTACAAACGGAAGACCGATCTCGTTAGCAAGCTCAATTAATTCCTTGAGATAATTAAAATAAATCTCAAGATAATGATAGCCCCCGGTGAAATCTTGACCTACCCCGCATCCACAAACCCGTCAAACCATTTCCAGTTCTGTGCCAGCCCTATCGTCTCCATGTCGGAGATGACACAACCGTCCCTCTCGTAATAATCGTTATTGAAATCGCTGGTCGGATCGAAAATCGAAAATTCGTATCCACCAATTTTGAGTTTTCGTAACACCTGCTTCGCCAGTTCAAAATTTATCCGCCCGGACAATTAGTGGCCATCCGATTCGAAGTAAGTGCGCCCTTCCACCCTCTTCGACATCAGGTAAGGTACGCTTACGTGTCACAGATGCGTTACATCCGCGAGCCGGTTCATTCTCCCAGCAAGAACTTCGGTAACGCACCCGCCGATGCTCAAAATTTTGGGCTTTCGCAAAGCAGAGACTGGAACCCGCCCGCTTTCGGCGATGTCGGTTCCAACCACTCGGAAAATTTCGCTGATGCTTATGATCTCCCGATTGCCACGATTGCGCGGACCAAAACTGCACACTGCGATTTCGCCCCGTTCGGTTGCTGTAGCAATCCGACCGTCCGACGAGCCGGCTTATCTAAAAATTTGTGATTTCACCGCGAGGAATTTTGCAATTTATATGCACTTTCCTGACAATAAAATGTTTCTCAACGGAGAAAAAAGAAATGCAACAAAGCACGGCTCATTTGTTGCAATCTAGCCGCGCACGATGAAATGTCTGTCAGGCGGACTTGACATGCACCGATCAGCCCGACAACGGGATGAACGCGCTCAAACTCAGGATTTCCTCTGTATCGTCCATCGGCTTATACATGTCTTCGCGCGTTTGGTGTCGATCACGGAAGCCGCATTTTTTTGCATTTAATTACATGGCGCCGATAGCACGCTCGGTCGATCGCACTTACTCCGTTTTTTGCGCGAATGCCGTGTCCTCGATAGCCTCATGCCGGTTCGAAGCCGAATTTGCCGCCCCGAACCTGAGTGACACTCCCCCGGAAAAACGACTGCGGACATTGACAGGACGGATTGGCGGCCACACCAAAGATGTTCCGGAATTGGATCGAAACGATGGCAGCACGGCCGAACACGCCGCCCGCCAAGACACGCAGAACCGGATTTAAATGGCGCAACCATTGAGGCTCGGGATGTCGCCTAACGACTCGCGTCACTCATTGCACTGATATCCGGCCTACGCGGCAACACACGAATGCGCACCCTCCCCGGATGGGCAGGATGAATGGATACAGACGAGCGAATCGAAAGACAGACAAGGCAGCAAGAAGGCACGATTGCTCCGGGTAATGGGTACGAGCAGGTTGCGGAAACGGCATCGAACTGCTGTCCATGCGACGGGGGCGTGCCGCGGATCGCAAAGCGGGCGGATGTGATCGCAGGTAGCTACACACGCCAGCGGGCGCGCTGATTCGCTTTCCCCGTGGCGGCTCCTTATCCAAGCGGGCCAAGGCTACAGGCAGGCACCGCTGGCTCCACTACGCCGAGAAATGGGCGCCCGTGCGGCGCCACCATTTGCCGACGCCGTGCGAATTCCATTTCATGTGCTCCTCGTCAAACCCGGATTTTTTCCGGTAGCGGGAAACACATTCAATCACACAATCACCCGAATGGGGTCAGGAGGAGGTCATCCACTTGCGCAATCTTCCCGTCAAGGTTCTCGACTCACGCGGCGCGGTGCGTGCAGGCGATACGACTTCCTCGCCCAGATAGGAATTGCGCTTTCGCGATCCATCGACGATGCTGACCAAGTCGCGAAGCTGCAAACGTCCCAGGTATTCGTCGGAAAACGCGGGCGTATAGTAAACACAATCGTCAAAGAAATAATGTGTCACCTGTGACCAGCGCGTCATCACAGCATTGATTTGCGGACTCCCTCCGTGCAGCAGATTGGCGCACCAGATCAGCGCCTGCCCTTTTCGCGCCTCGAAAATCTTGGTACTGGCCCCCTTTGCCTCCACCATTGCATCCCAGATTTCCTGATAGGGCAATTGCGCCGACTCGCTGGACACTCCAAACCCACGCCGACCGGCCACAGCATTGTCGATCATGGGCCAGTTATGTGATCCGGGAACGAGCTGAAGCGGTCCGGCCTCCGGGGAAATGTCTTCCAGTGCGATCCATACGCCGCACATGAAACGCTGAGGAATCGACGAGAAATGCACCGCATCGGTATGCATCTTTTGCTGCGTACCGACCCGGAAATTGAGCGTCTGAAATGGAAATGCAGCGCGGCCATACAAGCGCCCAAGCAAATCCAGCATCTGACGATTGGTGGCGATCGCCTTGACATCAGGATCGCTTATCCAAGCATCCTGAATACGACCGGCAGCGTAGAACACGCCGTCGCTGCCCAATCCCGTGTCGGCAAATCGTGAGGTCAGGCGTTCCCGAATACGCGCAATCCGTGCATCGAGCTCAGGATCGGGAAAGTCGATCACGGCATAGCCGTTACGGTTCAGCGCAACCGCGATCTCACGCTCGTCAGGCGTCAGTTCCGCCTCTGCAACCTCGGTATCGAAAAGTGGCGACTCAATCAGTGGAATGCCAGGCAGCAGCCGTTTTTTAACATCCATGAATATTCCTTCCGCGTTAATTTATTCGGCCCGCCTCGGTATACCCCAAAGAGACCACCGAATTACCCAATCTCCTACAACCCCATGCAGTGCGATGTTCCTGTCAAAAAAACAGAAACTACAGAATCAATTCAACTTATGCCGTTCATTCATTCCATGGAGCATACATTCTCGGAAAATCGGCAATAGTAAAATCCTCTCTATCGAGCGTCAAATTTTGATTGTAATATGGATCATCCAGTCGATCGGTATTCCACCGGGAAAGCATAAATCCCTTCTCCCTATTAAACCTGGCACGCTTCTCGGCGGACATTTGATCGTCGCCTCTGCTGTAGGACTCGAAGTGATGCAGGACTGCGTATGGCGTCCACACCACCCTGTAGCCAGCCTCTCGTACACGGAGACACAAATCCACATCATTAAATGCAACTGGAAGATTTTCTTCATCAAAACCGTCGATCGCACGAAAGATTTCCCGACGCATAACCAGACATGCTCCCGTGACCGCCGTAAAATTTTGAACAAGTGCGGCTCTTCCGGCATACCCTGGGTGTGTCGACGGATACAACCGGTGCGCATGGCTCGCGAAGCCCCCGATCCCCATCACGACGCCTGCATGCTGGACAAATCCATCGGCGTAAAGGAGCTTTGCCCCCACGGCGCCGATATCCGGGCGCAGCGCGTGCGAAACCATCTCCGCCAACCAATCCGGCTCGATTGCCTCGACATCGTCGTTGAGAAAACACAACACATCACCAGACGCATGATTTTCCGCAAAATTATTAATTGACGAATAATTGAAAGGAAAATCATATTTCAATACGGTGACATTATCTCTCAGCGAGAGCGATTGCAGAAAATCGATCGTCTCTCGGTCCTTGCTCTGATTGTCTACAACAACGATTTCCAGGTTCTCATAGGCGGTTCCATCGAATATGCTGAAGATGCATTTTTTCAGCAACAGCCCGCCGTCTCGAGTCGGAATGATGACAGTGACCTTGGGTGCGGGAGCAGGTATCGGGTATCGCACCCGATAGGTTCCAGCGAGCTCGCCGCGCGAAACCTTCACTCCCGGCTGCTCCTTGAAAAATTCGGAAAGCGCCCTTTCTTTCGCGTTGCACGCATCGCCTTCTGCATCCGCATCGGTCGAACCAGATTCACCGAATCGACGAAAATGATAGAGCACGCGCGGAATATGGCAAATCTGAGACGACGTGCTGTTTTTTACGCACCTGAGCGTGAGGTCGATATCCTGACCACCTTCATATTCAACCCGGAACCCACCTATCTCGCGCAGGAGCGACGTTCTATAAGCAGCTGAACGAGAAATCATGTCGCAAGAAAAAAACAAATCCGGATTCCATGAACTCTTGAACAACACGTTATCCCGAATTCCACGCTCGTCGATTTCATCGCTATCAGAATATATGATATTAACATCATCATTCTCATTGATTTTCAAGGCAATGAGATAGAGTGCATGAGATGAAATAACGTCATTTTGATCGAGAATCGCAGAAAATTCCCCAGTCGCCAACCCCAGCGCAGCATTCGCTGCAGCCGACGCATATCCACCTGAATTCATAAAAACGATTTTCACTCGATCGTCTTTTTCAGAAACAGACTTCAGGAATTCAGCAATCCCCGACACATCGACGCCATCGACAGCAATGCACAGCTCCCAGTTTCCGTAAAGCTGTACCAAAATCGACTCGATGGCCGGTTCCAGATACTCCGGGGAAACCCCACGCACCGGAACCAGAATAGAAATCAGCGGATGCTTCGCGAATGAAGCCATGTGCCGTCGAATCGATGCAATATCGGATTGATGCAGTACATCAAATTTCTCTACATACGATCTGTAATCCAAAGGGACGGAATGGAACCGCAATTTTGCACAATCGGCATACGCTCCATTCAGGTCCGTCAACATGCGCCCCAAGGTGATATTGTATTTTCTCGCGCGCCCGGTATCTTTGAATTTTATTATATCCCCGATGGTCCACTCGACCATCCTGGCAATTCTTTCCACGCTTGATATTTTTGTTATTTTAAAAAATTCCAGCCTGACAGCCCCCTCGCCCCGCATCGGCGACAGACGCAAACGGCGTGTATTACGCGGAATCCTGATGACCTGCTTGATATTTCCCGAGCGAGCCGCCGGGATGACAAAGGATTCCAAATCCGAAAAACCCGAGCCTGTATCCACGTAAAGCCGAGCCACCAGGTGTGCGCCTCGTCGAATCATCCTGGATTCGACATAGACCCAGCCGGATGGCACCGCCTCCTCCCCGCCTTCCGGCTCGAGGTCAAAAACCGGATGCTCTCCCGTCGACGTCCAGTCGAAAGGCGTCGCTCCCGACAGGGCGAGATCCCGGACCGGCTTGACCTTGTATCGAACGGCTCGGCGAACTATCGACAGGAGAAAATCTTTCATATTGATCGAAAATGGATGAATCCGGATCGACGGCGTGACGAGCAGACACGCGAACCCGGTCCACCCCACAAAGGGATTTTTTTATGAAGGCGCAAGACGTCGCGCCGAAGCAAGCTGCAGAGTCGCGCCATTCCGAACAGCGAAATCACGGTTCCCTCGGAGGCACCCTCGCTAGCCTACACACACTGTCTTGCAATCGTTCCCGTCTCGCACTTGCAAGAACGGCCGACGATCGGGTGATTCAGTTCAAGGTCGGCATCGGCTGAGTTGCTTGCCAGGTATCCGCACGCACACCGCTCAAGAAGTCGCCGCTCCGGGCACATCAAGGGCGAGACGCCTGAGAGACGCGACACGCGGCGGCCACGCAAGCTGACAATCGAATTGATCGAGCGACAGGTTCGGGTTGTAAGCCGGATCGTTCGCAATCAGGTCAGGCCAGTGATCGCGCATGTACTCGATCTCGCGAGTGGCACGGACCATCTTCTCCTCGGTATCATCGCGACCTCGCGTGGCGGATTCGTGGTGATACAGCACGGCGTGCGGTGTCCAGACCACCGTATAACCCGCCTGCCGGATGCGAAGGCAGAAATCGACGTCGTTGAATGCAACGGCGAGATCGCATTCGTTCAATCCACCCAGTTGCCTATACAGCGATCGCCGGACGACGAGACATGCCCCCGTTACGGCAGACAAGGACTGTGTCGTTACCGCGCGCGCCAGATATCCGGGCTCGTCGCGCCCCAACCCGCGATGCACATGATCGGCGCAGCCGCTGAGCCCGACAATGACACCCGCATGCTGAACGGTTCCGTTCGAAAAGAGCAGTTTGACACCGACGACGCCGACCCCCGGACGCAACGCGTGTCCCATTACTTCGTCGAGCCAGTCTCCGTCGATAATTTCCACGTCGTTGTTGACAAGCGCGACGAACTCACCGTGCGCCAATTCGACCGCGCGATTGTTGAGAGCGGAGTAATTGAACGGACGATCGTCCCGGAGGATACGTACGCCGTGATCGACCGAAAGCCGCTCCATGTAGTCTAAGGTTTCCGGGTCATCGGACCCGTTGTCGACAACGATGATTTCGAAGGCGCGATAGCGTGTCTTCTCGATAATCGAATCGACGCAACGACTGAGCAGCGCAAACCCGTTGCGAGTCGGAATGACGAGCGTGACGAGCGGTGCCTTTTCCGGCAACGGATACCGAATGCGACGGCCATGCTCCGTTGACGAGACCGTTGCCCGGACGCCAGTCCGCAACAGGTGACGTACGACCGCCATCCGGCTTGCATCGCGCGCATCGTGTTGCGCCCCCGGTTCCTGAGCGGCTTCGGGTCGAGCGCGTACGTGGTAGAGCACACGAGGAATATGCAGGATCCTGTCGGGACCGGTATAAGCAAGACAGCGAAGCGTCATGTCATAACACGACGCAGCCCCATGGCGATGGTCCCGCCCGCCAGATGACGCAAAAACTTCAGACCTGTAGACGCCAAGACCGGTGAACAGATCCGACGAGAGCATCAGATCCTCGCTCCAGTTGCTCTTGAAGCGCGGGCCGTGGCGAACTCCGTCGATGCCGATACTGTCTTCATCCGCATAGATCAGGTCGACATCGGGGTGGCGGTTGATCGCGTCAGCCACGACGTAGAGGCCGTGCCGAGGAAGTACGTCGTGCTGCCCGATAAACATGACCCAACGACCGCTTTCGGCGAGCGCCCTATCAAGTGCTGAATGCGCTTCGGCTGAATACCTGTCCGAAATGACGCGGATACGCGTATCGGCAAGCAGGTCACCAGGAATCAATGCCGTGCGATCGGAGCCGGAACGTCGGTCGACGATCAGAAGTTGCCAGTGCGGGTAAATCTGCGCAGCGATCGAACGGATTGCCGTTTCCCAGTGCGGCGACGTTGCGCCGGACACCTCCATGCCGATCGCGAACAGCGGGCCGCCATCGAAGTAGCGCAGGTTGTCCCGCATCACGCTGTACGTGTCAGGACTCGGCGTATCGAAGTGACGAACCCAGTCCGGGTATCCGACTAGGAGTTCCGATTCGTCGAACAGGCAGCAGTAATCGCGCCACGCTTGCGCCATGTCGACACGACCGTGACCGGCATCGATCAGATCGTAATCGTCGCCACATGGCTTGTACCTTGGGTGCAGCGCACCGAGCTTGGTCATAATGCGCGAGTGCGCAAATCGCGTCGTGACCCTGACAAGGCGAAATGCTTCGATTCGATCGACCGCCTGATCACCGCAATCAATCTCGATTTCGATCTTTCCGCGAGCCGGGAGCTGAACCAGACGCTTGCTCACCTGCCGTGCACTAAGCGCCATCGCGAGCGTTGCAGACGATGCCCTTCCGGGCAACCGCAACCGGGCTCGCAGCTGCGTCGCATGACCGCTCATGCGGAGCTCGATCATGTACCAACCCGGCAGCAACTGTACGTTGACCCAATATACCCGGGATCCCGGTCGATCTGCCGACGCATGCGACGCGGCATCGGACCGGTCGATCAGGAACGACATCCCCCACGTCAGGCGTAAGGCGTTGAAGTCAAACATGGACTTGCAGGAAGCAGCTCAAAAGTACTCGGCATCCTTGAAAGCGGGCGCAGCGCCATCCTTGCCGGACACCAGCGCTTCACCTGAGATGGGCCATTCGATCGCGAGCGTCGGGTCGTCCCAGCGGATCGCTCGTTCGGCGTCCGGATACCAGTAATCGGTGGTCTTGTACAAAAACTCCGCCGTGTCCGAAACGACGACAAAGCCATGCGCAAAACCTTCCGGAATCCACAGCTGCCGCTTGTTCTCGGCCGACAGCACGACACCGACCCACTGACCGAACGTCGGCGATTCGCGACGAATATCGACCGCCACGTCGAACACTTCCCCGGCGACTACCCGAACCAGTTTCCCCTGTGCGTGATTGATTTGATAGTGTAGCCCTCGAACGACGTTCTTCGCCGATTTCGAATGATTGTCCTGCACGAATTCGACGGAATGCCCAACCGCCTCTTCGAACACGCGCTGGTTGAAACTCTCGAAGAAGAAACCACGCGCGTCGCCGAATACTTTCGGTTCGAAAATCTTTACGCCGGGAATGGCGGTCGCTATTACGTTCACCGAGCTTTTCCTTCTTTCAGAATGTTCTGCAGGTAACGGCCATAGCCGTTTTTGCTGAGCGGCTCAGCGAGACGCTCAAGTTGCTCATCGTCGATATAGCCGAACCGATATGCGATCTCTTCGACGCATGCGATCTTCAACCCTTGCCGATGCTCCATCGTGGCAATGAAATGCGAGGCCTCCAGCATCGAATCGTGCGTGCCAGTATCGAGCCAGGCAAAACCACGCCCCATGGTCTGCACGTTGAGCAAACCATCCTTCAAGTACAGTGCATTGAGATCGGTGATCTCCAGTTCGCCGCGGCGCGACGGTTTCAACGATTTCGCAAAGGCCACTACCTGCTCGTCGTAGAAGTAGAGCCCCGTCACCGCGTAATGCGATTTCGGAACCTCGGGCTTTTCTTCGATGCTGATTGCTTTACCGGCTGAGTCGAACTCGACAACGCCATATCGCTCCGGATCCTGGACATGGTAGGCGAAGACCTGCGCACCCGAAGTCTTGTCGGTCGCTCCTTTCAAAAGACCGCCGAGATCATGACCATAGAAGATGTTGTCGCCAAGAATCAGCGCGGAAGGGGCGCCATCGATGAAAGACTCACCCAGCAGGAATGCTTGGGCAAGCCCGTCCGGGCTGGGTTGCACCTTGTATTGCAGCCTGATCCCCCACTGGGACCCGTCACCCAGCAACTGCTCGAAACGCGGCGTATCCTGCGGTGTCGAGATGATCAGAATATCCTGAATCCCCGCCAGCATCAGCGTGCTCAACGGATAGTAAATCATTGGCTTGTCGTAAATCGGCAGCAGTTGCTTGCTGACCGCCTGTGTCGCCGGATAGAGACGGGTACCCGACCCTCCGGCGAGAATAATGCCCTTGCGCTTCATGCTTGTTTTTCCGTATCAGTCGTGCAGTTGCTCGAAGACGTAATCAACGCCGGTTCGCCAGTCAGGCAGCGATATCCCGAACGTCGACATCAGTTTGCTGCAATCGAGCCGAGAATTCATAGGGCGCTTTGCAGGCAGCGGATACTCATACGTCGCAATTGGCAAGATATCAGTCGAGCGCAACTTTAGATCAAGGCTTCTCGCTTCCGCAAGCGCCACGACGTGACGCGCATATTCGCACCAATTCGTCTCGCCGGAGGCCGCTAGGTGGTATGTGCCGAACGCAAAGTGTTCGCGATCCGTGAAATAGCGGCCAACGAGGTGTGCCGTCACATCGGCGATCAACGCGGCCGAAGTGGGCGCGCCCGTCTGATCGGCCACGATACGAAGCTGGTCCCGTTCCCGGGCGAGACGCATGATCGTCTTGAGGAAATTGCCCCCATGCGCGCCAACGACCCAGCTCGTCCGAAGAATCAGATGCTGCGCGAACGCCTGCCGAACCGCAATTTCGCCTTCACACTTGGTCGCTCCGTAGATCGATTGAGGATTAACCGGTGCGTCTTCGCGGTACGGCGTCACACCGGTACCTTCGAATACATAATCGGTCGAGTAGTGAACGAGCGGCACATTTTGGGCCGCGCCCCATTGAGCCATCACGCCGGGCGCTGTCGCATTGACTGCCCGTGCCTGTTCCGGCTCGCTCTCGGCCTTGTCCACGGCCGTGTAGGCAGCGGGATTCACGATCAGGTCGGGGCGATGACGGTCCAGCGCAGCAACAAGGCTTGCGGGATCAGCCAGGTCCACGTCGCGGCGAGTCAGCGCAATCACCTCTCCAAGCGGCGCAAGCGCGCGTCGCAATTCGAAGCCGACCTGCCCGTTCGAACCGGTAATCAGGATGCGCGGCATTGTTATTCTCCGTAGTGGCGTTCGACCCACGTACGATACTGGCCGCTTGTGACGTTCGTCACCCAGGCCTGATTCGTCAGGTACCACTCAACCGTCTTGCGGATGCCGGTATCGAAGGTTTCAGCGGGTTTCCAACCGAGCTCGCGCTCGAGCTTGCGCGCATCGATTGCGTAACGACGATCGTGGCCCGGTCGGTCCTGCACAAAGCTGATCTGCTCCACATACGACTTACCGTCATCACGCGGCTGCAGTTCATCGAGGATCGCGCAGATCGTATGCACGACTTCGATATTCGGTTTTTCGTTCCAGCCGCCCACGTTATAGGTTTCGCCAAGCACACCATTCGCCAGGACAGTGCGAATCGCCGAGCAGTGATCCTTGACGTAGAGCCAGTCACGGATCTGCTGGCCATCGCCATAGATCGGCAGCGGCTTGCCTGCGAGCGCATTCAGGATGATCAGCGGAATCAGTTTCTCGGGGAAATGATACGGCCCATAGTTGTTCGAGCAATTGGTTGTCACCACTGGCAATCCATACGTATGGTGCCACGCGCGCACCAAGTGATCCGACGCAGCCTTGCTCGCCGAATACGGGCTGTTCGGCTCGTACGTATTGGTTTCGGTGAATGGAGGATCATTCGCGCCGAGCGTACCGAACACTTCATCGGTGGAGACATGCAGGAAACGAAATGCGCGACGCTCGTCTTCCGCAAGTTCGGACCAGTAGGCGCGCACCGACTCGAGAAGATTGAACGTTCCGACAATATTCGTCTGGATGAAATCGCCGGGGCCGTGGATCGAGCGATCGACATGTGATTCGGCCGCAAAATTGATTACCGCACGCGGCCGATGCTCGGAAAGCAGCCGCGAAACCAACTGCCGATCACCGATATCGCCCCGCACCATGCGATACCGCGAATCGCCGTCCAGCGACTTCAGCGTGTCGAGATTTCCGGCATAAGTCAATTTATCGAGGTTGATGACAGGCTCATCGGAACCAGCAAACCAGTCAAGGATAAAATTTCCGCCGATGAAGCCAGCACCGCCCGTAACGAGAAGCATATATACCCCGCACAATTCCAATAATCATTTCAATTTCGGCTTGCGACCAACCCACTCCACGTCCTGAGGTCACAAGTCGCACAACAACAGAGGTCGTGCAAAGTTCAATTTCGTTTCAACCATACAACGGCAAAGAGCGCTATTTCAAATTCTGCGGGTCCGACATCGAGATGTGTCTTCCCAGCCGTACTCCTCGCGTCAATTCACTGTGCCTTGGCCGCGCGAAGTTCGTTCATCTCCTGTTCCAGACGCCACTCGTAACGCAAGAGCGGCGCGATATCGTCGAGATAAGTTTTGGCTTCCAAAAAGGCGCTTTGCCAGTCCGGCGAATCAGGGAACCCGGATGCCGCCTCACTGAGCGCCCAATACAACGCCTTGACCTGTCGAGGTGCCGAATTTACCAACTGAAGATCATCAACGGTATAGCGAGTGTGCCGCAGCTTGTCGTCGAGAAAGGCAGATTCAAATTCTTCGAGCCTGGATTCAATCAATGGCAAATCAAAAAAATCGGATATGTTTTCAAGCTCTTGACGCGGCATGTCCATGAGGCGATCGTAGTCGATCAGTACCCGACGCACGTCTTGCGTCAGATTGAGTGCCGACACGACATAGGCGAGCCAAAGAATATAAGACTTCTCTACCGGGAAGCCATCTCTCCGCGCAAGCGACTGCACGACACTGATCGGATTTCGCACCGCAATCAGATACAAAACCCGTACGCCGATGCAAGCAAAGACCGGTTTCCAGAATGGCAGCAGCCTGGCCAGACGAGGATCCTTGATAGACAGGATCCGGTTCTCTCGGCATTTTGCGCGCAACAAATCGATGGCGCGAACCCGAAACTGGTCAAGCTGCTCGGGCTGGAGGACACCGAGATCGATAGGGGCCATCGAATGCCAATCTCCCCCAGCCGCATTCAACAAGTCGACATTGAGCGCAACTACGTCGAGATCCTCGAAAAATCCCTTGTCGTTGTTACCGGGAAGAGCAGGCATCAGATTGCTTCCGAATTCCGCCCCCAGCACGGCTGTAGCTCGTGTCAGGGTGCTGGTACCACTTCGATGCATACCGAGAACGACGATAAGAGTCGGCGGACAAGAGTCGCCGGAATTATTAGCATTCAATTGCGCCATAGATTTAGGTGCCATACCAGCATAACAAAACGATTGTGGATAGAACAACAATCACTGCGATTTAAAACAATACTTTTAAAATTGCTCCTTAGAGCAATTCCCGAATAATCTTAAATCGACGTCAAAAGTACCACGACCTGGACACCGGCTCGGCAACCAGATCCATTCTGTTCTGCGCTAGCCCCGGATGAGATGCAGGATCGCTATCGAGCCATCGAGCCCACCTCGAAAGGAACAACGCCACCTCCGCACCATTCGGAATGGTTTCACCACGCGACGCTTTCTCGGCATGAGTGAATTGTGCGTCCGGATTGTAAACGATGCGGTAGCCAAGATTTCGAATCCGCAAACAAAGGTCGACGTCGTTGAATTCGAGAGCGAATCGTTCGTCGAAACCGTTCAACTGGCTGAGAATGGATCGCCGCGTCGCGAACACGGCGCCGGTAACGACTGACCATTCTCGCTGAGCCAGAGCCCAATTCTGATAGGTTTTGGCGTCTGCCGGCCATCCGAGCCATGCGTGGGCGATGGTGCGATGTGTCGGGAACATGCCGGCGTGCTGGATATGGCCATTCTCGAAGTAGAGACGCGCGCCGACACCGCCGACACGTTCGTCAACTGCGAAGGTAAGAAGCGCAGCAAGCCAATCCGTGCCGACCGGAACAACATCGTCATTCATGAAGATGACCTGTTCGTCCGCTGCCGCTCGCCACAGCTGATTCATCTTGGCTGCGTAGTTGAAAGACTCGCCCGCATCCCGGACCGTCTCGATTCGTTTCAACCGGAACGGCCATGCTCGACTTATCCAGTCGGGATGCCCCGCGATGTCATCTCCAACGATAACCGTCAGACGGTCCATGGCCCACCGAACCTTGGAAATCCCTTCCAGCAGCTGCTCGATGTAGCTCCCATCCGCTCCGACCCGAGCGGTCCTGCAAGTAGGAATGACGATGGTCACCGGGGGATAGCCAATATCCGCGAAGCGGCGGCGCTGCGACAGCAAGTTGCTCGCAGGTTCGTTGGAAAGTGCGATATCGGCATACCCCTCTAGCGACAACAGCGCGGCAAGCCGCGCACCGTTGTCCGCGACAGGACGCCGGCCCTCGAAGCCGAGCAGGACCTTGGGAATGCGACTGATTGCACCACCTGCTTCAGCGACACGGAGCACGACGTCATAAAGCAGCGCCGTTCCGCGCCGCACATTCAATCCTCCGATTGCCGTTAGCGTTTTGCGTCGGATCGAGACTGGTGCTCCGATGTAATCCTGCGCGACAAGCAGCGTCGGATTGAAATCCGGCTTCAACCGAACACGATCCAGCGGATCCTCATCCGCGGCGACATCGTCGGCATAGAACAGGACGACATCGGGGCGGTTGGTGGCTGCACTCAGAAATGCCCGTTTGGCATCAGGTGAAATGCGAGCATCACCCGGGGCAAAAATCAACCAGTCATCGGGATCACCATCGGCGAGCGGCGCCCCGGTCCATGAGAGGTCGTCAGCCAATGGGACAGGAACCAGACCATCGCCGGGCGCAAAGTCCGCAAAGCGTCGAGCCGACGCAACGTTGACGGAAATGACCGGCGGCGCCGGCGGAATGTCGACAACCAAGTGACCGGACGAGCCGGCAGCCTTGGTCGCGGAAGCGGCGATCGACGCAGCAAAGCTCGCCTCGACTGCACGTGCCACGGTGTCATACGACAGAAGCCGTGCGATATTCTTTCGAGCAGCCTCGTTCATCGCGCGATCACCCTTCGCGATCGCCGTCGCGGCCTTGACAAGCGCTGCGGCGAACGCGCTTTCATCGACCTTGCCCCAACCGTGACCAGCCAGATAATGGCCGTGGTCTTCTTCCAATACCCAGGGCGCAGCCTGTACAGGATAGCCACAGCCCGAATTGACAAAGTCCCGGGTACCGCCAAAATCCGTCGCGACCACGGACTTGCCGAGCGCCATGGCTTCCGCAACCGTCAGACCGAATCCTTCCGAACAATGGGGCGATGCATAGATGTCGGCGGCAGCCATCAGGCTGGTGACTTCATCCGCGTGAAGCGAAACTTCCAGCAGCTTCACTCCCGGCGTGCTCGTGGCCAATGCATAAAGCGCCTTGCCTGCGTCCGGGCGGTCGTAGAGATGCTTTGTCTTGAGAACGAGATTCCAACCTTGCTTTGCCAGCCCGGATTCGCTAAAGGCGCGTATTAATCCCTCGGGATTCTTTCGAATCAGATAGCTGGCTGCATCGAAAATATAAAGAATTACACGATTCTCCGGGTCGATTCCAAATCGCCGAAGAATCGAATCACGCCCCGAAGCAATACGTGTCGGCACGCGAACCGGATGATGGATGACGTCGACAGGCACCTTGACTTCGGCAGAAAAGATATCGGCGCAATATTGGCTCGGCGCCCAAATGCGATCGACCGAGTGCAACTCCTTTTGCCAGGCCGGCGGAATCCGATCCGTTTCCCAGACCCAGTACCCGATCCTCTGCTTGGCGGACTGAATGATCTCGCGCTGCTCGTCCGTCAACACCTCCCAGGAATCCGGGTTCAGATGAACGACGGCAATATCAGGATTCCCCACGAAATCCAGTGTCTCGACAGCCGGGCAAATGAGCCGGTGAACATGAAACGGCTTGGTCACCGGATAGGCGTTGAGCTGAACATTCGTGTGCCTCAACGTACAGAGCATTTCTCGGCTCGCGGCCCCGAGGCCGTTCTCGTAGTTCCAGGGGCCGAAATATGCGACGCGCAACGGATGGTCGTTGCGAATCGCCTCGTAATCCCTGGCGTTGACGAGCAGCGCATCGTCGGCGCCGGCAGGCTGACGCGCCATGTCCCCGGCACGGATTGATGCACGAACGAGATTGACATCAAAACCGGCTCCCGCAAGTACCTGCGGCCAGTTTTCATGTATCTCCTGAAGCATTGCGGGCTGATCGGTTGCCTCGGCAAACCGCTTGAGCAATATCTCGATCTTGATGAACGGAAAGCCCTGGTCGATTAGTTCACGCCAACTGAAAAACGTCGGATTGACAGGAGAGGATCCAGTGAACAGCGCACTCACCGCCAACCCGGCCTTTCGCATCTGCATCGCGAATGGCATTTCATAGGCGCGAATCGCATCGTCCTCGTTATCGATCCGCCGGATGTCGCGTACAAAGTGCTGAAAAACCCACGAGCTGAGCGCCCTGGGTTTGACACCCATGAAATGGCTCTGTACGTGCCAGCCATGTTCATGACTCGCAGTAAGGCCAACGATATCGGAGGGGCAAGAGCGGACGCGGTCCATCATCTCGAGGAAGGTCGCCCTATCCGCGGTAGGAACAATGCTGTCGTTGGTCATGACCAACAAACTGGCGCCAAACAGGCTGGGACAAAGTTGAAAGGCATGGGCCCACGCGCCGAAGTCGTAGCCGACGTTGTCACGAACGATGATGCCATCTGCGGCCGCAATTTCGTCATCGCGCAACTCCAGTGGTCGATAGACGACGACAACAAGCTGGACCTTCAAACCCGCGCCTTGCAACTGCTGAATATACGGGAGCACATGCGGCTTCAATCGCCCTGCCGGAGCGTGGGTAACAAGAAGCGCGGCCTCGCCCCGAGGCGCGAGGCACATTTCCTTCACGATCACGCTTCGCGCTTCCGCCACCAACCCACCGTAAAGCTGGCGTGCGTTGGTTGCTCGTCCCTCCTGTCGTCCCAGTTTTATGTAGTGAACAAGAGGATTCAATCCGGTACCGGATACGTCTGGGTAGGTGAGAAGATAGAAATTCGTATCGAATTTCGGACCGGGATTTCTATTCTCTCGACTCCCATTGACTACATAGTGCAATAACGGATCGACTCCACCCTCCCGCACATCGGGGTACGTCATGCAATACCAGTCGGGGTCAAATATTCCTTCGACCTTGTTTCGTTCGCTCCGGATTTCTTTTTCATCGATTCCCAGCCAGCCTGCCAATTCTTCCTTTTCTTCAAAACCACGCGACTTGGAATCCACAGGAATGGACTGTGCCCCTTGCTGCCTGCCAGCATGATTGGCACGCACTCGTGCCTTTCGATGAGCTGGCGTCACACCAAGCTCGGAATCGAACAGCGCGAGCCGCCACCCGCCAAGGCGACGCGATTTGCGAAAACGGGCAACCGCAATCGAAAGGCCAGGCACACTCTCCCAATCGGGCCGTACTTCTGCTGATCGAATCAACTGATCCAGGATCGACATACGAGAGTGGCCTTTGCGCAGACGACCGGCATAATATGCTAGCCCGACCGCATCCACTGCTCGTTTGAAGAGCAACTGGAATGCAAGGCCAACAAATAGCTCGTCGCGCGCCTCCATTAGATGATCTATTGAGACGAGATGTCCTTCATCGCCCGCGCCACTCATCTTAGTCACCGAACATTCCCATTAGATTGAATCAACAAAATTGCCATTCATCGAAATTCATCTTAGTCAAACATCTCGCCAATCAGGCGTTCATGTTGATTGCTTCGCTTGATCTCACGGCTCGTCTCGGCCATCGGCGACATGTGCGACTGATCAGAAGACCCGCCGGGGCTTTCGAGCGACGATGCTGCCCTCTGGACAGCGGTAGCTGTCGCGCCATCGAGCGTGTCGAAATATGAGTCGGCGCCACCGCGGAACGCCCCTCCGGCGCGTTGCCACCCATTGTTCCCGCGCCGGTTCCGCAACCACAGCCTCGACTCCGTTCCCGCGCCCCCCCCATCGCTTGAGGTGCAATGAAACGACCACGGAGCCGTACAGGCTTGCTCGGAAAAATATCTAGGTCGGGGCACGTGGCAGACACCGATTCGTTCATTGTGGAGCGGCTGCCTCTGGCACAGCCGCGGGCACTGCAGAAGACATTCCGCCGGACCAACTTGGCACGATGAAATGGTAGATGAACTTTGTGGAAGCCCATAGGGCAGCCTGAGCGCACGTGACAAAACGTCGACCATTGAACCGGAAGAGTTCGGCAGCATGCCACGCGCGGGACACGCGAAAACGCCTGGACGAGAAATGCGTCGGAAACGTGGCGCACGGCCACCAGGCACCGTGCGCTCAAGGGCAGTACACAGAAACTCGCAGCCTAATCCGGCGCTCGCCGACCAACGAACCGAGGCGAGGATCCGCTCGCGGATCGCGCCACGTTTCATATCGTCAAGAACCCTTCTCGCTGTCGCATGACGTAACGCGAAAAGTTGACCAGGCGCGCTGCGCACTTGCCCAACCTGTTCCCCGAGCAAACCCGGCATTCGCGATAAATCTGCTGCGGTCGGTTCATGGAAACAATCCGTCATGCGAGTGAAAGGTCCGGGAAGCGAGGTTCGCCTTCGAGCCCGAGTGGTCTCGACGATCGTCGCTTCGCAGTTTCATCCACAAGACACGACGCCATCGCATTTGCACCCTGCCCGTTGACTCACCGTTCAGCGCTTCCCGGAGTGAACTAACGATATATCGGATCGACACCAATATCGTGCACGGAAGCGTACCCCGAGCACGAAATCATTCAAGTCACATCTTCACGGTGTCGTTTTTTTCGAGAAGATTTCTCGAAACGAACCACAGCCCGTCGATGTATTTCTTCTTGGCCTCGATAATGCCGGCGCAATCAGATTGCGCCAACCCAAGTCGAGCGGCATCCATCATGACAGCCCGCTCGACGTGTCGAATCGAATACAGATAGTCCCTTACGGACGAAAATCTCACGATCCCGAAATTCTGGAACAAAGCTTCCGCTTCCTCCGTTCCTCTCTTGAACGACTCCGCGGGGTTGTTCGTGTAGTCGTGGGAATGAAACACGACAGCACCCGGGCAATACGCCCGGGAATATCCGGCATCAAGCAATCGCTTCGCGATCCCTTGATCTTCCGCAAACTCGACGCTCGGGAAACGGTAGTGCCTGAGCAAGTCACCCCGATAGGCAGCGTTGTTGTCACTGTTGAAGCACAGTCCGGCCCTGAAGAATTGATCGCTTTGATATCGATCCCCCCAGCGCCTTCTGTCCGTCAGAATGCCAAACTGCGTTCCAATGTTGCCGAAATGCTGCGAAAGGTCGTAATCGTAAATCGGATGATGCTGCTGATAAGCCCGATGTGCCCCAAACGAGTACCCGCAGTCCGGCAGCATGGCAAGCGGAGACACCAGAGATTCCAGCCAATACTCAGTTGCCGGAAGCGCATCTTGCGTCAGATAAGCGTAATAATCCGCTTGATGCAACTCAGCCCCAAGATTGCGGGTGTCGCCATGCTGGAACTGCGACACGTCGATCGCATGAACCTTCGCCAAACCAAGACGTTCGATTTTTTCGATAACCGGAGATACTTCTCCACCTTTCCGCGTATCGACAATCTGGATTTCGGTGTTGTAGGACGTCAACTGCCCGTGTATTGCCTCGACTACCCCTTCGAAATCCATATCAGGGTAGTACGTAGGTATGACGACGCCGACGTTCTTTTTCACGACAACAGCGGGAGCACCGCGATGATCCGGGCTCAATTTTTCATCAAGCCAGCCTGACAATTTCTCGAACTCGCTTTCCCATGAAATCGAACGCGCGAAGTTCATGTACTCACTGCGGAGTTCATCGAATTTCGGTTGATCAAGATTCTTTGCCAACGAGAGGATTTTTCCAACGACTGCTTCACTCGTAGGCGCGACAGATATCGCCCCGTGAATATCGGTAGTTTTCTGCGTCGATTCGGATCTCGGCTGAATGACGATCGTTCCAGCCGCCGCCAGTTCCACCGGCAAGATCGAATAGTTGGTCGCCGAAGCTGCAAGACCAAATTTCGCTCGCTGAAACAACTCCGCCATCTGTTGAACGCTCAGTATCCCTGCGTTCGTGACGGTCGGCGACACGCGAGGCCCGGGCTCGTCGTCGCCAAAAATTACAACCTCGCCCATTCCCAACCTGGAGAGTCGATTTGCTACATCGATCATCAAGTCCGAACAGCGTCGATTCGTATGCCCGCGGACGTAGATGACGGCGAGGATATCGCGTTCTTCCAGTTTCGGATCCTTTTTCTGGAAAACCGATTCCGCGCACAATTCAAAATGCGTGTGGTCACCGTCCTGATCGGAAATCAGCGATTCGAGCCAATTCCCTGCACACACAAAGTCCAACCCCATCTTGAACGTGTACTCGGCGCGAAGTGCATCCGTTCCAGCCGGCAAGAAAAGGCTTTCCCTATCCTGCAGAAAATACAGCCTGACATTCGACTGTACGTTCTCGGCAACGGTATATACGGTTGTCCAGGCCGTCGCAATCAAGAACTCGTTCTCGATCGACTTGAACCCGCTCTCCATCAGACGGAAAGAAACATTCGTGCTCGGAAAATGGCCGATATATTCCGAATACAGCGCATCGATTTGAGCACTGTTGGTCGCGTCATCGACCCAGAACACCGACTTCCAACCCAACCGCGCCAACGTTCTGGCGCATCTGAAAATGGTCGTGTGTCCGCCTCCCCCCTTCGAGAACAGCGGAATGACCCAGTTCAGCGTTTTCGTCCCGGCAGATTTTGCGGATTTTTCATACTTGGCTTCCGCGTAGCTGGCTTCACCTTCGAGCAGGTGCAACTCTTTTTTGCCCTGGGTTGGCTCACTCAACCCCAGCCAATGACGAACCCACTCGATCGCCGAGTGATAGTTCAGCCGTCTCGCCCCTGCGGCAACCTCTTGCGACGGGAAATGCCCCGTCAACATGCCGATTGAAAGGAAATGCTCAAGCGCGGAATGCGGCCAACGCTCCAGGCTCGACGAATATTTTTCCTTGTAATAGGACGGATCAAAAAATCTGGATGGCTGGGCACGCTCGGATTCCCCGAACACCACATAGTGTTCAAAGGGATCCACGCTGGCGTTCTTCAGATCCGGCCTATTTTCCAGATAAAAATCGGAATTGAATTGGAAGAATTGTCGAGCCGAACCAATTTCTTCCGTAGAGTAAATTTTACGCGACTTCTCGAACGAGATATCCGCCCGGGAAAACTCCCGCTGCTCCGCATGACCGTACGACACATAATGCAGCAGCGGGTCAGTCAACGTGCGAGCGACATCCGGGTTGAATTTCCAGTAACTAATTGGTGAAAACTCAGCATTCGGGGCAAGCAAGTTGGCCCTGCCAATTTCCTGATAATGCTGGACCGGCTGCTGGCCATCTTCGAGATGATAGATCTTGGCATACCAGTCTACATTGAACTCGACAAAGGCACCGACCTCGGAGAACCCTTGCTCCCTGTAGCTTCTCTGTTCCGCGATGCCATATTGCAGATAATGCAGCATCGCATGCCAACGACTCCACGACTGAGGCAGATCACCGTTCAGCAGGATGTATTTTTTCCAATCAAAATCATTCGGAATATTCGACACCTTCAGATTGAGCGACTCGGTCAGATCCGAGAACGATGAATGGGTTTTTTTCCCGTTGCTGCGATGCCGAACCCCGAAAATATTGCGGACGTGTCTCGTGAGGTTATTGCTGGCGCGCCAGTGATTAATGATCTCATCATCGCTCAGATCTTTGATTTCCGGATACCAATCACGATAAAATTCAAAATCCACTCGCTTCACGAATTTCACTCCCGCAATTTAATTATAAAACCTGGAATAGCGACAAAGAGCTTCCCTTTCATCTACAAGGAAGCCAGCTCTGCGTTGTAGCAACCGTTCCAATTTTCGTGCGAAAACGTCTTCCACACCGAACAATCGATTACAAATCGGATGCAGCCTTACAATATCAAATCGATTCCACTACAAATGCCCGGGCCCCATCCGTCAAGTATCCAACCAACTGCTGAACATGAAGTGACGCGCTCCTCCCTCGCAAGAATCAGCGAACACATTTCGGGCGGTCACCTGCAGAAAATCACTCTTCCACAACGTTAAAGCGATTCGTAGATCTCAATCGCCTCGTCAACCGTCCCGCAAGCCTTCAGTACACCATCATCAAGCACCGCAGCATGGCTGCAATGATTCCGGATGAGATCTGTCTGGTGTGCAACGATAATCATCGCCCGGTCACCGCGCTTCTCGAACAATTCGACATTGCACTTCTGATGAAAACGATGATCGCCGACGGACATCCCTTCGTCGATCAGGAAACAATCGAATTCGATCGACATCGAGATAGCAAAAGCCAGCCTCGAAGCCATGCCGGAAGAATATGACTTGACCGGTTCGTCAAGATACGCACCGAGCTCGGCGAAATCCTCAACCAGGTCGAGCGCTTTTCGATAGTCGACGTTGTATACGCGAGAGATCAGACGTACATTATCCTTGCCCGTCAGGCTGCCCTGGAACGTGCCGCCAAATGCCAGCGGCCACGATACGGACATCGACTTGACGACCTCACCGGAATGCGGTTTGTCAGAGCCGCTGATGATACGAATCAACGTCGACTTCCCGGCACCGTTACGTCCGAGAATACCCCACCGCTCACCCGCCTGCACACGCAGGTTGACGCCTCTGAGCACTTCCCGATGCGAACGCCCGTGATGGATCGAGTAGCGTTTGGTGACATTGCGCAATTCAATCATGCTTCCCCTCAGTTCAACTGCACGCGCCGGATGGCGACGTGGGCAATCGAAAGCGCAAAGAGTGTAAAAAACGTCAACACGGCTACGGTATAGTCAAGGTAAAACATCGTCGGCATACGATCCCCGTAATATCCGTAGTGGAAATATTCCACTGCATCAATCAGGGGAAAATACGTCATCAGTTCACCTATTTTCGGCGGAAGAACATATGTAGGAATAAAGACCCCCGAAAACGGAATCATCAGATACAGGATGATGTGCGAAACCCGCTCTATCGCCTCACTCAATTCCGACAATGCCGCCATAGTCATGACGAAATTGAACGAAAACCAGACGACAAGAAGATACCCGAGAATCATGCTCAGCACGTCAGCCGGGAATTGGCAAATACCAATCACGACCAACACAACGTACAGCACCAGGAACGAAGCAGCCGCCCCCGCAAATTCGAGGATGATCCGTGAATATAATATATCGATCGGACGAATCGGCTTGTGATGCAGCAATGCACGATTGAATTCGATGGCCTTCATCACTCGGCCGGTAGTATTTCGCCAAAGGAGCAAGGTTGGATAACTGACAGCCAGATACTCTGCCACCGAATACCGAGTCGTTGTTTCGGTATGACTGAAAATAACCATCACCCCGATAACGAACATGGCCGGCTCGGCCATTATCCACAGCACGCCGAGCCCCTCTCGGCCGAAGCGCGTGATCATTTCGCGCATCACCAACGCCCAGATTACTCGGACCTGGATACGCAGTTGATCCGAGAATGTCGGGGGACGGTGATCAACGCTCATAGTGTTCCTTCACTCCACCGATAACGATGGTCAGCACGCCCCACAGAACAAGACCGAGAAGGAACGTCGCGAGAATCGCTCGGGCGCGGCGCGGATTCATCGCGTAATCCGGCAAACTGGGTTCCGAGATACGCTCGAGGTAGAGCTGCTTTCGCTCGGCTTCGACACGCGCCTGATCCAGCAACGTGATGGCACCCGCAAGAATCTTGTCGGCCACGTCCTTTTCCAACGTCAGACGCTGGAACTCCGCAGCCTTGCTGGCTAACGAGGCGCCTTGGGTACCGGCAACGTGCTGGCTCACCTGATCGATTGCCTGTTGCAGCAACTTGGCACGATCCCGCAAAGTGGGCAGCCCCGGGTTGGCCGGCGACAGTCGCTCCATCTGGGCAATCTGCACGCGAGTGGCAATCAGGTCGTCCTGCAATTTCCCGACCTGCTGCAACGGAATGGTGGACTGGCGCTCAGGATCGATTACACCCGCATTGTTCCGATAACGCGCCAATGCCAATGTGGCGACACGATCATTTTCCTTGGCAACGTCGACGTCATGTTGGGCGGTATTGATCAAGTCAGCCCTGGCTCGCGCATTCATCTGGTTGACGATTCGCTCGCCCAACTCCAGCAGGCGCTTGTTCATGCTCCAGGCGAGACGTGCGTCATACGCATTCGTGCTCAACGTCACGATCGGAGAATCGGTATCGACTTTCGCATCGACGATTTTCTTGCCATAGTAAAGATAAAACTCTTCCAGACTTTCATTAAAGCCAAGAATGGAAAATCGATTCACAAAATCGATTGAGCTTTTTTGAAATTCCGATTTTATGTGCTGCTCACGATCCAGAACCATCATCGCATCGCGCGAGAGAATGTATTTCTGAACCGTGTACGCGCTTCCTTCGGGCTGCGAAAATCCGCCGACGCCTTTCAGCAACCCACCCAGCCCGGTGGCGCTGGTTTGCTGCGGGCTGCGAATAAGGAAACTGCTGACGGAAGTGTATTCATCGCTAGCAATCAAACCAAAATAAATAATCGCAATACCGGTAGGTATGACGACCGTTATCAAAAACAAACGATTAATGCGCTTCAGAAATTTCATAATTATCTTAACGTCTGCACACCAGACACGATCGGGTAAGCCACGGAGAACACTAGGTTCAGCACTTTCTGCAGTTCCGCCACCGGCGCATTGGAGACGTAGAGGACGTCCTTGTTGCCCATCATGAAACTCTGCGCCACGAAGAACGAATCCGGGTCTTTCAGGTTGACGTGGTAAATGACGGGGACTTTGCCGTTGGCCGTCGTTCGCACAGGCTGGTTGGGCCACTTGAGCGCCTGCTGATCTTCCAGCCGGAAAATGAATACGCCCTGTGCGTCCGAACGCGAGTCCTGCAGGCCCCCAGCCCGCGCCAATGCCTGCGCCAACGTGATGCCCTGTGCCTCGAAATTGATTTCCTCGTTCTTGCCCGTCGCACCGAACGCAGTAAAGCTGTAGGGCTGAAACAATGCAGTGACGACGTCACCGGCCTTGAGCGGCACGTTCTGGCGCGGATCGCGAATCACCGTCTCCAGAGGCTCCAGCGCGACCGTTTCGCCACGCGTCACTTGAATCATGGTCTTGTTGATCGGCTGCTTCACTCCACCGGCCGCGGCGACTGCGTCGAGCACGCGTTCGCCACGCGCGCTCAGTTGCATGCGCGTACTACTCGTTACGTCTCCCACCACGGTGACATACGAGGTCTCGTTGCGCGCCAGTTGCACCAGAACCTGCGGGTCATGCGCGATATTTTTCAGGCGCGCCGCGATATAGGCTTGCAATTGGCTCGGCGTACGTCCGGTTGCCTTGATCGCGCCAACGAACGGCACCTGGATGTTGCCGTTGCCGTCGATCACTTGCGTTGGCAGCTTGGTCAACCGCGCGCCGGTCGGTACGCCGCTGGGCGCCGGGGAGTCGCTCACACCGCCGCCAAACAGAGTCGCAGGCGGCGCCTCCCAGATCGATACTTCGACCACGTCCCCCACACCTAACTGTTGCTGAAACGCCAAGTTGTCGCCCAGTGCTGCTGCAAAATCCGTACTTTTGCGGCCGGCATAGAGTTGCCGCGCAATCTGGTCTGTCACATCAACGACCTGGATTCCTTGCATACTGACCTGATTTGTGCCACCACCACTGGCATTAATCTCGGAACGACTCGGCCCGGACGTGGGAATGGCCCCGCAAGCAGCCAACCCAATGGCACCGCCGATGGCAGCAGCCACCCAAACACTGCGATTTAAACTCTGCATTTAACAATCCAGTCATTCAAAGGCCGCCGGATTTTACCGCACAATGTAAGATGTACCGGAGAATTTACCGGCATGGCGCACGCGAAATGCCGATAGACGCCCTTGGAGCTCCCTCGGTTTTTCGCCGTCCATCTGCCCTGGCTTATGCTCAGCCGAATCCTTAGCCCGCTAAGGAGCGAGCCGGTCTGGCACAAACAGGGGCGGTCTCAAAAGTCCATTGCTGCCGCGCGCGGGGGCGCGAACGAATCGGTAAATCTGACTTCAAGCTTCAATTGTTTGGCATGCCCCGCATTCGTGCAGACGACAGACGCGCACGCGCGAATTGTCCCGCCATGCGAGATACCATAGAATTACCCGGCGGAATTGTTGCATGAGCCATCACGCTTCGGCAAACAGAAACATCTTTCATTTCCGTGCGCACAACCACATTGCACCTGCGTGACAAAAATACTTCTGGACGTCACTCGTCTTGCCACCCGTTTTTATGATGGCCTGATCCCCACCGGGGTAGACAGAGTTGGACTGGCTTACATCCGCCGATACGGCGACCGTGCACGCGCAGTCCTGAGTGAACGCGGTTTTTCCATCGTTTTAACGGAAAAAGACTCGCAAAAAATATTTGCGTTGCTGCTGTCGTCCAGTCGCGATCGATGGGCGCTGCGCAAGATTATCGCTTCTGCGTTGCTGAACCAGCTTTATCCACCGCGATTCGATCGTGCAATTTTGTTGCATACCAGTCACAACGGGATGGAGTTCCCCCGGTACTATCGGGCGATGGCGCAACGTAACGCGCGCTCGGTCTTCATGGTCCATGACCTCATTCCGTTGACGCACCCGGAGTACTGCCGCCCGGGCGTGGACGCATCGCATCGCGCCCGCATCCATACCGCGCTACGGCACGCGAGCGGCTTGATCAGCAACTCGCAGGCGACCTACGACGAGTTGGCGAACGAGGCGCGCCAAGCGTCGCTGCCGCTGCCGCCGGTCGTCGTCGCGCCCCTCGCACCCGCGGTGGAGCCTCATCCGCCGAGCCCGCCACCGATCACAGCACCCTATTTCGTGATGCTCAGCACGATCGAGCCGCGCAAGAACCACTGGTTCATCCTGCACGTATGGCGGCATCTGGTCGAACAGATGGGCGACGCCGCTCCCAAGCTCGTCGTCATCGGCCGGCGCGGCTGGGAATGCGAGAACGTCATCGACATGCTGGAGCGGTGCGCCACGATTCGCGGTGCAGTCATCGAGGAATCGGATTGCAGCGACGATCGGCTGCACGCCTGGTTGCAGCATGCGCGTGCGCTCGTGTTCCCGTCGTTCGCCGAAGGCTACGGCATGCCGCTCGTCGAAGCGTTGATGCTGGGCGTGCCGGTGCTCGCCAGCGACCTGCCGGTCTTTCACGAGATCGCGTCGGACATTCCCAACTATCTCGACCCGCTCGACGGGCCAGGATGGCTCGCTCGGATTCGCGCGTACGCGCTGCCAGACAGCGCCGAACGAGCGAACCAGATCGCGCGGATCGAACGCTTTCGAGCGCCGACGTGGGCCGAGCACTTTGAACGAATCGACGGCTTTCTAGAATCGTTCCGGTAAATGAATCCGGCACCGACTGAATCTTCGATGACGCCCGACATCCAGCCATTCGACACAACCGCCATTGTGCCCGGCAAGCGCAGGGGCACCTGGCCGCCCGGAAAATCGCCGTTCGTGTGGGTCGATTCGTGGCTCGGCGTCGCCCTTGCTCGAACGTCCGCATCGCTCGGACGCACCGTCTACCCGGTCTGCCCCGGCCCCGTCTTCGTACGGCACGCGCCGCCGCTTTCGTGGTTCCGCATTCCACCGGATCTGATTGCGCGCGGCGGGCTTGTCGCCGCACTCGACCGCATGCTCCAGGCTTCGCCCGTCACCGACGCGGACGCGCGATGTCGCGCTCTGATTCACCGCGTCCTCGACAGCGATGCGTTGCACGTTCGGCACCGGGTGGCCGAATTGCCGGATGCATGGCACGCATCCGGCCGCGAAAAACGCATCGTGCTGATCGACGAAAGAGAGGCGTCGCATACCGACGTCTGTACGCCGGCCGGGCACCGCCGCGGGAACTTTGCTGCGATGGCAGATGCAGCGCGTATCGCGCACCCCGGTGCCGACGTGTGGATCCTGCGCTCCGCCGATGCAGGCGCCGGCGATTGGTTGTCGAACAAGGCACGACTGCCCGGGAATGCCCGAGTCCTCGACGTCGCACACTCCTTCAGGGACATCCTTCGACATGCCGGCGCCGTCTATGTCGTCGGCGCGTCCGAAGGGATGGCTGCACTGCTGGCCGGCGTCCCGGTTCATGTGTTCGGTACGCCCTATTACGCCGGCTGGGGACTGACTCGGGATCGCACCGCGATGGCGGAGCGGCGCGCGCGCCCGTCCGTGTTCGCGTTGTTCGATGCCGCGTTCCTGCAACTCGCGCAGTACCTCGACCCGGCACGCGGCACTCAGGGCACGCTCGAGAGCGCACTCGACTGCATCGAGCTGCAGCATGCCGTCGCCACCCGCTACAGCGACCTCGACCGGGTCGCCGGCATACGCTTCCAGTGGTGGAAACGTCCGTATGCAACACCGTACCTGTCGGCGGGAGGCGGGACGTTACGCTGGATAGCGGATCCGCGCGACACGCGCACCGGCGAACACGCTGCAATATGGGGTGGACGTTCGGCAGAAGGCCTGCCGGACGCGGCGGTACGCGTGCGGATCGAAGACGGCTTCATCCATTCGACGGGGCTCGGTTCCGACATGTCGCCGCCGTGCAGCCAGGTAATCGACCGCCGTGGCCTGTATTTCGACGCGAGTCGCCCCAGCGACCTGACTGTCATTCTCAATCAGGCCGCCTTCGACGAACCGGAATTGCAGCGCGCGGCAGCGCTGAGGCACGAGATCGTGCGACTCGGTCTCACGAAATACAATCTCGGCCGCCAGGCGCCGACATGGCGTATCCCGCACGACAAGCGCATCGTGCTCGTCGCAGGCCAGGTTGCGGATGATGCGTCGATCCGACTAGGAACGGGCACGATAGCCACGTCGGAAGCCTTGTTGCAGGAAGTGCGTGCTCGCCGACCTGACGCATTCATCATTTACAAGCCACATCCGGACGTGCTGTCCGGCAATCGTGCGGGGCTGGTCGACGCAGCACACCTCGCAGACATCGTCGATGCGCACGCAGATCTCATTTCGCTGATCGACGTGACGGACGAGCTGCATACGCTGTCGTCGCTCGCCGGCTTCGACGCGTTGATGCGCGGGAAGGAAGTCCATACCTACGGCCTGCCGTTTTATGCCGGCTGGGGACTGACGCACGATGCGCTGGAACAGCCGTGGCGAGAACGCCGGCTGTCGCTCGACATGCTGACGGCAGGCGTGTTGCTGCGTTATGCAATCTATTGGGATTGGCAGCTCTCGCTATTCACAACGCCCGAGGCAATCGCCCGGCAACTCGCGCCGAACGCGGCTCGACCGCTCGAAAAAATACGTGGCAATCGCGCCCGCCCGCTTGTCAAGGCAGTACGCTGGACCCGCAACGCGATACGTTATGCCAGTTGGCAGGGACGGCAATATTTTCGCGATCGCACAATGCGCTGACCAAGATCGGGGCATTTGCGGCCCGATGATCCGTAGGCGCTCGCTTGATCGACAGAAACATGTCGCCTAAGGTGGTTTGAATACCATTTAGATAAAACCCGATACGTCTCCAACGGGCAGCACGCACCCGCGTCCTGCCCGTTTTCCATTACGTCAAGCAGTGTCAGACAGGTTGCCGCCCCTCCCGGCTCAGGTTATAAAAGCGCCACCCACCCGGTGCATGCGCCGCCCTTTCTACCCTTGACTTCGGAGAACGCATGATCGATCTCGCCACCGCCCAGCAATTCCTGATGACCCGCGGCCTCGACTTCGGCCTCAACCTCCTCGCAGCGATCGTCTTGTGGTTCGTCGGCCGCTGGGCGATCCGCATCGGCACCCGCCTGCTCGGCAAGGTCGTGCGCCGCAGCGGCAAGGTCGACCCGACACTCACCGACTACCTGACCTCCGTCGTCGGCGTGCTGCTGACGATCCTGCTGATCCTCGCGATCCTGCAGATCTTCGGCGTGCAGACCACCTCGTTCGCCGCGCTGCTCGCCGGCCTCGGCCTCGCGATCGGTACCGCCTGGGGCGGCCTGCTCGCGCATTTCGCCGCAGGCGTGTTCATGCAGGTGCTGCGTCCGTTCAAGATCGGCGACGTGATCAGCGCGGGCGGCGTCACGGGCACGGTCAAGGAGCTCGGCCTGTTCGGCACGACGATCGTCACGCCGGACAACATCGTGACGATCGTCGGCAACAACAAGATCTTCTCGGACAACATCGCCAACTACAGCGCAACGTCGTATCGTCGCGTCGACCTGACCGCGAAGATCGCGAACGGCGTCGATGCCGTCGACGCGATCAACCGCCTGAAAGCGTCGATCCAGCAGATCCCGAACGTGCTGACCAGCCCGGCGCCGGACGTCGGCGTGCTGCAATTCACGCCGGAAGGCCCGCTGCTGTTCGTGCGCCCGTCCACGCAACCTGAAAACTACTGGCAGGTGTACTGCGACACCAACCGCGTGATCCTCGAGACGTTCCGCGACGCGCAATACCCGACGCCCGAAACGCCGCTCTTGCATCGCAGCGCATGACGGCGGCACCGGACGAAAAAAAAGCGTGGCACCCGCCACGCTTTTTTATTGCCTGAAACCGAAGCGTCCGGGCTTACCGCCCGCCCGTCTTCTGCGCGTTATCCGACTGCTTCCCCCGCACCAGCTTCCACACCGCGCCGAGCGCGACCGGCACGATCGCCGCACCGATACCGACCAGCACGATCACGTTCAGGTACTGGCGGATGAACGGGATGTTGCCGAAGAAATACCCGAGCAGCACGAGCAGCAGCACCCACACCAGCGCACCGATCACGTTGAAGAGCTGGAAACGCGCGACGCTCATCGACGACGCGCCCGCGACGAACGGCGCGAACGTACGCACGACCGGGATGAAGCGCGCGAGCACGATCGTCTTGCCGCCGTGCTTGTCGTAGAACGAGTGGGTTTTCTGCAGCGCGGCGCGGTCAAGGAAGCGCTCGAGCACCGGGATATGCGTATTGAACACCTTCGGGCCGACCCAGCGGCCGATCAGGTAGTTCACGGTGTTGCCGGCGATCGCCGCGACGAGCAGCAGCACGATCAGCGCGCCGACGTTCATTTCGCCCGTCGCCGCGAACGCGCCGCCGATGAACAGCAGCGAATCGCCCGGCAGGAACGGGAACACGACGAGCCCCGTCTCGCAGAACACGATCAGGAACAGCACGAGATAGACCCACGCGCCGTACTGCCGGATGAAATCGCCGAGGAAGGCGTCGATATGCAGGACAAGGTTGACGAAATGAAGCAGCGTATCCAAATGCGATTCCTCGAAGGCGATAGGGCCGGAACGGCCGAAACAGGCCAGACTTGGCGGAAGCGCCCGCCGGCCAAGGCGGCGCGCGAAACGGAGCCATGATACCGAAACTACCTTAAGGCTCCGTGAAAAAACGTAACGCTCCGGCGCCCCGGCACGCATCCGCCGCCTCGCTATAATTCGGCCATGTCCGAAATCACCGAAATGGCCGCGGGCGACACGCCCGCCCCTGCTCCGCGCCCGCTGCGCGCGATCCAGCCCCTGCCCGACCAGCTGATCAGCCAGATCGCCGCCGGCGAGGTCGTCGAACGTCCGGCGTCGGTCGTCAAGGAGCTGCTGGAGAACGCGATGGACGCCGGCGCCACGACGCTGCGCATCGTGCTGGAAGAAGGCGGCGTCAAGCGCATCTCGATCACCGACGACGGCTGCGGGATTCCGCCCGACGAGCTGGCGCTCGCGCTGATGCGCCATGCGACCAGCAAGATCCGCTCGCTCGAGGAGCTCGAGGCGGTCGCCACGCTGGGTTTCCGCGGCGAAGCGCTCGCGTCGATCGCGTCGGTGGCCGAGATGTCGATCACGAGCCGGACGGCCGATGCCGCGCATGCGATGAAGATCGACGCGCAGACGGGCGTGCTGTCGCCCGCCGCCGGTGCGACCGGCACGACGATCGAGGTGCGCGAGCTGTACTTCAACACGCCCGCGCGGCGCAAGTTCCTGAAGAGCGAGCAGACCGAGTTCGGCCACTGCCTGGAAATGATCCGCCGCGCGGCGCTCGCGCGGCCGGACGTCGCGATCTCGGTGCTGCACAACGGCAAGGCCGTCGAGCACTGGAATGCGACCGAGCCCGCGCAGCGCGTCGCGAAGATCCTCGGCGACGGCTTCGCGACCGCGCACCTGCCGCTCGACGAGCAGGCCGGCCCGCTCGCCGTCTACGGCTGCGCCGGGCTGCCGACCGCAAGCCGCGGGCGCGCCGACCAGCAATATTTTTTCGTGAACGGCCGCTTCGTGCGCGACAAGCTGCTGACGCACGCGGTGCGCGCGGCCTATGAGGACGTGCTGCACGGCGACCGCTACCCGTCGTACGTGCTGTTTCTCGACCTGCCGCCGGAAGCCGTCGACGTGAACGTGCATCCGTCGAAGATCGAGGTACGCTTCCGCGATTCGCGCTCGATCCACCAGTACGTGTTCCATGCGGTCCAGCGCGCGCTCGCGCGCCATGCGGGCGCGTCGCCGGAAACCACGGCGGGCGGCCATGCCGCGCATATCGAACCGGCACCGCGCGGGCCGTCGTCGTTCCTGGACACGCCGCTCGGGCAGAGCCAGGGCCACGCGACCGGCGGCATCGGTGGCACGGGCGGCAGCGGCTTCTCGTCGCCGTCGTCCTCGTCGGCAGGCAACACCTGGATGCGCCAGGCACGGATGACGCAGGGCACGCTGCCCGTCGCGCAGCCGCTCGCGCTCTACGACGCGATGTTCGGCCGCAAGGATAGCGGCGCCGGCACACCGGACGGCACGACCACCATCGCGCGCGATTCGGCCGACACGCCGCTCGCACCGCTGCCCGGCTTCACCGTATCGCCGATCGCCGCCACCGCGCACGACGAGCAGCCGCTCGGCTTCGCGCTCGGCCAGATCCACGGCATTTACGTGCTCGCGCAGAACGCGCACGGGCTCGTGATCGTCGACATGCACGCGGCACACGAGCGGATCCTGTACGAACAGTTCAAGAACGCGCTCGCCGACCGCTCGGTCGCCGTGCAGGCGCTGCTGCTGCCGATCTCGATGACGGCCACGCCGGTCGAGATCGGCACGGTCGAGGAAGAGCGCGACACGCTCGAATCGCTCGGTTTCGACCTGGCGGTGCTGTCGCCGACGACGCTCGCGATCCGCGCGGTGCCGGCGCTGCTGAAGGATGCCGACCTGCAGTCGCTCGCGCGCGCGGTGCTCGCCGACCTGCACGCGTTCGGCGGCTCGCGCGTGCTAACCGAGCGCCAGCACGAGCTGCTCGGCACGCTCGCCTGCCACCACGCGGTGCGCGCGAACCGGCGCCTGACGCTCGACGAGATGAACGCGCTGCTGCGGCAGATGGAGGCGACCGAACGCGCGGACCAGTGCAATCACGGCCGGCCGACGTGGTATCAGCTCACGCTGAACGATCTCGACCGCCTGTTCATGCGCGGACAATGAGCGCTTCACCGCAGACCTCTCCGACGACGATCGCCTGCCTGCTCGGCCCCACCGCATCGGGCAAGACGGCCGCGGCGCTGGCGCTCGCCGCGCGCCGCCCGATCGAGATCGTCAGCGTCGATTCGGCGCTCGTCTACCGCGACATGGACATCGGCACCGCGAAGCCTTCGCGCGAAGAGCGCGCGAGCGTGCCGCACCACCTGATCGACATCATCGATCCGGCCGACGCGTATTCGGCCGCGAGTTTCCGCGCCGACACGCTGCGCCTGATCGGCGAGATCGCCGCGCGCGGCCGCACGCCGCTGCTCGCGGGCGGCACGATGCTCTACTACAAGGCACTGACGCAGGGGCTCAACGACCTGCCCGGCGCCGATCCGGACGTGCGCGCGACCCTCGATGCGGAAGCCGCACGCGATGGCTGGCCCGCCCTGCACGCGCGACTCGCGCAGGTCGATCCCGACACGGCCGCGCGGCTCGCGCCGAACGATTCGCAACGGATCCAGCGGGCGCTCGAAGTGTTCATGCTGAGCGGGCAGCCGATGTCGGTACTGCTCGCCGCCCCGCGACGCAGCGACGATGCGGCCGCCGCTTACCGCTTCGTGCCGGTCGCGCTCGAGCCGTCCGATCGCGCGGTACTGCACGCACGGATCGCACAGCGCTTCGATGCGATGCTCGACGCGGGCTTCATCGACGAAGTCGAGCGGCTGCGCCGTCGCGAGGATCTCCATCCCGACCTGCCGTCGATGCGCTGCGTCGGCTACCGGCAGGCATGGGAATTCCTCGACGGCGACACCGACTACCGGACGATGCGCGACAAGGGCATCTTCGCGACGCGCCAGCTCTGCAAGCGCCAGATCACCTGGCTGCGCGCGATGCCGGAGCGGATCGTCGTCGACTGCATCGCGCCGGACGCCACGGCCCGCGCGCTCGACGCGCTCGAACGCGTGCTCGACGGCGGCACGCCGGCCTGACCGTCAGCCGCGCGCGCGTGCTGCCAGGCGCGCGCGGGCGCCGTCGACGATCAGCGCGACGCCGCGCTCGAACGCTTCGTCTCCGCCGCGTGCACGCAGCGCGGCCCAGCCCTTGGCGAGCAACGGATACTCGGCCGCGTCCGGCAGCGGCGCATCGGCCTCGCCTTCGGGTTCCGCCTGTTCCTCCAGCACCCATCCAACCACGAAGCGGCCCAGCGCATACATCACGTCGACCGCCTCGTCCGGCGCGAAACCCGCTTCGCCGAGCAGCGCGACCTTGCGTTCGATCGAGCTGAAATGCAGCGCCCGCGGCCGGGTACCGGCATGCAGGCGCGCGCCGTCGCGATAGGCCAGCAGCGCGCGCCGGAAACTGCGCGCGTTGTCGAGAAGCCACGCATCCCACGCCTCGCCCGGCCGCGGCAGCGACGCATCGTGCCGCTCGAGCATGATCGCCTCGGCCATCGCGTCGAGCAGTTCGGCCTTGTTCCGGAAATGCCAGTAAAGCGTCGGCGACTGCACGCCGAGCCGCTCGGCGAGCCGCCGCGTCGACAGCCCATCGATGCCGACTTCATCGAGCAGGTCGAGCGCCGCGCGCAGTACCGTGTCGCGCGTCAGCCGCGCCCCTGTGTCCTTCATCTCTATCACCGATAGGGAAAGTTGTGGAATAATCGCCACTCTATCACCGATAGAGTCACACCCTTGAATCCGTCCCTGATTGCCATTCTGGCCACGGTCCTGCTCGACGCGATCGGCGTCGGGATCGTGATGCCGATCCTCCCCGGGCTCCTGCGCTCGCTCGCCGATGCGGGCAGCACCGACACCCACTACGGGATCCTGCTCGCGCTGTACGCGTTCGCGCAGTTCCTGTGCGCACCGCTGCTCGGCGCGCTGAGCGACCGCGTCGGCCGCCGGCCCGTACTGCTCGTGTCGCTCGCGGGCGCCGCGCTCGACTACCTGCTGATGGCGCTCGCGCCGACGCTCGCCTGGCTCTACGTCGGGCGGCTGATCGCGGGCATCACCGGCGCGAACGTCGCGGTCGCGACTGCATACGTCACCGACGTCACGGCCGAACCCGACCGCGCACGACGCTTCGGCCAGCTCGGCGCGATGATGGGCATCGGCTTCATCGCGGGCCCGTTGATCGGCGGCCTGCTCGGCGCGCTGCATGTGCGCGCGCCGTTCGTCGCGGCCGCCGTGCTCAACGCGCTCAACCTCGTGTTCGTCTGGCGCGCGCTGCCGGAATCGCGGCCGCGTTCGGCCCGCGAAGGCCAAACGGCCGGCGCGCTCAACCCGTTCGCCAGCCTGCGCCGGCTGACCGGCTCACCGGCGCTCGTGCCGCTGATCGGCATTTACGTGATCGTGGCGCTGGTGTCGCAGGCGCCCGCCACGCTGTGGATCCTGTACGGCCAGGAACATTTCGGGTGGTCGACACCGATCGCGGGGCTGTCGCTGGCGGGCTACGGCGCGTGTCACGCGCTCGCGCAGGCTTTCGCGATCGGGCCGCTGATCGCGCGGCTCGGCGAGCGCCGCGCGCTCGCACTGGGCCTCGCGGGCGACGCGTTCGGGCTCGTGGCGATTGCGTTCGCGACCGCCGCGTGGGTGCCGTTCGCGCTGCTGCCGCTGTTCGCGGCGGGCGGCATGACGCTGCCGGCGCTGCAGGCGATGCTCGCGCGGCAGGTCGACGATGCGCGCCAGGGTGAACTGCAAGGCGCGCTCGCGAGCGTGGCGAGCCTGATCGGTGTCGCGGGGCCGCTGGTCGTCACCGCAACCTATGCGGCGACACGCGCGACCTGGCCGGGGCTCGTCTGGGCCGCGGCCGCGCTACTTTATCTGCTCGTCCCGCCGTTGCTGGCCGGTGCCCGGCCAGCGGGTGCGGCGCGGCCGTCCGCCTGAGCGCCGGCCGGCACCGTCGCGCCCGCCGCCGTGCTCAATGCGCGAGCGTCACGAGATTGGCATCGCGGACGAGCTGCCAGCGGCCGTCGGCCTTGCGGAAGATCGTCAGCGTATGGCCCGAACGGCGGATCGTCTCGCCGCCCGGCGGAGTCGCCTCGATCTCGATGAAATTGCGCATGTACGCCCAGTCGCCCAGCACGCGCAGTTCGTCGATCCGGTAACGGCCGTCGATCGTCGGCGCGGGCCCGCCCCCGGCGTTCGCGTCACGCGATGCGGCCGCAAACGCCGCCTTGTCGAACGGCGGCCTGCCGGCCACCATGAAGATCGCGTCGTCGGCGATCAGGTCGAGCACGGTCGCCAGGTCGCCGCGGCGGCTCGATACGAACCAGTTGTCCACGAGCTCACGGATCGCGCGTTCGTCTTCGGTCATCGTCGCTCCTCCTTCATCGGCGCGCGCCCGTACGCCGCGCGGCGCCCGAAAAAAAAAGCCGCCCGGATCGACTCCGGGCGGCTTTCCTTGCTGCATCTGCTGCGGCCGTGCGTCAGACCACGACGGTCTGCGCCTCGCCTTCGCGGGTCGCACGCACGGTGCCGATCTTCCACACCTGTTCGCCGGCGGCGGTCAGGTCGGCGATCGCTGCGTCGGCATCGGCCGCCGAAACGATCACGGCCATGCCGATCCCGCAGTTGAACACGCGGTGCATTTCCGCGTCGGCGACGCCGCCGTGCTCCTGCAGCCACTTGAACAGCGGCGGCAGCGGCCACGCGTTCTGGTCGAGCTCGGCGGTGAGGCCTTCGCGCAGCACGCGCGGAATGTTCTCGACGAGGCCGCCGCCGGTGATGTGCGCCATGCCCTTCACCGACAGCTTCTGCATCAGCGCGAGCAGCGGCTTCACGTAGATGCGCGTGGGTGCCATCAGCGCGTCGGCGAGCGAGCGGCCGTGGAAATCGGCCGACAGGTCGGGGTTCGCGCGCTCGATGATCTTGCGCACGAGCGAGAAACCGTTCGAGTGGATGCCGCTCGATGCGAGGCCCAGCACCACGTCGCCCTCGGCGATCGTGCTGCCGTCGATGATCTTGCTCTTCTCGACCGCGCCGACCGCGAAGCCGGCCAGGTCGTATTCGCCGTCCGGGTACATGCCCGGCATTTCGGCCGTTTCACCGCCGATCAGCGCGCAGCCGGACAGTTCGCAACCCTGCGCGATGCCCTTGACGACCGTTGCCGCGGTATCGACGTCGAGCTTGCCGCACGCGAAGTAGTCGAGGAAGAACAGCGGCTCGGCGCCCTGCACGAGGATGTCGTTCACGCTCATCGCGACGAGATCCTGGCCGACGGTGTCGTGTTTGTTCAGATGAAAGGCCAGCTTGAGCTTGGTGCCCACGCCGTCGGTGCCCGACACGAGCACGGGCTCCTTGTACTTCTTCGGTACTTCGAACAGCGCGCCGAACCCGCCGATGCCGCCGAGCACGCCGTCGCGCAGGGTTTTCTTCGCAAAAGGCTTGATCTTGTCGATGAGCGCGTCGCCCGCGTCGATGTCGACGCCTGCGTCGCGATAGGACAGACCTTGGGCGTCGGGAGCGGATTTCGGAGGATTCATGGGGGAATGCGAGAAGGTCGGTAAAATGCGATTTTACCCGAAGCCGGCCCGTTGGCCGGAATTCCCAGCACCGAATCGTCAGGGATTGCATCTTGGTCAACACGTCCCCGTTTTCATCGCCGAGCGAACCGCGCCGAAACCGGCGTGGCGCCGTGCGTGCGGGCGCGCGTGAAGCCCGCGAAGGCGCAGTTCCCGGCGCGTGCCCGGCGTACGGCACGCGTATTTTCAACCGACCCGCATTGTGACTGTTGTGTCCCGTCAACTGACGCTCGATCTCGGCACGCCGCCGCCCGCCACGTTCGACAACTTCATCATGAACGAGGAGAACGACGAGCTCATCTCGCGCCTGCAGAAGCTCGACCTCGCGCTCGCGGCGGGCCCCGTGCCGGACCGGTCGTTCTATATCTGGGGCGAGCCCGGATGCGGCCGCACCCATCTGCTGCAGGCGCTCGTGAGCGACGCCTCGTACGGCTATGCGCGTTATCTCACACCGCAAAGCCCGCTCGGCGCGTTCACGTTCGACCCGCGCATCGGCATCTACGCGATCGACGACTGCGACCGGATGAGCGACACGCAGCAGGTCGCGCTGTTCAACCTGTTCAACGAAGTGCGCGCGCACCCGTCGAGCGCGTTCGTCGCGGCGGGCCCCGCGGCGCCGCTCGCGCTCGACGTGCGCGAGGATCTCCGCACGCGCCTCGGCTGGGGGCTCGTGTTCCACCTGTCGCCGCCGTCCGATGCCGGCAAGATCGCCGTGCTCAAGCTCGCGGCGAAGGAACGCGGGATCGCGCTCACCGACGACATCGCCGCCTACCTGCTGACCCATTTCCGCCGCGACATGCCGAGCCTGATGGCGCTGCTCGACGCGCTCGACCGCTTCTCGCTCGAGCAGAAACGCGCCGTCACGCTGCCGTTGCTGCGCCGCATGCTGGCGCGTCCCGGCGACGACATCACCCCACCGGGCACGGGCCCGAACCGCTTCGAGTAAAATGCGCTTCCATGACTAATCTGGCACTCTTTGACCTCGATCACACGCTGATCCCGACCGATAGCGACCACGAATGGGGCCGCTTCATGGTGAAGCTCGGCATCGTCGACGCGGAAAGCTTCTCGCGTCAGAACGACCAGTTCTTCGCCGACTACAAGGCCGGCAAGCTCGACATCCACGCGTACCTCACGGCGATGCTCACGCCGCTCGCGAAGTATTCGCGTGCGCGGCTCGCGCAATGGCACGAGCAGTACATGCACGAGGTGATCCGGCCCGCAATGACGCCCGCCGCGCTCGAACTCGTGCGCAAGCACCTCGATGCGGGCGACCTGTGCTGCGTCGTGACGGCGACCAACGAATTCATCACGCGCCCGATCGCCACCGCGTTCGGCGTCGACACGCTGATCGCCTGCGAGGTCGAGACGACCGACGGGCATCCCGATTCGCCGTACACGGGCCGGCCGACCGGCACGCCGAGCTATCGCGAAGGCAAGATCGTGCGGACCGAAGCGTGGCTCGCGTCGCTCGGCAAGCAATGGAGCGACTTCACGCACACCTACTTCTACAGCGACTCGCACAACGACATCCCGTTGCTCGAGAAAGTCACCGACCCGATCGCGACCAACCCTGACGACACGCTGCGCGCGCATGCAAGCAACCGCGGCTGGCGCATCCTCGATCTCTTCTGAACGTCGTGATCAAAAAATTCATTCGCAAACTGCTCGGCCAGGACGAAACCGAGCAAACCTCTCCCGCAGCGGCTCCGGCCGACGAAGCGGCCCCTGCTACCCCGCGTGCCCCGAAAGGCGCCCGCGGCGGCACGAAAAAGCCGCGCAGCAACCATGAGCCGACCGTCGTGCCGGCCAGCGTGCACGGCATCAACCCGGCGCTGATCTCGAAGAATGCCGTGCGCGTGACCGACACGCTGCAGCAGGCGGGCTTCCGCGCCTTCATCGTCGGCGGTGCGGTACGCGACCTGCTGCTCGGCATCGCGCCGAAGGACTTCGACGTCGCGACCGATGCAACGCCCACCGAAGTTCAGCGCCTGTTCCGCCGCGCGCGCCTGATCGGCCGCCGCTTCCAGATCGTCCACGTGCAGTTCGGCCAGGAGCTGATCGAGGTGTCGACGTTCCGCGCGCTGGTCGATGCGCCGCCCGAGGCGGCCGCTGCCGAGCCGCCGAAGCGCCTGAAGCGCGACGAACTCGATCGCCGCACCCATGCAGTCGACGCGAGCGGCCGCGTGCTGCGCGACAACGTGTGGGGCGAGCAGCACGAAGACGCCGCACGTCGCGACTTCACGATCAACGCGATGTACTACGACCCGTCGACGCAGACGGTGCTCGACTACCACGACGGGATGGCCGACGTGCGCGCCCGCCTGTTGCGGATGATCGGCGATCCGGCCACGCGCTTCCGCGAGGATCCGGTGCGGATGCTGCGCGTCGTGCGCTTCGCGGCGAAGCTCGGTTTCGAGATCGAGCCGCACACGCGCGAGCCGATCAACGCGCTCGCCGACCTGATCAACAACGTGCCGGCGGCGCGCCTGTTCGACGAAATGCTGAAGCTGCTGCTGTCGGGCCACGCGCTCGCGTGCCTGAAGCAGCTGCGCAAGGAGGGTCTGCATCACGGGCTGCTGCCGCTGCTCGACGTCGTGCTCGAACAGCCGCAGGGCGAAAAGTTCATCACGCTCGCGCTGAACAACACCGACGCGCGCGTGCGCGCCGGCAAGACGGTATCGCCGGGCTTCCTGTTCGCGACGCTGCTGTGGCACGACATGCGCCAGCGCTTCGAGCAATACACGGCCGAAGGCGAAATCCCGGTGCCGGCGCTCCATCGCGCGATGGACGACGTGCTCGACATGCAGACCGAGAAACTCGCGATCCACAAGCGCTACTCGGCCGACATGCGCGAGATCTGGGGCCTGCAGCTGCGCCTCGAGAAACGCTCGGGCCGCAGCGCGATGAGGCTGCTGGAACACCAAAGGTTTAGAGCGGGGTATGATTTCCTCCTGTTACGCTGCGAATCCGGCGAGCTCGATGCGGAAGTCGGACAGTGGTGGACGGATTTCATCGAAGGCGACGCGGCCGCTCGCGAGGCATTGCTCACGCAGGGCGGCTCGAAGGAAAAATCGCCCCGCAAGCGGCGCCGCCGCGGCGGTGCGCGAAACCGCAAGCCGGGTGAAGGTGCCGCCGAGCAGGCACCGGACACCTCGGGCGGTTCCGACGACTGACGCGCACGACGGCGAACGACGTAGGAAGTGATGCCATGACGGTTGCATATATCGGACTGGGGGCGAATCTCGGCGATGCGCGCCAGACCCTGAAGGACGCGGTGGTGTGCCTCGCGCAGCAGCGCACCATCTCGATCCTCGGCAAATCGAGCCTGTATCGCACGGCGCCCTTCGAAGCGGGCGGCGACGACTACTACAACTGCGTCGTCAAGCTCGACACGACGCTGTCGGCGCGCGAGCTGCTCGCGCTCTGCCAGAAGATCGAACATCACTTCGGCCGCGAGCGCCCGTATCGCAACGCGCCGCGCACGCTCGACCTCGACATCCTGCTGTTCGGCGCCGACTCGATCGACGAACCCGACCTGATCGTCCCGCACCCGCGCCTCACCGATCGCGCGTTCGCGCTCGTGCCGCTCGTGGAGATCGAGCCCGCACTCGACATTCCCGCGCGCGGCCGTGCCGATACCTTCCTCGCCGCCGTCGCGGATCAGCGTGTCGAGAAGGTGCAGACCTGCCAGTGCCCGATGCAGAAGGCGCTCGCCGCCAGCGCAGACGCCGACAAGAACCGCTGCCGATGACCCCGACACCCCTCACCGTCACTGCGCCCGACCTGCGCGCCCCGCACCGCTATCTCGTGATCGAAGGCCCGATCGGCGTCGGCAAGACGACGCTCGCGCGCCTGCTCGCCGAACGCTGGTCGATGCAGACGCTGCTCGAGCGCCCGCAGGACAACCCGTTCCTCGAACGCTTCTATCGCGATACCGCGCGCTACGCGCTGCCCGTGCAGCTGTCGTTCGCGCTGCAGCGTGCGCAGCAGGCCCGCGAGCTGATCGGTGCGCTCGAAACGGGCCGCCCGGTCATCGCCGATTTCATGCCGCAGAAAAACGACATCTTCGCGCGGCTGAACCTGCCGGAAGACGAGTGGCAGCTCTACCGTTCGGTCGCCACGCACGTGGACGTGCCGCAGGCGCCGTCGCCCGACCTCGTCGTCTACCTGCAGGCGAGCCCCGAAGTGCTGTTCTCGCGCATCCAGAAGCGCGGGCTGCCGATGGAGCTGCAGATCAGCGACGCGTACCTGCGCTCGCTCGTCGACGCGTACAACGAATTCTTCTACCACTACGACCGCACGCCGGTGCTGACGGTCGCCGCGGAACACCTGAACCCGCAGGATTCCCCCGAAGATCTCGCCCTGCTGGTCGAGCGCATCGAGACGATGCGCGGCCGCAAGGAATTCTTCGTCAAGGGCGAGACGACGCGCTGACGCGTCCTCGCCTGTCGTTCCTTACCCATCCGAACCGGATTTCCCATGACCTATCTCCAGGAATCGAGCCGGCCTGCCGTCACGGTGCCCAAGCTGCAGGCAATGCGCGTCGCCGGCGAGAAGATCGCGATGCTCACCTGCTACGACGCGAGCTTTGCCGCCCTGCTCGACCGTTCGGGCGTCGACGTGCTGCTGATCGGCGATTCGCTCGGCAACGTGCTGCAGGGCCAAACGACCACGCTGCCCGTCTCGCTCGACGACATCGCGTATCACACCGCCTGTGTCGCCCGCGCGCAGCCGCGCGCGCTGGTCGTCGCCGATCTGCCGTTCGGCACGTACGGTACGCCGGCCGAGGCGTTCGCGAGTGCCGTCAAGCTGATGCGTGCCGGCGCGCAGATGGTCAAGCTCGAAGGCGGCGAATGGCTCGCCGAGACGATCCGCTTCCTCGTCGAGCGCGCGGTGCCCGTATGCGCGCACGTGGGCCTCACGCCACAATCGGTGCACGCGTTCGGCGGCTTCAAGGTGCAAGGCAAGACCGAAGCCGGTGCTGCCCAGTTGCTGCGCGACGCGCGCGCGATCGAGGATGCGGGCGCGCAGCTCGTCGTGCTCGAAGCCGTGCCGACGCTCGTCGCCTCCGAAGTCACGCACATGCTCAAGATTCCGACGATCGGCATCGGCGCGGGCGTCGACTGCTCGGGTCAGGTGCTCGTGCTGCACGACATGCTCGGCGTGTTCCCCGGCAAGCGGCCGCGCTTCGTGAAGGATTTCATGCAGGGTCAGCCGAACATTCAGGCGGCCGTCGAAGCGTACGTGCACGCGGTGAAGGATGGTTCGTTCCCTGGGGCGGAACATTCGTTCTGATCGGGAGGGCAGCGCCGCGGGCGCGCTGTCGGCGATCGCCGACGCACACTCGCTGACGTGGCCGGCAATGCGGTACGCTGTTTCTCATACTGCATTGTCGGACAACGTGTACTTTCTAACTCGTCCTATTTCCGCTCTTCTTCGTCGCTGCGACCATCAAGCCTTCGTCAATCGAAGGCGTGTGAAAGATGGCTCATGTGTATGAAAAGGCAGCTGACCTCGTCGGGCAAAAGCTGGCAGGCGACGGAGAATGCGTCGCACTGGTCAAAATTTATACGTCCGTCGGCCCCACCGCCATCTGGCGACCGGAAAGGAAGGCAGCGGGCGACCGGAGTATCCGCGTCGGGACCGTCATTGCAACTTTCGAGAACGATCGCTACCCAAGCCGATCGCATGGCAATCATGCTGCGTTCTATCTGAGCCAGGATGTACGCGGTATCTACGTCGTTGAACAATGGCGCTCACTCAAGGCAATTCAGAGACGATGCATTCCGTTCAAAGGCAAGGACAAAAATGGCCGTTACATCGATCCGAGCAATAACGCCGATGCATTTTCGGTCGTGAAATGACGATGCGCATCCGCCAAGCACCGTATCGGCAGCTCGCCATCGCCATGCTCGCATACGGTCCGCTCATCACGTTACCTGCGTCCGCTGCGACAACAGATTGCCCCGCACGCGTCGCCGTTACTCAGCAGCTCGACGGTCAACCACCCGACGGCTGGAAAAACTTCGACACGCAAAGCACATATCCGCTTGCCAGCGTCACCTTCTGGTCGGGGCCACCGGACCGGATGACTTCGTTGCTGCCGAACCGCTCGCGCTCCGAGTCCCAGAGCGACATTTATGTCTGGTCGCTCGCCGAAAACCGTGAAGACTACTGGGTCTCATGTGACTACGGCAATACGAGCGTCGTGATCGCACGGCCGCTCGGCAAACAGGCACAGACTTGCGTCGCGCGTTACAGGCACGGGCACGCCATCGTGCAAAGCTGGCAATGTACGCCGCGGAAATAATCCGCGTTCAGGTCGGTGTTCAGCCGTGAATCAGCCGCGCCACCATCGGCCCGCGCAACGCGTTGCAGATCATCAACTCATCCGCGTTCAGCACATCGTCGAGCGTCAGCGCACGCTCTTTTGCGCCTAGTGCCGGATCGTCGAGCAGTACACCACGCATCACGCCCGGCAGCACGCCGGACGCCAGCGGCGGCGTTCCCCACTGGCCGTCAAGCTTCACGAACACATTCGAGCGCCCGCCTTCCGTCACCTCGCCGCGCTCGTTGACGAACAGCATGTCGAAGCACCCGAGCGCCTCCGCCGCCTGCCACGCGCGATCGTATTCGGCGCGGCGCGTCGTCTTGTGCAGCAGCAGCGCATCGCTCGCACGGGTCGATGCGAAGCCGTGCGCGGACGCCAGCAACACGCCGACCGGCCCCGCCGGCAGCGGCTTGAGCAGTGCCGCGACGATCTCGACCGTGCCGTCCTTCGCGAGCGCGAGCTTCATCCGGTAGGTGACGTCGCCGTCGAGCGCCGCGCAGCGCGCGTCGATCTCGCGGCGTAGCGCCTCGGGGTCGAAGCGGAAGCCGAATGCATCCGCGCTACGCTGCAGCCGCGCGAGATGACGATCGAGGTGCCGGATGCCGTCCGCACGCGTGGCGGCGGTCGTTTCGAACAGCTGGAAGCCGGGATCGGCATCCGTCAGGAATCGTGCTTTCAATTCGCACTCCGCATATTCGTCGGCCGCGACACTGTCGAGCACGATGCCCGCGCCGACCCCCATCGTGCCACGGCGCCGGCCGGCGGTTGGCGTTGCCGGATTGCGTGCTTCGGCACCGGTCGCACCTTCACCGGTAGCATCGAGCGTCAGCGTCCGGATCGCGACCGACAGGCAAAAATCGCCACAACCGGCCAGGCGCTCACCCGGCGCGTCGGAATCGGCGCCTTGCTTCGCGGCGTCAAGCCAGCCGATCGCGCCCGTATAGAGGCCGCGCGGCGTCGACTCGATCGCATCGATCAACTGCATCGTCTTGTACTTCGGTGCGCCCGTGATCGATCCGCACGGAAACAGCGCACGCAGCATCTGCGCGAACGTCGTCCCTTCGCGCCAGCCGGCCTCGACCGTCGACGTCATCTGCCACACCGACGCATACGGCTCGACGGAGAACAGCGCCGGCACGCGAACCGTCCCGGTGCGCGCGATCCGCGATACGTCGTTGCGCAGCAGGTCGACGATCATCACGTTTTCCGCGCGGTTCTTCGGATCGTTCGCGAGGAACGCGGCCGCCGCCGCATCGTCGCGAGGGTCGGCCGAACGGGGTGCGGTGCCCTTCATCGGCCGCGCGCGCAGCACGTCGCCGTGCTTCTCGACGAACAGCTCGGGCGAACACGACACGACCCACGCACCGTCGGGCAACGCGACCAGCGCGCCGTAGCGCACCGGCTGGCGCGCACGCAGCCGCCGGTACAGCGCGAGCGGCGTGCCGAACACGTCGAAGTTCAGCCGGTACGTGTAGTTGACCTGATACGAATCGCCCGCGCGCAGCGCGTCGTGCACCGCGGCGATCGCCGCATCGAACGCATCGCGCGACACGCTCTTCGCGACATGCGCGACACCCGCGATCGACGGCGCGTCGCTGCCGCCGTCCTGCTGCGCGAGCCACGCGTCGACTTCGTCGCGCGACAGGCGTTCGCAGCGCGCATACAGCAAAAAGCGCAGCGGGGCATGGCCCGGCTGCGCCCGTTGCAGGTTGCGTCCGAATTCGTAATCGCCGACGACGACCGCATGCAGCCCGTCGCGCAGGTCCTGCGCCACCGCCGCATCGACTGCGTCGAGCCGCGCCGGATCCGTGCACACGCGTTCGCGCACGAATCCCGAATACAAACGACTCGACCGCGCGGACGCGGTCGAGTCACAATCGTCCAAGAGCGCGAACGACGCGCTCTCGTTGCCTTCAGTCATGCTGTTACTCGAGTTACTCGAAGAAGCTCTTCACACGGTCGAACCAGCTCTTGCTCTGCGGGCTGTGACGCGCGCCGCCCTCGGCCAGCGACTTCTCGAACTGCTTGAGCAGGTCGCGCTGGTTGTCGGTCAGCTTCACGGGCGTCTCGACCTGCACGTGCACGTACAGATCGCCCGCGATGCTCGAACGCAGCCCCTTGATGCCCTTGCCGCGCAGCCGGAACGTCTTGCCCGACTGCGTGCCTTCCGGCACGGGGAACGATGCGCGGCCGGCCAGCGTCGGCACCTCGATCTCGCCGCCGAGCGCGGCGGTCGTGAACGGGATCGGCATCTGGCAGTGGAGATCGTCGCCGTCGCGCTCGAACACCGAGTGCGGCTTGATGTGGATCTCGACGTACAGGTCGCCCGGCGGCCCGCCGTTGATGCCCGGCTCGCCGTTGCCGGCCGAGCGGATGCGCATCCCGTCGTCGATCCCGGCCGGGATCTTCACTTCGAGCGTCTTGGTTTCCTTCACCTTGCCTGACCCGTGGCAATGCACGCACGGCTCGGGGATGTAGGTGCCCGTGCCGTGGCACTTCGGGCAGGTCTGCTGGATGCTGAAGAAGCCCTGCGACATGCGCACCGTGCCCTGGCCATGACAGGTCGGGCAGGTTTCCGGCTTCGTGCCGGGCTTCGCACCCGACCCGTGGCAGACCTCGCACGACACCCAGCTCGGCACGCGGATCTGCGTGTCGTAGCCGTGGGCGGCCTGCTCGAGCGTGATTTCCATGCTGTAGCGCAGGTCGGCACCGCGATACACCTGCGGGCCGCCACGGCCGCCGCGCGCGGCGCCGCCCGCGGCCTGGCCGAAGATGTCGCCGAAGATGTCGCCGAACGCATCCGCGAAGCCGCCGAAGCCCTGTGCGCCCGCACCGCCCATGTTCGGATCGACGCCCGCATGGCCGTACTGGTCGTACGCGGCCCGCTTCTGGCTGTCCGAGAGCATTTCGTAGGCTTCCTTCACCTCCTTGAAATGCTCTTCCGCATCCTTGTTGTCCGGATTGCGGTCAGGGTGATACTTCATCGCAAGCTTGCGATATGCCTTCTTGATTTCGTCGTCGCTCGCATTCTTCGCGACGCCCAGAACCTCGTAGTAATCCCGTTTCGCCATATCGATTCACTGTGCCGCCACGCATCGCGCACGCGGCGGCTCCTTTCGCCCGCAGTAAAGTCTCTCGACTCGTCTGGCGCTGCGCCCGTCCGCGGACGGCTCGTGCAGCACCCGCCAAAAAACAAATGTGCCCGGAGGGCCGCAAAGCCCGCCAGGCGTGGAGTCGATCCGGCCATCCGGAAGGAAAGACAGACCGCTTGTCAGCCAGCCCGTCAGCCGCGCCGCGCGCGTGTTGCGCGCGCGGCGTGCGGCACCGGGGCAACCCGGCTTAGTCCTTCTTCACTTCCTTGAACTCGGCGTCGACGACATCGTCGGCAGCCTGTTGCGCGCCGCCCGCGTGGGCCGCACCTTCCGCTGCACCCGCTGCGCCGGCCGCACCCGCTTGCTGGGCCTGCATGTCGGCGTACATCTTTTCGCCGAGCTTCTGCGAAACCTTGCCGAGTTCCTCGACCTTCGCGTCGATCGCAGCCTTGTCGGCCGACGTGTCCTTCAGCACTTCCTCGAGCGACTTCAGCGACGCTTCGATCGCTTCCTTCTCGCCCGCGTCCAGCTTGTCGCCGTACTCGGTCAGCGCCTTCTTCGTGCTGTGGACCAGCGCATCGCCCTGGTTGCGCGAATCGGCCAGCTCGCGCAGCTTGTGATCTTCCGCTGCGTTCGCTTCCGCGTCCTTGATCATCTGGTCGATTTCAGCCTCGGACAGACCCGAGTTCGCCTTGATCGTGATCTTGTTTTCCTTGCCGGTCGCCTTGTCCTTCGCGCCGACGTGCAGGATGCCGTTCGCGTCGATGTCGAAGGTCACTTCGATCTGCGGCACGCCGCGCGGTGCGGGCGGGATGCCTTCGAGGTTGAACTCGCCGAGCAGCTTGTTGCCGGCTGCCATTTCGCGTTCGCCCTGGAACACCTTGATCGTCACGGCGCCCTGGTTGTCGTCCGCCGTCGAATACACTTGCGCGTGCTTCGTCGGGATCGTCGTGTTCTTGCTGATCATCTTCGTCATCACGCCGCCGAGCGTCTCGATACCGAGCGACAGCGGGGTCACGTCGAGCAGCAGCACGTCCTTGCGGTCGCCCGACAGGACCTGGCCCTGGATCGCCGCGCCAACCGCGACGGCTTCGTCCGGGTTCACGTCACGGCGCGGGTCCTTGCCGAAGAACTCCTTCACCTTCTCCATGACCTTCGGCATGCGCGTCTGGCCGCCGACCAGGATCACGTCGTCGATGTCCGACACCTTGACGCCTGCGTCCTTGATCGCGATGCGGCACGGTTCGATCGTGCGCTCGACGAGATCTTCCACCAGCGCTTCCAGCTTCGCGCGGGTGATCTTCAGGTTCAAGTGCTTCGGGCCCGACGCGTCCGCCGTGATGTACGGCAGGTTGATTTCGGTCTGCTGGCTCGACGACAGCTCGATCTTCGCCTTTTCAGCGGCTTCCTTCAGGCGCTGCAGCGCGAGCACGTCCTTCGACAGGTCGACGCCCTGCTCCTTCTTGAACTCGCCGATGATGTAATCGATGATGCGCTGGTCGAAGTCTTCGCCGCCGAGGAACGTGTCGCCGTTGGTCGACAGCACTTCGAACTGCATTTCGCCGTCGACGTCCGCGATTTCGATGATCGACACGTCGAACGTACCGCCGCCGAGGTCATACACGGCGATCTTGCGGTCGCCCTTCTCGGCCTTGTCGAGGCCGAACGCGAGCGCGGCTGCGGTCGGCTCGTTGATGATCCGCTTGACTTCGAGGCCCGCGATGCGGCCGGCATCCTTGGTTGCCTGGCGCTGGCTGTCGTTGAAGTACGCCGGCACCGTGATCACGGCTTCCGTGACCGGCTCGCCGAGGTAGTCTTCGGCCGTCTTCTTCATCTTGCGCAGCACTTCCGCCGAAACCTGCGGCGGCGCGAGCTTTTCGCCGTGCGCTTCGACCCATGCATCGCCGTTGTCGGCCTTGATGATGCTGTAAGGCATCAGGCCGATGTCCTTCTGGACTTCCTTCTCTTCGAAGCGGCGGCCGATCAGGCGCTTCACTGCGAACAGCGTGTTCTTCGGGTTGGTCACCGATTGACGCTTGGCCGGCGCGCCGACGAGCACTTCGTTGTCGTCCATGTAGGCGATGATCGAAGGCGTGGTGCGCGTGCCTTCCGAGTTCTCGATGACCTTGACCTGGTTGCCTTCCATGATGGCAACGCACGAGTTCGTGGTGCCGAGGTCAATACCGATGATCTTTCCCATTTTTCCTAATCTCCAGAAATGCTTGTTTGCTGCGCAAAACCCCGCGTTTTGGGGCGGTTTCGCGCGCCAGAATTCAACTCTGTTCCCGAAATGCGTCCGGCCGATCCGTTTTCAAGACCCGCCGAGCGATGCGGATATTAAATTTTTTCAATCGCCGCCGGCTAGGGGATCGCTGCCCGCCGCTGCGATTTTCGCGCGCGCCGCCGACACGGCCGCCTGGAACTGCGCGAGGCCATGCCAGCCCGTCGCGCGGCCGAGCCGCTTGCCGCGGTGGAAGAAGAACCACGTCGGCACACCGTGCAGCCCGAAGCGGCGCCCCAGCTGGTGGTGTTCGTACACGTTGCAATGGAACCACTTCAAGCCCAGCGCGCGGATGGCGTCGGGCTGGGCGAGCATCGCCTTCTTCGCGATCTCGCAGTTGAAGCAGTCGACGCCCCAGAAGAACACCACCGCAAGCGCGTCCCCCGCGCCGTCGATCGCCGCGTCGAACGTGCCGGCGTCCAGCGCCTGCATGTCGAACGCGTCAAATGCGGCCGGATCGACGCCGGCGGGCCCCATCGCGACGCCCTTACTTCGGCTGCGCGACGGTGACGAGCGCCGGACGCAGCACGCGGTCGGCGATCGTGTAACCCTTCTGCAGCACCGTGACGACGGTGTTCGGCTCCTGCTCGGCCGGCACCATCGAGATCGCCTGGTGCTGGTGCGGATCGAACTTCTCGCCGACCGGGTTGATCGCGACGACGCGGCCCTTCTCGAGTGCGCTCGTCAGTTGGCGCAGCGTCAGCTCGACACCTTCGCGCACCTTCGCGATGTCGCCGGACGTATCGTTGACGGCCGCTTCCAGGCTGTCCAGCACGGGCAGCAGGTGCTCCGCGAAGCTCTCGATCGCGAACTTGTGCGCCTTCGAGACGTCGTCCTGCGCGCGGCGGCGGACGTTCTCGGTCTCGGCCTTCGCCCGCAGGTAGCTCTCCTGCAGCTCGGCGACCTTGGCTTGAGCCTCCGCGAGCGCCGCGTCGGCTGCTTCGGCGGCGGGAGCAGCGCCTTGCGCCGCCTGCTTCTCGCTGCCGATATCTTCGGCCGATTGGGTAGACGGGTTCTCTTGCGTGTTTTCCATGTCGCTGAAAGTCGATTAGAGGTTGAAGCCAAATCGGCAACCGCCGGACCGTATACCCGGCGGCACCGCACATTGCTGGTGCAAATAAGGGTGAAAACTGCGATTTCAAGAGGGTTATTCGCCGGCATTCTCCAATGCCGCGAAACAACCGCGCGTCGCACCGGTGCATCGCACGCATAGTCCGCCAAAGCAGGCGAAACGGGCTGTAACAACGCTTACCTGGCAAGTACTAGCTTGGCACAGTCCCGCTGCACTACACTCCACTCAAGCGTCGGAAAAGCGTGTTTACCCTTAGCTGACCGACGCCTTACAACCACCACCTGGCGCCGTTTTCACCCCTTCTCGAGGGGAGTACCGTGAAACTGACCTTTGCGATATCGGTGGTCGCGCTGGTACTCATTGCCGGCACCACCACCATCTGCCTGTCGGGAGCCGTCACCGACCGCACGACCGAATACGGGAGCGCGCGGGCGACGTTCGACCAGATGTTCAGCTCCCACCAGAAAATCTGTCGATGATGCGCCGGTCGCGCTTCGTCGGCCGGCCGTGCAATTCGGCCGCCGGCTCGCGATACGTGCGGCGCCGCTCCAGTTCGGCGAGCCGTGCGGCCCGCCCCGCTTCCGTTTCCTCGTAAAGCGTCTGCGCGACGCTCGCCGGCCCGCGCACGTCGCACACGCCGAGTACGGCAATGTGCCAGACGACGCCGTCGATCGCAATTTCGACCTCGTCGCCCACGCGCACTTCCTTCGCCGGCTTGACTGCAGCCCCGCCGATCTTCACGTGCCCCTTGTCGACCGCATCGGTCGCAAGCGAGCGCGTCTTGAAGAACCGGGCCGCCCACAGCCATTTGTCGATGCGCAGCTTCGCGCCCGGTTCGGTCGAAATCTTGTAATTCATCGCACCTCACCCACCGTTTCGGGCTGCGCGGCCTTGACCGGCCAGCCCTGCAGATTCTCGGCGACGATCTCGCCGAGCGCGCCGATCCACGCGGGCGCGCCATTCAGGCACGGAATCCGGTGGAATGCCTTGCCGCCACCGGCGAGGAACTCGTCGCGCACCTCCATGCCGATCTCCTCGATCGTCTCCAGGCAATCGGCCGTGAAACCGGGACAGAACACGTCGGCCCGCTGTACGCCGGCCTCGCCGAACTCGCGCAGCGTCGGCGCGGTATAAGGCTGCAGCCATTCGGCCTTGCCGAAACGCGACTGGAACGTGACGCGGCACTCGGTCGTCGACAACCCGAGCGCGGCCATCAGCAGCGCGCCCGTCTGCTGGCACTGGTCGTGATAGGGATCGCCGAGGTCGAGCGTGCGCTTCGGCACGCCGTGAAAGCTCAGCACGAGCTTGTCGCCGGCCGCGAAGTCCGGCCGGCCGTGCTGCGCCCAATACTGGCGCACCTGCTCGGCCAGCGCGTGGATATAGGCCGGATGGTCTGCGTAGTGCCGTATCGTGCGCACCTCCGGCTGGTTGCGCATGCGCGAGAGCGCGTCGAATGCGGCGTCGAATGCGGTGGCCGTGGTCGACGCCGAGTATTGCGGATACATCGGCATCAGCAGCACGCGCTCGACGCCGGCGCGCTTGAACTGCGCGAGCGCGTGCGAAATGTTCGGACTGCCGTAGCGCATCGCGTAGTCGACCTGCACTTGATAACCGTTCGACGCGAGCAGGTGCCGCACGCCGTCGGTCTGGCGCACGGTATGCACGCGCAGCGGCGAGCCCTCGGGCATCCAGACGGCCGCGTATTTCTTCGCGGACGCGCGGCCGCGCAGCGGCAGGATCAGCGTGCGCAGCAGCACTTGCCAGACGGCCTGCGGAATCTCGACGACCCGCGGATCCGACAGGAATTCGGCCAGATAGCGCCGCACGGCACGCGGCGTGGGCGCATCGGGCGTGCCGAGATTGATCAGCAGCACGCCGATGCGATGGGCAGCCGCGATACTCGAAGGCGGCTCAAGATCGAAACGCATGGGCAAGAACGTGCTCGGGGCACGGGACCGGACGGCTCTCAATTATAGCGGGCCGCCTCGCGCCGGTCGGCTGGCCGTTCGGCCGACTGTCGGCGCACGCGGCGCCGCGGCACGATGACGGGGCGGGATCGGGCTGGCGCTCGCAGGCTACTGCTGGCTCAGCGTGAGCGACAGCAGCCGCGCGGTGATGTCGACGATCGGGATCACGCGGTTGTACGCCATGCGGGTCGGGCCGATCACGCCGAGCGTGCCGACGATCTGCCCGTTCACCTCGTAAGGGGCGGTAACGACGCTCATTTCCTCGATCGGCACGAGCGTCGATTCGCCGCCGATGAAGATCTGCACGCCCTGGGCGTGGCTCGACACGTCGAGCAGTTGCAGGAGGCCCGTCTTTTGGTCGAATACGTCGAACAGCTTGCGCAGCCGGGCCATGTCGGACGACAGATCCGCCACCTCGAGCAGGTTGCGCTCGCCGGAAATCAGCACGGTGTCCTCGGTGTCGGGCACCTCGGTGCTGGCCGTCACGGCCGCATGCATCAGCGTGGTCATGTCGCCGCGCAACTGGTCAATCTCGTCGCGCAGGCGACGGCGCACCTCGTCGAACGACAGTCCGGCGAAATGCGCGTTGATGTAGTTGGACGCCTCGGTCAGTTGCGACGGCGAGTAGTCGCGCGGCGTCGCGAGCATCCGGTTCTGCACGTCGCCCTCGGGCGTCACGATGATCAGCAGGATGCGCTTGTCCGACAGGCGCATGAACTCGATCTGCTTGAACACGTGGCTGCGGCGCGGCGTCAGCACGACGCCCGCGAACTGCGACAGGTTCGACAGCACGCTCGCAGCGGCCGCCACGACGCGCTGCTGCGGCTCGCCGGCCTGCAGCGTGTTCTGCACCTGCCGCGCGACGGCCTCGGCGTCGATCGGCACCTCGACCGTCAGCATCGTGTCGACGAACAGCCGGTAGCCGCGCGGCGTCGGCACGCGGCCGGCCGACGTGTGCGGGCTCGACACGAGGCCGAGCTCCTCCAGGTCGGACATCACGTTGCGGATCGTCGCCGGGCTCAGCTCGAGCCCGGAGTAACGGGACAACGTGCGCGATCCGACTGGCTGACCGTCGGCGATATACCGTTCGATCAGGGTTTTCAGGAGGGTTCGTGCGCGAGGATCTAGCATGGTGGAAAATTTTAGCGCAACCGCGCGACCGCGGCGAGTGGCGTCGGCCACCGATGCGCGGGCCGACCCGATCCGGCCCCGTCAGCGCACAGCCGGTTCTTTTCGTCAACGAGCTATGGTGTAATGCCGGCATGAAAACCGGTAATCAGTTCAACACTGTCGCGCTCGTCGGCCGGAGCAACACGCCGAACATCGCCGAGCCGCTCGCCACGCTGGCCGCCTGCATCGCCAAGCGGGGCTTCGAAGTCGTCTTCGAAGCCGAGACCGCGCGCGAGATCGGCATCACCGGCTACCCGGCGCTGACCCCGGCCGAAATCGGGGCGCGCGCCGACGTGGCGGTCGTACTGGGCGGCGACGGGACGATGCTCGGCATCGGCCGTCAGCTCGCGCCATACAAGACACCGCTGATCGGGATCAACCACGGGCGGCTCGGCTTCATCACCGATATCGCGGCGGCCGACATGCAGGCACTCGTCCCGGTGATCCTGTCGGGCAAGTTCGAGCGCGAGGAGCGCTCGCTGCTCGAGGCCCGGATCATGCGCGACGGCGAACCGATCTACCACGCGCTCGCATTCAACGACGTCGTCGTGAACCGCAGCGGCTTCTCCGGGATGGTCGAGCTGCGCGCGTCGGTCGACGGCCGGTACATGTACAACCAGCGTTCGGACGGCCTGATCGTCGCCACGCCGACCGGCTCGACTGCTTACGCGCTGTCGTCGGCCGGCCCGATCCTCCATCCGCAGCTGCAGGGCATCGTGCTCGTGCCGATCGCGCCACACGCGCTGTCGAACCGGCCGATCGTGCTGCCCGACGATTCGAAGATCGCGATCCAGATCGTCGGCGGGCGCGACGTCAACGTGAACTTCGACATGCAGTCGTTCACGTCGCTCGAGCTGAACGACACGATCGAGGTGCGCCGCTCGAAGCACACAGTGCCGTTCCTGCACCCGATCGGCTACAGCTACTACGCGACGCTGCGCAAGAAGCTGCACTGGAACGAACACGCCTCGAACGAAGACGACAAGGCGTCCTGACGCCGCTCCGCCCGACACCATGCTCCGCCACCTCTCGATCCGCGACTTCGTCATCGTCGCCGCGCTCGATCTCGAATTCGACAGCGGCTTTTCCGTCTTTTCCGGTGAAACCGGCGCCGGGAAATCGATCCTGATCGACGCCCTCGCCCTCGCGCTCGGCGAACGTGCCGACGCGAGCGTCGTGCGCACCGGCTGCGGCCGCGCCGACATCACCGCCGAATTCACGCCGCACGACCGCGTCGCGCGCTGGCTCGACGAACACGCGTTCGACACCGAGGACACCGTGATGCTGCGCCGCGTGATCGACGCGAACGGCCGGTCGCGCGCGTTCATCAACGGCACCAGCGCGACGCTCGCGCAACTGCGCGAACTCGGCGAAATGCTCGTCGACATCCACGGCCAGCATGCGCACCAGCTGCTGATGCGGCCCGACGCGCAGCGCGAGCTGTTCGACACGCACGCGGGGCTCGTCGCCGATGCGGCGAACGTCGCGCGCGCGTGGCGCGTGTGGCGCGACGCGGCGCAGGCGATCGAGGCCGCGAAGGCGCACGAGCGGGAGCTGCAGCTCGAACGCGAAAAGCTCGCGTGGCAGCTCGCCGAGCTCGACAAGCTCGCGCCGCAGCCCGGCGAATGGGACGAAGTCAGCAACGAGCACAAGCGCCTGTCGCATTCGGCGAACCTGATCGACGGCGTGCGCGGCGCACTCAACGCGTTGTCCGAGGCCGACGACGCGATGCTCGCGCAGCTCGGTGCGATCGTGTCGAAGCTGCGCAGCCTGGCCGACTACGACACCGCGCTCGGCGACGCGCTCGCGTCGCTCGAACCGGCCGAGATCCAGCTGCAGGAAGCCGTCTACTCGCTGTCGCACTATGCGCAGCGCGTCGATCTCGATCCCGAGCGGCTCGCGCAGGTCGAAACGCGCCTCGATGCGCTGCACTCGACCGCCCGCAAGTTCCGGTTGCCGCCCGACACGCTGCACGAAGAACACGCGGCACGCCGCGCGCAGCTCGCCGCGCTCGACGCGGCCGCCGATCTCGGTGCGCTCGAGGCGACGCAGGCCAAGGCGCGAGAGGCCTACCTCGCCGATGCCGGGCATCTGTCGAAGGCGCGCGCGCAGGCCGCCAAGGCGCTCGGCACGGCCGTCACGGCCGGCATGCAGGAACTGTCGATGGCGGGCGGAAGCTTCGAAGTCGCGCTCGTCCCGCTCGCCGACGGCGGCCCGCACGGGCTCGAGCAGGTCGAATTCCGGGTCGCCGGCCACCCCGGCGTGCCGCTGCGGCCGCTCGCGAAGGTCGCGTCGGGCGGCGAACTCGCGCGGATCAGCCTTGCGCTCGCAGTGATCGCAAGCGCGGCGAGCCCGACGCCGACGCTGATCTTCGACGAAGTCGATACGGGGATCGGCGGCGGCGTCGCCGAAGTGGTCGGCCGCCTGCTGCACCAGCTCGGGCGCGATCGCCAGGTGCTGTGCGTGACGCACCTGCCGCAGGTCGCCGCGCGCGGCGACCACCACTTCCAGGTCGCGAAGGGCGCCGACGAGCGCGGCGGCACGGTGTCGACGGTCGTCGCGCTCGACCGCGCCAACCGGATCGAGGAAGTCGCGCGGATGCTCGGCGGGCTCGAGATCACGGCCACGACGCGCAAGCACGCGAAGGAAATGCTGGCGGCCTGACGCGGGCATCGCATCGGCCGAATGCAAAAAGACCGGCGCATGCGCCGGTCTTTTTTCCGCACGGCCGCTCGCCCGATTGCGCCCGCCCTGCTCCACGAATTCGAACACCCGATTCGAACGTCCGATTCGAACGCCCGACTCAAACGCCCGTTTCAGCCGTCCCGAACACGCGCGCCCACAGCGCCGTCACGGCTGCGCGCTCGTCGGCCACCACGGCCGGATCGACCCGCGCCTTCTCCATCCCGTCGAGCCGCAGCTTGTGCTGCAGCTTCCGGTACTTCCGGTAGGCCGCGCCGACGCGCTCGGCCTCGTCCTCGCCCATCAGCCCGAAGCGCGCGACCTCGCGCAGCAGCGCGATGTTGCCCGTGTTGCGGATCAGCTCGGCGTCGCTCGACGCGTGCAGCAGCACCCAGTACTGGACGATGAATTCGATGTCGACCATCCCGCCGCGATCGTGCTTCAGGTCGAACAGCTCGGTCTGGTTCGGATGGCCGGCAAACACCTTGCCGCGCATGTCGACGATCTCCTTCGCGAGCACGCCGCCGTCGCGCGGCGTCGTCAGCACCTGCTGGCGGATCGCCTCGAAGTCCGCGCCGATCTGCGCGTCGCCCGCGCTGTAGCGGGCACGCGTCAGCGCCTGGTGCTCCCACACCCACGCGGTGTTCGCGGCGTCGCCCTCGCGCAGCTGGTAGCGGCGGAACGCATCGAGATCGGTGACGAGCAGCCCGGCCTCGCCGTTCGGCCGCAGCCGCAGGTCGATGTCGAACAGCGCGCCGGCCCCGGTCGCCGTGGTGAGCCACGTGATGAGCCGCCGCGTGAAGGTCGTGTAGACGTCCGCCGAGCGCTCGTCCGCGTCGTCGTACAGGAAGATCAGGTCGAGATCGGATGCGTAGCCGAGCTCCTTGCCGCCCAGCTTGCCGTACGCGATCACCGCGAACTTCGGCACGTCGCGATGGCGTTTCGCGAGCTGGGACCAGACGACTTCGATCGTCACGTCGAGCACGGCGTCGGCCAGCTCGGACAGCCGGTCGCTCACGTGCTCGACCGACAGCTGCCCGGCCAGGTCGATCAGCAGGATCCGGAACACCTCCGCGTGCTGCGCGTGCCGCAGCAGGTCCATCTGCTGCTCGGGGCCGTCGGCCGCCGCGAGGCGCGCGCGCAGCGCGTCCTTGAACGCAGGCCAGTCGAACGGGCTCGCGATCGCCTCGTCGTCGAGCAGCTCGTCGAGCAGTTGCGGGTGGCGGATCAGGTAACCGCCGCCCCAGCGCGTCGCGCCGAGCACCGACAGCACGCGGTCGAGCGCGGCCGGATACTCGGTCAGCAGCGCGAGATAGACGCCGCGCCGGCTGACCGTCTCGAGCAGGTCGAACAGGCGCACGATCGTGTCGTCGCGGCGCGCGGCGTCGATGTTCGGCGCGGCCTCGAGCGCCCGCTGCGCGACGCTGTCGAAGCGCTGCCGGCTCTTTTCCGGCAGGCCCATGTAGCGCGTCGATTGCCAGATCGCACGCAGCCGCGCGAGCACGGCGGCCGGATCGGCGAAGCCGAGGCCGTCGAGGCGCGCGACCAGCGCATCGTCCTCGCCGTCGTCGCCCAACGCGCCGCTCCAGATCCATGCGGCGGCCGTGTCGTCACCCGCCGCGCAAGGGCCGCCGCCCTTCACCTTGTCCGCGAAGATCTGGTCGAACTGCGCCTCGACAAAGTTCCGGTGCTCATCCAGCACCGTCATCAGCGCCGCGTAGTCGGCAAAGCCGAGCGATGCAGCCAGCGCCGCGCGTTCATCCGGCTCGACCGGCATCGCGTGCGTCTGCGCGTCGTTGCGGTACTGCAGCCGGTGTTCGAGCGTGCGCAGGAAGTTGTAAGCATCGGCCAGGCGCGCGCACACGTCCTCGCCGATCAGCCCGCGCGCCTGCGCATGGCGCAGCACCGCGAGCGTCGGCCGCACGCGGAATTCCGCATCCTGGCCGCCCCGGATCAGCTGGAATACCTGCGCGCTGAACTCGATCTCGCGGATCCCGCCGCGCCCGAGCTTGATGTCGTCCGACTTGTCGGGCCGCATCGACGCGCGGCGCGCGGCTTCCTGCCGGATCTGCTGGTGCAGCGAGCGGATCGCGCCGATCACGCCGAAATCGAGATAGCGGCGATACACGAACGGCTTGACGATCGACTCGAGCTGCGACTCCAGCCGTCGCGCCGCGTCGCTGTCGCCTTCCGACACGAGCCGCCCCTTGATCCACGCATAGCGCTCCCACTCGCGCCCTTGCACGTAGAAATATTCCTCGAGCATGCCGAGGCTGCAGACGAGCGGCCCCGAATCGCCGTTCGGACGCAGCCGCATGTCGACGCGAAACACGTAGCCGTCGGCCGTGACCTCGGACAGCACGCCGATCAGGCGCCGGCCGAGCCGCGTGAAGTATTCCTGCGTGGACAGCGGCGAACGCGCGCCGCCGGTCGTCTCGCCGTCGTCCTCGTAGACGAAGATCAGGTCGATGTCCGACGACACGTTCAGCTCGCGGCCGCCGAGCTTGCCCATCCCGACCACGCCGAGCACGACGCGCTGGCCGTCGGCGCCGCGCGGCTCGCCGTACAGCGCCTCGAGTTCAACCGACAGCAGCGCGAGCGAACGCTGCACGGCCACTTCGGCGAGATCGGTCATCGCGCCCGTGACCTCGGCGACGTCCGCCAGCCCGCGCAGGTCGCGTTCCGCGACCGCGCCGAACGCCTCGACACGCAACTGCCGCAGCGCGCGCTTCAGTTGCTCCTCGGTCGGCGCGGCCGTGCCGGCCGGCGTCGCCAGCAGCTCGGTGAGGCGCGCGTCGAGCTGCACGCGGCCGAGCGGCGCGGCGGCCCACGCGGCGACCTGTTCGGCCAGCGCGGGCCGCGCGGCAGCCGCGCGAGCAAGGTATCGGGAATAGGACGTGCTGATCAGGGCGGAAGCGTCGGTCATCGAGAAGCGGGCCTGGCGGAAAGACTGGCCGGCAGCGGCCGGCGCGTGCGCGCCCCGCTATCGGCCAGCCCCATGGATTCGGCGCGGCATCGCGGGACGCGCGTGCGCCCGCCGCGAAACCGCGCGCCGGAAAGCCCGTGCCGCGCTGCCGCAACGGCCGCCGGCACGAACCCGTGTGATACATTTCAACGTCAGTCTGCAAAACTACCATATCGCCGCCCGTCCGCCGCATGTCCGACCGTCAGGAATCCGCCGTAGCTGCGCCCGAAGCGGGACCTCCGAAGCACGATCATCCGGTCCTGCGCCGCGTGTTCCGGGTGACGCTGGCAGTCGGGCTCGGCACCTACTTCGTCGCGTCCGGCGCGTTCCTCGGGCTGCGCTACGTACTGCTGCCCCGCATCGACGAATTCCGCCCGCGCATCGAGCGCGCGGTGTCCGACAAGCTCCACGCGCAGCTTTCGATCGGCAAGCTTTCCCCGAACTGGTCCGGCATGCAGCCGGGCGTCGAACTCACGAACCTGACGATCCGCGGCCACGACGGCAAGGTCGCGCTGTCGGTGCCGCATGCGACGGCCGCGCTGTCTTGGATGTCGCTGCTGCGGCTGTCGCCCGCGCTGTCGAGCCTGATCGTCGACCAGCCCGACCTCGTCGTCGCGCGCGCGGCCGACGGCTCGTTGAGCGTCGCGGGCGTCGGCGTGGCAACCACTCACGGCGGCAACGATACGTTCGGCACGTGGCTGCTGAAGCAGGAAGCGATCGTGCTGCGCGGCGGCACGCTGCGCTGGCGCGACGCGCAGCACGACGCGCCGGAGCTCGTGCTGTCGGGCATCCGGCTCGCGGTGCTCAACGACGGCCGCGTGCACAAGGCCGCGCTGCAGGCGCCCGCGAACGGCACGCTGCTGCTCGGCCCGCTCGATTTCCGCGCGCGCTTCAGGCACAAGCCGCTCGCACCGGTCGGCAAGCCATCGAACTGGTCGGGCGACGCGTACCTGTCGACGGGCCCGGTCGACCTGCAGACGCTCGGGCGCTACCTCGACATGCCGCTCACGATCCACGCGGGCCGGATCGACAACGCGATCTGGGCCACCTTCAGCGACGGCCACCTGCATTCGGCGGGCGGCGACCTGCAGGGCGCGGACGTCGCGCTGCGCGTGCGCCCGACGCAGCCGCGGCTCGACGTGCCGACGGTCGGCTTCGGCTGGGACATGCAGCTCGATGCCGGCCACGACTACACGCTGCACCTGACACGCTTCAACGCGGAGCTCGGCCAGCCGCCGCTGCCGGACGGCACACCGCTCGCCCGCTCGCTCGCGCTGTCGACGCTGACGGCCCGCTACCGTGTGCCGACCGCCAGCCAGGGGCAGCTGTTGAGCGTCGTCGGCGACCGCGTCGATCTCGGCATTCTCAGCGAGTTCATTCGCGGGCTGCCGCTGCCGGCGCGCCTGCGCAACGAGCTGATCAAGATCGACCCGCGCGGGATGGTGTCGAACTATCACATCGAGGTCGAACGCGCGAAGCCCGCGCGGGCCGACCTCGCCGACGAGGAGCGGCGCATGGGCGCCGCGCCGATCGTCCGCTATCGCTTCCTCGGCGATCTGCAGGGCATCAGCTTCGCCGCGCAGGAGCCGCCGCCCGGGCTGTCGCCGCGTGGCCACCCGCGGGCCGGCTGGCCGGGCGTCGAGAACCTGTGGGGCCGCGTCGATGCGAACGAGACGGGCGGCAGCGCGCATTTCGATACGGTCAACGCGGCAGTCACGGTACCCGGCGAATTCGACGAGCCGCGCCTGACGTTCGACCGGCTGCGCGGCAACGCAAAGTGGGTGATCACGCCCGCCGCCGGCGAAAAGCATGCGCGCGTCGACGTGACCCTGCCCGACCTGCTCGTCTCGAACCCCGATGCCGAAATCGCGGTATCCGGCTCGTACACGAACCCCGGCCACGGCCGCGGCTCGCTCGACCTGCGTGCCGATTTCGCCCGTGCGTCGGTGGCGCGCATTCCGCGCTACCTGCCGACCGGGATGTCCGAACACCTGCGCGACTATCTCGGCCACGCGCTGCAGGCCGGCCAGGTGACCAAGGGTGCGTCGATCGTCGCGCGCGGCCCGCTCGAGAAATTCCCGTTCGAACACGAGCCGGACGCCGGCGTGTTCCACATCGTCGCGCCGTTCACCGGCGGCCGCTTCGAACCGACGCCGTACCCGCCGCGCAAGCTCGCGAACGGCACGCCGAGCGTCTGGCCGGCGCTCGACGGGATCAACGGCGTGTTCGAGCTCGCGCAGAACAAGCTGCGCTTCGACATCGATCGTGCGCACTACAAGCGCGTCGCGCTGACGAAGGTCGCGGGCCGCATCGACGATCTCGGCAACCCGAGCCACTCGCCGCTCATCATCGACGGTCATGCGCAGGGCCCGCTCGCCGACCTGATCGACTACGCGGACAACAGCTCGCTCGGCACGATGAGCGGGCATATCGGCCAGCGGATCGATGCGCAGGGGCCCGCGTCGCTCGCGCTCAAGATCACGATTCCGCAGCACGTCCCGCATCCGCACACGCACATCGAAGGCGCGCTCGCGTTCGGCGGCAACACGCTGACGACGAGCGGCGTGCCGCCGCTGTCCGCGCTGCGCGGCAGTGTCCGGTTCACCGAGGCCGGCGCATCGCTGCACGACCTGTCGGGGCGCTTCCTCGGCGGCCCGGTGCGCGCGAGCGGCAACTTCCAGTCGCACGGCCCGTATACGGTGGACGTCGACGGCCGGCTCGCGCTCGACGCCGCACGCGGCCTGAACCTGCACGGCCCGGCGGCCGCGCTGCTCGAGCACGTGGTCGGCGACGCGCCGTACAAGGTCGCCGTGCGCGGCGCGCCGGGCCGCCTGCCCGACATCAGCGCGCATTCCGACCTGACCGGCGTGGCACTGAATTTCCCCGCGCCGTTCGCAAAACCGGCCGGCACGCCGATGCCGTTCAGCTTCACGCTGCAGCCGGCGCCGCAGGCGGACGGCAAGCGCCTCGAGCACGCCGACCTGACGCTCGGCCCCGTGTCCGCGACCTACCTGCTCGACGCGACGCGCGGCCAGCCGCTGCGCGCGGTGCGCGGCGCGATGGGCATCCACCGGATGCCCGACATGCCGCAGGACGGCGTGAGCGCGGCCGTCGACGTCAACGAACTGGACGCCGACGCGTGGCTCGCGCTGGCCCATACGCTGAAGCCCGACACGCCGCGCGCGCAGGAGCCGCAAGCCGCGCCGCGCGTCGATTTCGCGAGCTTCGCGCCGAAGCGTTTCGCGCTCCATTTCGGCACGCTGAAGCTGCTCAAGCGCAACTGGGAAAACGTGATCGTCGGCGCGTCGCACGTCGACGAGCTCTGGCAGGCGAACATCGCGTCGAACCAGGTGTCGGGCTACCTGTCATGGGCGCCGGGCGGCGGCCACAACGGCGCGGGCGTGCTGAACGCGCGGCTCGCGAAGCTCGTGGTGCCCGACAGCGCGCAGCACGATCTCGTCGGCCGCGCGATGAACCTGCCGACGCCGACCGACCGCCCGATGCCGTCGATCGACCTGATCGTCGACCAGGTCGTCGCGCGCAACCACGACATCGGCCGTCTCGTCGTCAACGCGCGCAACATCGACGAAGCCGGCACGCCGGTCTGGCAGCTCGACAAGCTGGAGCTGTCGAACCCGGCCGCGAAGCTGACGGCGACCGGCAACTGGCGCACCTCGCGCCGCGCGCTTGCCCGCGGCGCCGACGAAAACGACGCACCGCGCCGCACCGTGTTCGACTTCAAGCTCGACATCGACAACGCGGGCGCGCTGCTCGACCGCGTCGGCCTGCCGCGCACGCTCGCGGACGGTCACGGCACCGTCACCGGCAAGGTCGGCTGGCTCGGCGGCCCGACCGCGGTCGACCTGCCGTCGCTCGGCGGCCAGATCGCGCTCGACCTCGAACACGGCCAGATCCTGAAGGTCGATCCGGGCGCGGCGAAGCTCCTCGGCGTGCTGAGCCTGCAAAGCCTCGCACGGTTCCTGACGCTGAATTTCCGCGACGTGATCGGCAAGGGGCTGCCGTTCGACAAGATCACGGGCACTGGCCGGATCTCGAACGGAATCGCCCGCACCGACGACTTCTCGATGATGACCGGGCCCGCGAACGTCACCGTGCGCGGCGCGGTGGATCTCGGCACCGAGACGCAGGACCTGCACGCGCACGTCGCGCCGAAAATCAGCGCGGGCGCGGCGGCGATCGGGGCGGCCATCGTCAACCCGCTGCTCGGCGTCGGCGTGCTGGCCGCGAACTACGCGCTGTCGGAGACGCTGTCGCGCGCGTTCGCGCTCGACTACACGATCACCGGCTCGTGGGCGCACCCGCACATCGAGCGGGTGCGGGGCGATCAGGGTAAGATGAATCACGGTCCGGCCGATGCGGCGAGCCATTGAGCCGCGCGTCGGGCCGCGCACGGTGCCGGGCCGCACCCCATTTATGACGCAACCGATCCAGCGATGACCGACCACACCCGTTCCGCCACGCCCTTCCAGGTCGCCGCGCTGCAGATGGTGAGCACGCCGGACGTCGCGCGCAATCTCGCCGAGGCGCGCCGCCTGATCGCGGAAGCCGCCGGCGAAGGCGCGCAGCTCGTGCTGCTGCCCGAGTACTTCTGCTTCATGGGTCACCGCGACACCGACAAGCTCGCGCTCGCCGAACCTTACCGGGACGGCCCGATCCAGCATTTCCTCGCGGACGCCGCGCGTCGCCACGGCATCTGGGTGATCGGCGGCACGCTGCCGCTGAAGGCCCCGGAGCCCGATCGCGTACTCAACACGACGCTCGTGTTCGATCCATCCGGCAATGAAGCCGCGCGCTACGACAAGATCCACCTGTTCAACTTCGAGAAAGGCGACGAGTCGTTCGACGAGGCGCGCACGATCCGCGCGGGCGATACGGTCGTGACGTTCGACGCGCCGTTCGGGCGGGTCGGCCTGTCCGTCTGTTACGATCTCCGCTTTCCGGAGCTGTATCGCAGGATGGGCGACTGCGCATTGATCGTCGTACCGTCGGCATTTACCTATACGACCGGCCGCGCGCACTGGGAAACGCTGCTGCGCGCGCGGGCCGTCGAGAACCAGTGCTACGTGCTCGCGGCCGCGCAAGGCGGCAAGCACGAGAACGGCCGGCGCACCTGGGGCCACAGCATGCTGATCGACCCGTGGGGCGAGATCGTCGCGGTTCGCGACGTGGGCGCAAGCGTCGTGCGCGGCACGCTCGATCCGCAGCGCATCGCCGACGTGCGCCAGAGCCTGCCCGCGTGGCGGCATCGCGTGCTGACCTGAATCCGCCGCACCGCTTGAAACACCGCGCGGCCAACCCATCTGCCCAGAAGCACCCGACAACTTTTTGAGAAACCCCGATATCCGCATGAACATCATCGAACCCGGCATCCGCAACCTCGCGCTGGCGAAGGACATCCTGCTCACGCCGTACGGCCTCGACGAAAGCCTGCTCACGCGCACGATCGCCGACATCTTCACGCATCGCGTCGACTACGCGGACCTGTACTTCCAGGCGACCCGCAGCGAAGCGTGGAGCCTCGAGGAAGGCATCGTCAAATCGGGCAGCTTCAGCATCGACCAGGGCGTCGGCGTGCGCGCGGTCGCGGGCGACCGCACCGCGTTCGCGTACTCGGACGACCTGTCCCCGGAAGCGATCGCGCAGGCGGCCGCGGCCACCAAGGCGATCGCGGCGGCCGGCGGCGGCCGCCAGAAGATCAAGGCGGCCACGTCGCTGAAGGGCATCTCGGGCCGCGACCTGTACCTGCCGTCCGATCCGCTCGCGTCGCTCGACGCGACGGCCAAGGTCAAGCTGCTCGAGCGCATCGAGCAGATGGCGCGCGGCCGCGACCCGCGCGTCACGCAGGTGATGGCCGGCCTCGCCGGCGAATACGACGTCGTGCTGGTCGCGCGCAGCGACGGCGCGCTCGCGGCCGACATCCGCCCGCTCGTACGCGTGTCGGTCACGGTGATCGCCGAGCAGAACGGCCGCCGCGAAATCGGCTCCGGCGGCGGCGGCGGCCGCTTCGACTACGGCTACTTCACCGACGAAGTCCTGTCCCGCTACGTCGACGACGCTGTGCATGCGGCGCTCGTGAACCTCGACGCACGCCCCGCGCCGGCCGGCGCGATGACGGTCGTGCTCGGGCCGGGCTGGCCGGGCGTGCTGCTGCACGAAGCGATCGGCCACGGCCTCGAGGGCGACTTCAACCGCAAGGGCTCGTCCGCGTTCGCCGGCCGGATCGGCGAGCAGGTCGCCGCGAAGGGCGTGACGGTGGTCGACGACGGCACGCTGCCGAACCGCCGCGGCTCGCTGAACATCGACGACGAAGGCAACCCGACGCAGTGCACGACGCTGATCGAGGACGGCATCCTGAAGGGCTACATCCAGGACACCCTGAACGCGCGCCTGATGAAGATGCCGGTCACGGGCAACGCGCGGCGCGAATCGTACGCGGCGCTGCCGATGCCGCGCATGACCAACACGTACATGCTGAACGGCGACAAGGATCCGCAGGAAATCATCGCGTCGGTGAAGAACGGCCTGTACGCGGTGAACTTCGGCGGCGGCCAGGTCGACATCACGAACGGCAAGTTCGTGTTCTCGGCGTCCGAGGCGTACATGATCGAGAACGGCAAGATCACCTACCCGGTGAAGGGCGCGACGCTGATCGGCAGCGGCCCGGAATCGCTGAAGTACGTGAGCATGATCGGCAACGACATGTCGCTCGACACCGGTGTCGGCGTGTGCGGCAAGGAAGGCCAGAGCGTGCCGGTCGGCGTCGGCCAGCCGACCCTGCGGATCGACAAGATGACGGTCGGCGGTACGGCATAACCGCATCGCGGCGCAGACATTCCGCGCATTTTGAAGAAAATGCGCGGAATGTCCGCATTTTCGACGCTCCCCGGTTGCCAGCCGCCCGGCGACGGGGTATAAATTCCGAATCAACTTTTTTGACGAACCGAATCTCCGTCATGTCCGCCAAGTTTTACTTTTACTTTTTTTGGCATCTCAGACCGCTGGCGGATCGAGAGGGTTGATGGCGCGTAAAGCGCAACCGAAATTCCCGAAAAAACCGCCGGCGAACCCGGCGGTTTTTTTTCGCCCTTCGCTTCCCGGTCGCCGCCGCAGCGGTTCCGCGGCCCCGACCGAAACCACTGAATCGCTTGAATTGATGAATCTGCCGCACGCCCACTGATCGAACGGCGCCCGGAACCAAGGAGAAACAGCATGCCCCCGCACAACACCGACGACGTCCGCATCCGCGAACTCAAGGAACTGACGCCGCCCGCCCACCTGATCCGCGAATTCGCGTGCTCCGAAGCCGCGTCCGAGCTGATCTACAACTCGCGCCAGTCGATGCACCGCATCCTGCACGGGATGGACGACCGGCTGATCGTGGTGATCGGGCCGTGCTCGATCCATGACACGAAGGCGGCGATCGAGTACGCGGGGCGGCTCGTGAAGGAGCGCGAGCGCTTCAAGGGCGAGCTGGAAATCGTGATGCGCGTGTACTTCGAGAAGCCGCGCACGACGGTCGGCTGGAAGGGGCTCATCAACGATCCGCACCTCGACAACAGCTTCAAGATCAACGAAGGGCTGCGCACCGCGCGCGAGCTGCTGCTCCAGATCAACGAGATGGGCCTGCCGGCCGCGACCGAATACCTCGACATGATCAGCCCGCAGTACATCGCCGACCTGATCTCGTGGGGCGCGATCGGCGCGCGCACGACCGAATCGCAAGTGCACCGCGAGCTCGCGTCGGGGCTGTCGTGCCCGGTCGGCTTCAAGAACGGCACCGACGGCAACGTGAAGATCGCGGTCGACGCGATCAAAGCCGCATCGCAGCCACACCATTTCCTGTCGGTGACGAAGGGCGGCCATTCGGCGATCGTGTCGACGGCCGGCAACGAGGATTGCCACGTGATCCTGCGCGGCGGCAAGACGCCCAACTACGACGCGGAAAGCGTGAACGCCGCGTGCGCGGACATCGGCAAGGCCGGCCTCGCCGCACGCCTGATGATCGACGCGAGCCACGCGAACAGCTCGAAGAAGCACGAGAACCAGATCCCCGTCTGTGCCGACATCGGCCGCCAGATCGCGGCCGGTGACGCCCGCATCGTCGGCGTGATGATCGAGTCGCATCTCGTCGAGGGGCGCCAGGACCTGAAGGAAGGCTGCGAACTGACCTACGGCCAGAGCATCACCGACGCGTGCATCGCGTGGGACGACAGCGTGAAGGTGCTCGAAGGCCTCGCGGAATCGGTGAAGGCACGCCGCGTCACGCGCGGCAGCGGGAACTGATCGTCCGCGCCTGCGCCGAAACGAAAAACGCCCGGCTCGCGCCGGGCTTTTTTTCGCGGGCCGCCGACTGCCGGTCAGCGCATCACTCGAGCGCGCCCGAACCGAAGATCTCGGTATTGATGCGTTCCGGCGCGACGCCGAGCGCGACCAGCGCATCGCGTTGTGCCTTCATGAACGCGATCGGGCCGCAGACGTAGTAGTCGGCGTCCGGCACCAGCGCGTAGTGCCGCACGCGCTCCGGCGTGAGGCGCCCTTCCAGATCGTGGTCGACGCCGACGCGATCGTTCGGACCGACCAGCTCGTACAGCACCGTGCGCTTGACGTTCGCATGCTCGCGCACCGTGTCGTTCAGCCAGCCGCGGAACGCGTGCACCGCGCCCGATCGGCATGCATGGACGAACCGCACGTCGCGCTTGCTGCCTTCGTCGACCAGCGTCGACGCCATCGACACCATCGGCGTCAGGCCGACGCCGCCGGAAATCAGCACCACCGGCGTCTCGACGCCGCGCTTCAGCGAGAATTCGCCCATCGGCGCGGTGACCTCGACGATCGCGCCCTCTTCCACACCGTTGTGCATCAGCGTCGACACCTTGCCGGCCGGAATGACTTCCGGCCTGCCGGCTTCGCGCTTCACCGAGATGCGCAGCCACTTGCCGTGCGGCGCGTCGGACAGGCTGTACTGGCGCGGCTGGTCGACGCCGAGATCGCCGACGAAACGCTTCACCGTGATGTACTGGCCGGGCTCGAACGTCGGCGCCGCGCCGCCGTCGGCGGGCGTCAGGTAGAACGACGTGATCTCGTCGCTTTCGCGCACCTTGCGCTCGACCTTGAACGGACGGAACCCGCTCCAGGCGGCACCCGCGTACAGGTCGGCCTCGGCGCCGATCAGGATCTGCGCGAGCTGGCCGTAAGCCACGCGCCACGCCTCGAGCGTGTCGGCATCGACCGCGTCGCCCAGCACCTCGACGATCGAGGCGAGCAGGTTCTCGCCGACGATCGGGTAATGCTCGGGGCGGATGTTCAGGCTCGCGTGCTTGTGCGCGATGTGCGACACAGCCCCGCCCAGCGCACCGAGATTGTCGATGTTCGCCGCATACGCGTAGACGGCCTTCGCGAGCGCTTCCGGCTGGCCGCCCGTCTTCTGGTGCGTCTGGTTGAACAGGTTCTTCAGTTCCGGATGGCGCGCGAACATGCGCTGGTAGAAGTGCTTCGTGATCGTCGCGCCGTGCACGGCGAGGACAGGGGCAGTGGCCTTCACGCGAGCCATCTGGTCAGCGGTGATGTGGGTCATGTTCGTTCTCCGTTAAACATGCACACACAATACCTTTTTAAAAATTCGATGCCCCTCGGGCAAATTGTCGCAGCGCGGCAAGGGTAAGGGGGCGAATCGTCAGCGGTCAGCGGACACGGCCGCGTTCCCACAGCACGTCCGATCCGCCGTCGGCACGGTTCAGCACGCGCGCCAGCACGAACAGCAGGTCCGACAGCCGGTTCACGTAGCGTCGCGGCGCATCGTTGAGCGTTTCGGTGCGCCCGAGCGCGACGATCGAACGCTCCGCGCGACGGCATACGGTTCGACACACGTGCGCGAGCGACGCCGCGCGCGAGCCGGCCGGCAGGATGAATTCCTTCAGCGGCGGCAGCGTCGCGTTGTAGTCGGCGAGCCAGCGATCGAGACGCGCGAGATGCGTGTCGTCGAGCACCGTATGGCCGGGAATGCACAATTCGCCGCCGAGATCGAACAGGTCATGCTGGATCGTCACGAGCGCCGTGCGGATATCGTCCGGCAGCGTTTCGGCGAGCAGCACGCCGAGGTTCGAGTTCAGCTCGTCGACGTCGCCGATCGCGGCGATCCGCGTATCGTCCTTGCCGATACGCCGGCCGTCGCCGAGGCCGGTGGTGCCGTCGTCGCCGGTACGCGTGGCGATCTTGCTCAAGCGGTTGCCCATGCGGATGTCCTCTCGTGCGCGGCCGCGACGCGGCCCGGTTGCGTTCGAACGCGATTATCGCAGCCCGCGACGGCGGGCGCAGCAGGCGTTACAGCGTAGAATGGGCCGAAACCCAGCAGCACGGGAGCCGGGGCGGCGCCAACGCGCTCATCCGGATTGACAAGGAGACGTTCGTGAATCACCCTGCCCCGCCGGCCGCCACGCGCCGCCCCCTTCCCCCCGCCATGCTCGATGCGCTGCGCGCCGCCTTCGGCGAGCGCGTGTCGACCGCCGACGCCGTTCGCGCCCACCACGGCCGCGACGAATCGCCGTTCGATCCGCAACTGCCCGACGCCGTCGTGTTCGCGCACAGCGCGGACGACGTGCGCGAAGTCGTGTCGCTGTGCTCGCTGTATAGCGTCCCGCTGATCCCGTACGGCGCCGGTTCGTCGCTCGAAGGCCACCTGCTCGCGGTGCGCGGCGGCATCTCGCTCGACCTGTCGGAAATGAACCGCGTGCTGTCGATCAACGCCGAAGACCTGACCGTGACGGTCGAGCCGGGCATCACGCGCAAGGCGCTCAACGAGGCGCTGCGCGACACCGGCCTGTTCTTCCCGATCGACCCGGGCGCCGACGCCAGCATCGGCGGGATGACCGCCACGCGTGCGTCGGGCACCAACGCCGTGCGCTACGGCACGATGCGCGAGAACGTGCTCGGCCTGACCGCCGTGCTCGCCGACGGCCGTGTGGTGAAGACCGGCTCGCGCGCCCGCAAGTCGTCGGCCGGCTACGACCTCACGCGCCTGTTCGTCGGCTCCGAAGGCACGCTCGGCGTGATCACCGAGATCACGCTGCGCCTGCATCCGCTGCCCGAAGCCGTATCGGCCGCGATCTGCACGTTCCCGTCGATGGGCGACGCGGTGCGCACCGTGATCGAGACGATCCAGATCGGCGTGCCGATCGCGCGCGTCGAATTCGTCGATGCGCTCGCCGTGCGCTCGATCAACCGCCATTCGAACCTGACGCTCACCGAAGCGCCGACGCTGTTCTTCGAATTCCACGGCACCGAGGCCGGCGTGAAGGAACAGGCCGAGCTCGTGCAGGCGCTCGCGGGCCAGAACAACGGCCAGGGTTTCGAATGGGCAACCCGCCCCGAAGACCGCACGCGCCTCTGGGCCGCACGCCACAACGCGTATTTCGCGATGCTGCAATTGAAACCCGGCTGCCGCGCGGTGACGACCGACGTCTGCGTGCCGATCTCGCAGCTCGCCGCGTGCGTCGAGGAAACCGAAGTCGACCTGCGCGCCTCGTCGCTGCCCTGCCCGATCGTCGGCCACGTCGGCGACGGCAATTTCCACGTGGCGATCCTGATCGACCCCGACAAGCCCGAGGAAATCGCGGAAGCCGAGCACATCAACGACCGGATCGTCGAGCGCGCGCTGCGCCTCGGCGGCACCTGCACGGGCGAGCACGGCGTCGGGCTGCACAAGATGCGCTTCCTGCCGAAGGAGCACGGCGACAACGCGATCGACACGATGCGTGCGATCAAGCTCGCGCTCGATCCGCGCAACCTGATGAATCCGGGCAAGATTTTCACGTGCTGACACGGCGGCGCGACGCCGCGCCGCCTGCTGCAGGAGACCCCATGAACGCTCCCGTCGAACTGTCGAGCGCGGCACGCGCGCAGCGCCAGCGCGAAGTTGTGCAGGCGCTGATGGCCGTGCTGCCGACGCACTGCCTGCTGTACCGCGACGAAGACACGGCGCCGTACGAATGCGACGGCCTGTCCGCGTACCGCCGCCTGCCGCTCGCGGTCGCGCTGCCCGAAACGGAATCGCAGGTGCAGCGGATCGTGCAGATCTGCCGCCGCATGGAGGTGCCGATCGTGCCGCGCGGCGCGGGCACGAGCCTGTCGGGCGGCGCGTTGCCGATCGCGCTCGGCGTCGTGCTGTCGCTTGCGCGCTTCACGCGCATCGTCGAAGTCGATCCCTACGCCCGCACGGCGACCGTGCAGCCCGGCGTGCGCAACCTCGCGATCTCGGAGGCCGCCGCGCCGTACGGCCTGTACTACGCGCCCGATCCGTCGTCGCAGATCGCGTGCACGATCGGCGGCAACGTCGCGGAAAATTCCGGCGGCGTCCATTGCCTGAAATACGGGCTGACCGTGCACAACGTGATGCGCGTGCGCGCGGTGACGATCGACGGCGAGATCGTCGAATTCGGTTCGCTGGCGCTCGACATGCCGGGCCTCGACCTGCTCGCCGTGATGATCGGCAGCGAAGGGATGTTCGCGATCGTCACCGAGGTCACGGTGAAGCTGATCCCGAAGCCGCAGACGGCCCAGCTCGTGATGGCGAGCTTCGACGACGTCGTCAAGGGCGGCGAGGCCGTCGCGGCGATCATCGCGTCGGGGATCATCCCGGCCGGGCTCGAAATGATGGACAAGCCGGCCACGCAGGCCGTCGAGGCGTTCACGCACGCGGGCTACGATCTCGAGGCGAAAGCGATCCTGCTGTGCGAATCGGACGGCACGCCGGAAGAAGTCGCGGAAGAGATCGTGCGGATGACGGCCGTGCTGCGCGAGCATGGCGCGACACGCATCCAGGTATCGCGCAACGAGCACGAGCGGCTGCGCTTCTGGTCGGGCCGCAAGAACGCGTTCCCGGCCGCCGGCCGCATTTCGGCCGACTACTACTGCATGGACGGCACCGTGCCACGCCGCGCGATCGGCCCGCTGCTCGCGCGCATCGAGCAGCTCGAAACGCGCTACGGGCTGCGCTGCATCAACGTGTTCCACGCGGGCGACGGCAACATGCATCCGCTGATCCTCTACAACGCGAACGATCCGGACGAACTGCACCGCGCCGAGCAGTTCGGCGCGGAAATCCTCGAATGCTGCGTGGAATTCGGCGGCAGCGTGACGGGCGAGCACGGCGTCGGCATCGAGAAGCTCAATTCGATGTGCGTACAGTTCTCGCCGCAGGAGCGCGACGCGTTCTTCGCGGTCAAGCGCGCCTTCGATCCGGCGGGGCTGCTGAACCCGGACAAGGGCATCCCGACCCGCGCGCGCTGCGCCGAATACGGTCGCCAGCACGTGCGCGGCGGGCTGCTGCCGCACCCCGACCTGCCGCGCTTCTGAGCGGCCCGCGCGGGTCGCGGCCGGTGCCCGCGGCCATGCCGCGGCGTTCGACCGTGCCCGCACGGCCTGTTCATGCGGCGACGCGGGCAGACGGCCCGCGATACCGGTCTTAGGGATAGTCGCGATGTGGAATCGCGCCACCCCGGTACAATCGACCGAACAACAAGTCGAGGCAGCAACAGAACATGGAAGAGGACGACATCGTCGCCGGATGGGCCGACCGCGTCCGCGCCGCCAGCGCCGACGGCCGGCCGCTGCGGATTCGCGGCGGCGGCACCAAGGACTGGTACGGCCAGGCGCTCGAGGGCGAAATTCTCGACACGCGCGCGTTTCAGGGCGTCGTGTCGTACGACCCGGCTGAACTCGTCGTCACGGTCCGCGCGGGCACGCCGCTCGCACAGCTTGAAACCGTCCTCGCCGAGTGCGGCCAGATGCTGCCGTTCGAGCCGCCGCACTTCGGCCGCGCGGCCACCGTCGGCGGCTGCGTCGCGGCCGGCCTCGCGGGCCCGCGCCGGGCCACCTGCGGTGCGCCGCGCGATTTCACGCTCGGCGTCACGCTGATGAACGGCCGCGGCGAAGTGCTGCGCTTCGGCGGCCAGGTCGTGAAGAACGTCGCCGGCTACGACGTGTCGCGGCTGATGGCCGGCGCGCTCGGCACGCTCGGGCTGATGCTCGACCTGTCGCTCAAGGTGCTGCCGATGCCCGTCGCCGAAGTCACGCTGAAGTTCGAGATGACCGCGACCGACGCGGTGCGCAAGCTCAACGAATGGGGCGGCCATCCGCTGCCCGTCAGCGCGAGCGGGTGGCGCAACGGCACGCTCGTCCTGCGCCTGTCGGGTGCCGAAGCGGCCGTGAAATCCGCGAAGACGCTGCTCGGCGGCGAAGTCGTCGACGCGGTCGAGGCCGAGCGCTTCTGGGCCGGCCTGCGCGAGCATACCGACCCGTTCTTCCACGGCATCCCACCCGGCTATGCGCTGTGGCGTCTCGCGCTGCCGTCGATCACCGAACCGATGCACCTGCCCGGCACCCAGTTGATGGAATGGGGCGGCGCGCAGCGCTGGTGGATCACCGACGCCGATGCGCAGACCGTGCGGATGAGCGCCAAGCAGGCCGGCGGCCACGCGACGCTGTTCCGCGCGGGCGACGCGTACGACCGCAGCGCGGGCGTGTTCACGCCGCTCCCCGCCCCGATGATGAAAATCCACCGCGGGTTGAAAGCCGCGTTCGATCCCGCGCGCATCTTCAACCGCGGCCGGCTCTATCCGGATCTCTGAGATGCAGACGAACCTCGCCGATTTCATCCGCAATACGCCCGACGGCGACGAAGCCGACGCGATATTGCGCAAGTGCGTGCATTGCGGGTTCTGCACCGCGACCTGCCCGACCTACCAGTTGCTCGGCGACGAACTCGACGGCCCGCGCGGCCGCATCTACCTGATCAAGCAGATGGTCGAAGGCGCGCCCGTCACGCGCAGCACGCAGCAGCACCTCGACCGCTGCCTCACGTGCCGCAGTTGCGAGACGACCTGCCCGTCCGGCGTCCAGTACGGCCGGCTCGTCGAGATCGGCCGCAAGCACGTCGAGGCACAGGTTCAGCGCCCCGTGCAGCAGCGTCTCGTGCGCCGCGTGCTCGCGAGCCTCGTGCCGAACGCCGCGCTGTTCTCGCCGGTGATGCGGCTCGGACAGCACGTCCGTCCGCTGCTGCCGAAGCGGCTGCGCGACAAGGTGCCGCCGCGCACGCGGCTGCTCGAATGGCCGCACCTGACGCATACGCGCAAGATGCTGATGCTCGGCGGCTGCGTGCAGCCGTCGATGCTGCCGAACATCAATATCGCGACCGCGCGCGTGCTCGACGCGCTCGGCATCGAGACCGTCGTCGCGCCCGATGCCGGCTGCTGCGGCGCGATCCGCCTGCACCTGAACTATCACGACGAAGCGCTCGACGACGCGCGCCGCAACATCGACGCGTGGTGGCCCCATGTCGAACAGGGTGTCGAGGCGATCGTGATGAACGCGTCGGGCTGCGGCGCGACGGTGCTCGAATACGCGCACCTGCTGCGCGACGACCCGGCCTACGCGGAGAAGGCGCAGCGCATCGTGTCGCTGACGCGCGACATCTCCGACGTGCTGCTCGCGTTCGAGGCCGAGCTCGCGACGCTCGCGCGCCGCCGTGCGGTCCATACGGTCGCGTACCACCCGCCGTGCACGCTGCAGCACGGCCAGCAGTCGCGCGGCAAGGTCGAACGCCTGCTCGAGACCCTCGGCATCGACGTGCGGCTGCCGGCGGACAGCCATCTGTGCTGCGGCTCGGCCGGCACCTATTCGCTGACGCAGCCGTCGCTGTCGTACCGGTTGCGCAAGCAGAAGCTGCTGAAGCTGCAGGCGCTCGAGCCGCAGATGATCGTCTCCGGCAACGTCGGCTGCATCGCGCACCTGCAGAGCGGCACGCAGATTCCGGTGGCCCACTGGATCCAGCTCGTCGAGCACCTGCTGTATGGCTAGGGCCTGTTCATACGAATGACGGGCGGGCCCTGGGCCTCGCGCCCGGCGTCCGTATAATGGGCGGATCGATGCGCCGCGTGCCGCGGCGCATCCGCTACATGCCCGCTTCCGTGCCTGCTTTCGTGCCCGTCATGTCCGATCTCGCCGCCCGCCTCGAATCCGTTCATCGCCGCATCGCCGACGCCGCCCGCGCGGCCGGCCGCGATCCCGCCACCGTATCGCTGCTCGCCGTCTCGAAGACGTTTCCCGCCGCCGACGTGCGCGCCGCGCATGCGGCCGGGCAGCGTGCATTCGGCGAAAACTACGTGCAGGAATCGATCGACAAGATCGACGCGCTCGCCGACCTGCGCGCGAGCCTCGAATGGCATTTCATCGGGCCGCTGCAATCGAACAAGACGCGCCCGGTTGCCGAACGCTTCGACTGGGTCCATTCGGTCGACCGGCTGAAGATCGCCCAGCGCCTGTCGGAGCAACGCCCCGCGCACCTGCCGCCGCTCAACGTGTGCGTGCAGGTGAACATCAGCGGCGAGGCGTCGAAGAGCGGCGTCGCACCGGCCGACGTGGCCGAGGTCGCGCGCGCGGTCGCCGCGCTGCCGTCGCTGCGGCTGCGCGGCCTGATGGCGATTCCCGAACCGGCCGGCGACACCGACGCGCAACGCGTGCCGCATCGCGCGCTGCGCACGCTGTTCGACGCGTTGCGCGCCGACGGTCTGCCGCTCGACACGCTGTCGATGGGCATGTCCGCCGATCTCGACGCGGCCGTGCTCGAAGGCGCGACGATCGTGCGCGTCGGCACCGCGATCTTCGGCGCGCGCGATTACTCGCACTGAACGCCGCGCCCTTTCCGCCCTCCTGTTCACTCACTCGCTCAATCGAACACCATGAAAATCGCATTCATCGGCGGCGGCAACATGGCCGCGGCCCTGATCGGCGGCCTGATCAAGCGCGGCGTCGCCGCTGACGGCCTGTATGCCATCGACGTCAACGAAGAGGTGCGCGCACGCGCCGCGCAGCAATTCGGCATCCGCACCGGCGCGGCCGTCGACGCAACGCTCGCCGACTACGACGCGATCGTGCTCGCGGTGAAGCCGCAGGTGCTGAAGGACGTCGCGCAGGCGCTCGCGCCGCACCTGAAGACACAGCTCGTGATCAGCATCGCGGCCGGCATCCGCGGCAGCGATCTCGCGCGCTGGCTCGGCGACTACGCACGCGTCGTGCGCACGATGCCGAACACGCCCGCGCTCGTCGGCATGGGCGTGACGGGCCTCGCCGCACTGCCGGGCGTCGATGCGGC